>NZ_JBVIMH010000009.1:0-120750 GCF_055579945.1 Kitasatospora sp. NPDC032150 | reverse complement strand
TCACCAGGTGAGGGGAGGTGTATTTTTACCTGATGAGGAAGCGAAGGGGGGGGGGGGGGGGGGGGGGGGGGCGTCCCCCCCCCCCCCCCCCCCCACCCCGGCGGGAGTCCTCAGCCCCTCAGGTGCTCCGGCGTGGCCGCCGGGCACACCTTGTGCACGAAGGCGCGCCGCAGCGCGTGGTACGGCTCCTCGGGGCCCCGGAAGTTGCGCCGCATCTCGGTCAGCTCCTCCTCCCGGTACGCCGCGAGCGGCTTCGCCGCCTCGTCCTCGGCCCGCCGCCGCTTCTTCTCCAGCAGCCGCGCCTCCAACCCCGGTGCCGCCGCCAGCGCTTCGGCCCGCCGCACCGTCCAGGAACGGAACTCCGCCGCGCTGCCGGACTTCGTCCGGTCCACCAGGCCGAGCAGCCGGGCCTGCCTGGCACCGACCGGCAGCGCCGCCGTGGTCAGCCGGGCCGCCCACTCGGGGCCGACCCGGCGCGGCAGGGTGTACGTCCAGTACTCGGAGCCGTGCAGGCCCATCAGCCGGTAGTGCGGGTTGAGCACCGCCGACTCCCGGCACCACACCTCGTCCGCCGCGATCGCCAGCATCAGACCGCCGGCCGCCGCGTTCCCGGCCAGGGCCGCGACCGTGACCTTGTCCTCGGTGGTGAGGATCGCCTCGACCAGGTCGTCCATGGCGTTGATGTTCTGCCAGGACTCCTCGACGGGGTCGGCCGCGGCCTCGATCACGTTCAGATGGATGCCGTTGGAGAAGAAGTCCCGGGGCGGGCCGAGCACCAGGACCGAGGTCGGACGCTCCACCGCCTCGCGGTACGCGGCCAGCAGCCGCCGGCACTGCCCGGTGCTCATCGCGCCGCTGGGGAAGGTGAATTCGAGGTAGCCGACCTTCCCCTCCTCCCGGTAACGGATCTCCGACCAGGTGTCCTTCCGCCAGGCCGCCGCCACCGGAGAGATCGGCGAGTGCGGTACGTCCGCCACCAGGTCGCCGAGCGCCTGGACGGCCGGCAGCTTGTAGGTCGCCGGCCCGTCGGGAGCGCGCCGCGGGCGCATTTGCGGGATCCAGACCGCGCCGTCAACGGTGGCGCGGCAGATCGCGCCGTCCCGGGTGGCGATCACCGAACCGGGCACGCCCCGGAGTTCGTCCTCGGCGTGCCCACCGTGCAGGAAGAACTCGCGTCCGTACAGCTCGTCCAGCACACCCGGCTGCGAGTCGGCGGAGCGCAGCTTGCGCAGCACCGTGGCGGTGTCGTCCGCCGCCCACTCGATCCGCCTGAACTCCTGCTTGTGGTACGGGCGGAGCCGGCCCTGGACGTCCCAGCGCCCGTAGTCCAGCGGCTCGGCCGCCGACCACCCGCTCTCGAAGCGGTCCACCGCCAACAGGACCGCCTCCAGGGCCGCATCGGCGACCTCGTTCCGGTACAACTCGCTCTTGCCGCACGGCGGTACGGGGTACGGGACCGAGGCCCAGATCGGACCCGCGTCCATCTCGGCGACCGCCTGCAGCACCGTGACGCCCCACTCGGAAGCGCCCTCGTGGATCGCCCAGTCCAGCGAGGACGGGCCGCGGTCCCCCTTGGGGCCGGGGTGCACGATCAGCACCGTGTACCGCGCCCAGATGTCCTCCGGTATCGCCCGGGTGAGCATCGGGGCCAGGATCAGATCGGGTCGGAACCGGGCCACGCCGGCCCTTACCGGCTGGTCCCCGAGGGCGAGTTCGACGCCGACGTGGTGGCCCCGCTCCCGCAGTTCGGCGTGGACGCGTTGGGTGAGGCTGTTGAACGCGCTGGCGATCAGCAGGATGCGCAAGGTGCCCTCCGACAGTGTTGTCAGCAGTGCTGTGTAATCCCCCGACTCTGTCCGCCCCTCGGGCCGCACGGACCCCGACGACGGTACGCACCTTGCGACTTCGCGTCACCGGGGCGTGCAGCACCAGACACCCGCCCGACCCCGGGCCGCGGGCCATCCAACCATGGTCATGCCACGCAAGCACCCATGATCGCCCCAACTCCCCAAGCCCTCACGGTGTTCGCACAAACCCGCGCCCACGCGTCCGCTCGCACTACAGAACGATCACCGCCCGATCGCCTCCGGGACGGCCAGGACGCCTTCGCACTGCCTGTCCGGCACCTCGGGCGCAACGGTGACGGCGGCCTGTTCGACACCTACGGCCGCCAAGGCTGGAGATCACCGTGTCGGCGCCGACGATCTGCCCTGCCACGAGTCGAGGGAGACACTGGGCCCGTTGTCGAGGTAGCCGAGCAGGGCCACCCTCGTGGTAGACACGAACTCCTGGGGGATGGTGTCGACGCTGACCCCAGCAACCTCTGAGTGCTTCTCGGGCTCCCCGTTCGTGAGTTCGCCTGACCAGGAGTGGGCTGCGAAGACGACGGTCAGGAAGCCGTTGGGCGCCTCGACCCCTCGGGCCCCGTGGATCACGTGGACCAGGCGCAGGTTTCCAGGGGTTCGCTGTGGCTGCCGTCGTGAACAGCGAGAAGCAGGTCCTCATGATGGTGCCGCAGCTTGATCACGTGATGTTCCCAGCGGTGACCATCGGGCTGCTCGATATCAGCCAGCCACAGGTTCACCCATGGGTTCTCGTAGATCGGACGTTCCCCGTGGATCTTCGACTGCATTGCTGCGGCCCCACCCGATGGACCCTCGGCATCTCAGAGGCCGACCGCCCGAGCGGCCGCATCGGGCAAATTCGCGTCAGACTGACGAATACTGGCGCCTTTGGCCAGACGTGCGGACAGCCCCACACCCGGGGAGGTGTGAGGCCGTCGAGAACCCCGCAGCGAGGGTCAGAGCAGACCGAACGCCGGCATCAGGTAGTAGAAGGCGAAGACGCCGGCCACCGCGTACATCGCAACCGGCACCTCACGTCCCCGGCCGGCGGCAACGCGGAGGACGCAGAAGGTGATGAACCCCATACCCAGGCCGTTGGTGATCGAGTACGTGAACGGCATCATCACCATGGTCAGGAAGGCCGGGACGGCGATGGTGTAGTCGCTCCAGTCGATCTCCCGGACGGAGTTCGCCAGGATCAGGAAGCCGACCGTGACCAGTGCGGGGGTGGCCGCCTGGGCGGGGACCATGGTGGCCAGCGGGGTCAGGAACAGGGCGCCCAGGAAGAGCCCGCCGGTGACGATCGAGGCGAAGCCGGTACGGGCTCCCTCGCCGACGCCAGCGGTGGACTCCACGAAGCAGGTGTTGGCGGAGGAGGAGGTGGCGCCGCCGAGGGCGGTGGCCACACCGTCGATCATCAGCACCTTGTTGATGCCGGGCAGGTCGCCCTTCTCGTCCAGCAGGTGCGCCTCGTCCGCGACGCCCAGGATGGTGCCCATCGCGTCGAAGAAGCAGGACATCAGCACGGTGAAGACGAAGAGCACACCGGTCAGCACGCCGACCCGGTGGAAGCCGCCGAACAGGCTGACCTTGCCGACCAGGCCGAAGTCGGGCGCGGCGACCGGGTTGCCGGGCCAAGCGGGGACGGTGAGGCCCCAGCGCAGGGCGGGGACGGTCGCCAGCTCGTCGACGATCACCGCGACCAGCGTCGTGGTGGCGATGGAGATCAGGATGGCGCCGGGCACCTTGCGGATCACCAGGACCAGGGTGAGCAGCAGACCCAGGATGAAGATCAGTACCGGCCAGCCGTTGAGGTGGCCGTTGCCGCCGAGCTGGAGCGGGACGGTGGTGTGGGCGGCGTCCGGGATCCGGCTGACGAAGCCGGAGTCGACCAGGCCGACCAGGGCGATGAACAGGCCGATACCGATCGCGATGGCCTTCCGCAGGCCGATCGGCACCGCGCTCATCACCCGCTCGCGCAGGCCGGTGGCGACCAGCAGCATGATCGCGAAGCCGGCCAGCACCACCATGCCCATGGCGTCGGCCCAGGTCATCTTGGGCGCGAGCTGGAGGGAGACGATGGTGTTGACGCCCAGCCCGGCGGCCAGACCGATCGGCACATTGCCGATGACACCCATCAGCAGGGTGGTGACACCGGCGGTGAGGGCGGTCGCCGTGACCAGTTGGCCGCTGTTCAGGTGGGCGCCGGTGATGTCCGTGCCGCTGGCGAGGATGATCGGGTTCAGCACCAGGATGTAGGCCATGGTGAAGAAGGTGGCGATACCGCCGCGCACCTCACGCGGGAGGCTGGAGCCCCGTTCGGAGATCCGGAAGAAGCGGTCCAGGGGGCCCTTGGGGGAGAGGGCGTCCTGGGGAGGCTCGGGCGACGTGGCGGTCGGCTGGGCCAGCGGAGACATACGGGAGGTCCTCGTCGGATGGGGGCGGAGGAGGAGGGGATACCCGGAGCGACGGTGGCCGGGTCCCGGGAGCACCAAGCGGTCAAGGCAACACGCCGGAGCCAACCGGAACCTCAAGTATGTGCGCCTCGGTCGTGCACCCGCCATCTTCGCGCGTAGAAGGCATCCCTTACGATCACTTGCGGTATGACGGCCGGTCACCCCGGAGCCAACCGCAGGCGGATCGACCATGCGAGAGCCCGGCCGGCCACGCGAAGACCGACCGCGCGGGCACCGGGCCGGCCGAGAGGGGCCGGCCGGTCGAGGGGCCGGCCGGTCGAGGGGCCGGCCGGGACAGGAGCGAGCCGGCCGGGCCCCGGAGATCCTGGAGGCCATCCGAACCGCCGGCCCGCCGCCCCCGTACTCTTGAGGCCATGCCCAAGACCCCGCTGCGCCCCTCTCCACCGCCGCTCGAAGCGAACGACGTCGCGATCGTCGGCGGCGGCACGGTGCTGTGGTTCGTCGCCTTCGTGGCGCTGCTGCCGTTCCACAGCACGCTGGAGCGGAACGGGCACGGCAACTGGCAGTGGATCTGCCTGGCCGGCGGCTGCCTCGGCCTGATCGGCCTCTGGTACTGCCGCGCCCGCCGGGACGCCATCAGGCGCAGCAGGGCGGCCGCCGAGGCCGCCGAACCCCCCACCACTCGGTTGGACTGAATCGCCTCGCAGCGGGCGCACCGGAGAAAACGCCCACCTACAGTCGGTCCCATGACGCACCCGGCTGAAGAGGCGGCGGACGGCGGACGTGGTCCGGCGAACCCGGGCGCCAGTTCCCCGGGGGCCGGCCCCGGCCGCCGGAGCGGGCTGACCGCGGCGGAGGTCGCCGACCGGGTCGCGCGCGGCCAGGTCAACGACGTACCGGTCCGCTCCAGCCGCTCGGTCGGCGAGATCGTCCGGGCCAATGTGTTCACCCGGTTCAACGCGATCATCGGCGTCATGTTCGGGATCATCCTGGTGGTCGGCCCGATCCAGGACGGGCTGTTCGGCCTGGTGATCGTCGCCAACACCGGCATCGGCATCATCCAGGAGCTGCGCGCCAAGAAGACCCTGGACGGCCTTGCGCTGATCGGCGGGGCCAGACCGCAGGTCCGCCGGGACGGCTCGGTCCAGCAGATCGCGGTGGCCTCGATCGTGCTGGACGACACCGTGCTGCTCGGCACCGGCGACAAGGTGGTCGTGGACGGCCTGGTCACCGAGGCGGACGGGTTGGAGATCGACGAGTCCCTGCTCACCGGCGAGCCCGATCCCGTGCTCAAGCACCCGGGCGCGGTGGTGATGTCCGGCAGCTTCGTGGTCGCCGGCGCGGGCGCCTTCACGGCCACCAAGGTCGGCCGCCAGGCGTACGCGGCCCAGCTGGCCGAGGAGGCTACCCGGTTCACCCTGGTCCGCTCGGAACTGCGCAGCGGCATCGACAGCATCCTGCGGTTCATCACCTACCTGCTGATCCCGGCGGCCATCGGCCTGGTCGTCAGCCAGCTGGCGGTGGAGGGGCACGACTGGCGGGAGGCCGTCCGCCGGATGGTGGCCGGCATCGTGCCGATGGTGCCCGAGGGCCTGGTGCTGCTGACCTCGGTGGCCTTCGCGATCGGCGTGGTACGGCTGGGGCGGAAGAAGTGCCTGGTGCAGGAGCTGCCGGCGATCGAGGGGCTGGCACGGGTGGACACCGTCTGTCTGGACAAGACCGGCACCCTCACCGAGGGCGGGATGGACGTGGTCGAGCTGCGCCCGCTCGCCCCGGCCGCGCCGCCGGCCCGACCGCATCCCGCCGAACCGGCCGTACTGCGGCGGGCACTCGGTGCGATGGGCCGGGCGGACGCCCGCCCCAACCCGTCCATGCAGGCCGTGATCGACGCCTACGGCGGCCCGGACGGCGAGGACGGCTGGCGGGTGCTGGAGGCCGTGCCGTTCTCCTCCGTCCGCAAGTGGAGCGGGGTGCAGTTCCTGGAGCCGCAGGGCGGCGAGGCCAGCTGGCTGCTCGGTGCGCCCGACGTCCTGCTGCCCGGGGACCATCCGGCCCTGGGCGAGGTGGAAGAGCTGGGCGCCAGGGGCCTGCGGGTGCTGCTGCTCGGCCGCTCACCGCTCCCGCTGGACGCGCCGGACCCGGCCGGCCAACTGGACCCGCTCGCCCTGGTGGTGCTGCAGCAGCGGCTGCGCGAGGACGCGTCCGCCACCCTGCGGTACTTCGAGGGCCAGCGGGTCGATGCGAAGGTGATCTCCGGCGACAGCGCGGTCTCGGTCGGTGCGGTCGCCTCCCACCTGGGCCTGCCGGGCGCCGAGCACCCGGTGGACGCCCGTACCCTGCCGAGCGGGACCGCCGAGCTGGCCGAGGTCGCCGACCGGACCACCGTCTTCGGCCGGGTGACCCCGCAGCAGAAGCGCGAGCTGGTCGGAGCGCTCCAGTCCCGCGGCCGCACGGTGGCGATGACCGGCGACGGCGTCAACGACGTGCTCGCCCTCAAGGACGCCGACATCGGCGTGGCGATGGGATCGGGCAGCGAGGCGACCCGCGCGGTGGCCCAGATCGTGCTGCTCGACGACCGCTTCGCCACCCTGCCCGCGGTGGTCGCCGAGGGCAGGCGGGTGATCGGCAACATCGAACGGGTGGCCGGCCTCTTCCTGGTGAAGACGGTCTACTCGGTGCTGCTGGCCGTCCTGGTGGTGATCTGCCACGTGCCGTACCCGTTCCTGCCCCGGCACTCGACCGTGCTGAGCTCGCTGACCATCGGCGTCCCGGCCTTCTTCCTCGCGCTCGCCCCCAACACCGAGCGGGCCAGGACCGGGTTCGTCCGGCGGGTGCTGCGGCTCGCCGTGCCGGGTGGCGTGATCGCCGGTACGGCCACCTTCACGGCGTACATGCTCGCCCGGGCCGACCACGCGACCGACCTGGAGGCCGACACCAGTGTGGCCACCCTGACCCTCTTCCTGGTGGCGATGTGGGTGCTCGCGCTGGTGGCCCGGCCGTACGACCCGTGGCGCCTGGCCCTGATCGGTGCCATGGGCGCGGCCTTCGCCCTGGTCCTGTGGGTCCCGTCGCTGTCGCGCTTCTTCGAGCTCTCGCTGGTCGGCCTGCGCGATCCCCTCACCGGGGTGGGCATCGCCGTGCTCGCCGGGGTCCTGCTGGAGATCGTCTGGCGCTTCGTCGTCCGCCGGACCGAGGAGAGTCGGACCGAGGAGAGTCGGACCGAGGAGAGTCGGTCCGAAGAGAGCTGACCTGAGGGCCCCTGGTTACGGGGGCACCCGGCATGGTCGCCCTCCAGCGGGGAAGGGTCCCGTCGGGAGGGGGCGCAATGGCTGATCGGGACGGGGAGTTGGAGGCGTTCATCGCCTTCTGCGGCGGGCTGGCGGTCAGTCTGCTGGTGCTACTGGCCCTGTGGCTGGTGGCCGGCGGATCGTCGACCACCGAACCGGGGTGGTGGCTGCCGACGGCCGGTGCCGCCGGGCTCGGGGTCACGGTACTGACGTACCGCAGGCTCCGGGCCCGGCGCACGGCTCGGACCGACCGGTCTCAGGACTCGAAGTCCCGGGCGGCCAGCAGCTCGTAGGCCCGGTCGGGCTCGGTGAGCGCGGTCAGGATCTCGAACCTCCGGTGCCACTGGCCGACCGACCAGGCGAGCCCGGCGGCGAGGCCCTCGGGGGTGGCCGCGTGCAGCAGTCCGGGCACCGGTGGCACCTCGAACTCGTCCTCCTCGTCGGCCGCTTCGACGTCCTCGGGCTCGTACGGAAGCTCGGGCGCGGTGGCGGCGGTGTCCCAGCGCCAGCCGATCGCGGCCTCCTCGCCGTCCGGGCCGACCACCAGCAACTCCTCGTGCTCCTCGTACACGGCGGGGCAGCCGGGCAGCAGTTCCCGCACCACGGCGGGGGTCCGGTGCAGGGTGCCCTCGGAGAGCACCCGGCCGCCCGCGACCTCACTGGCCAGCGAGACGTGCAGGCGTTCGGCGAGTTCGGCGGCCCGCTCGGGCGCGACGGGCAGCACCGGGTGGTCGTGCAGCAGCTCGACCAGGTCGGGGGCGTCGGCGACGACCGCCTCGGCGGCGTCCACGACCACCGTGCTGTCGGGCCGGCGGCCGGTGCCCGCGTCCAGCGGAGGAACGGCCCGCACCTCGTCCAGCGACTCGATCCGGTCGACCGGAAGCGCCGCCAACGCGCTGTAGATGCCGTGCAGTTGGCGGTGCGAGACCCCCGCCGCCGGATCGACCAGGCGGTCCAGCAGCTCGTCCGGGCCGTGCGGCTCGGCGAGCAGCGCGGCCAGCGTGGTGCGGACGCCCAGCGCGTGCAGGAAGGGCTCGTCCAGGTCGGTGCGGGCCTCCTCGTAGAGGCCGCGCAGCAGCGGGTCGGCCCCGGCCGCGCGCAGCCCGGCGGGCTCCCGGCCGCCGAGCACCGGGTGGTCGCGCAGCCACCAGGCGGTGTACGGCGGCAGGTCGGTGTACGAGCCGTCCGGCAGCAGGGTGCGCACCGGGTTGACCACCGCGTCGCGGTACGGCGGTCGGGCCAGCAGGGCCAGCGCCTCGGGCCAGGCGTCGTCGTCGATCAGGTCCAGGTCGCGCACCGCCAGCAGCTCGGCGGCGACCGGCGGTACGCCCAACTCTCCCCGAGCCTCCGGCCGGGTGGGGGTCCCCCCGGCCGCCAGGCTGGGGGATGTGCCCCCTCGGTCGTCGGGGTACAAGGCCTCCAGGGCATCCTCGCACCACTCGGCGAGGCCGTCGGGCGCCTCGTCCAGCAGGCCGGTGGGACGCCCGCCGGCGGCGCGGTCGGCGGGTGCGGTGGGATCGAGCCGCTCCAGGTCGTCCGGGTCGAGCACCACGTCCTCGGCGCGGACCAGCACGAAGGTGTTCAACGCCCCTGCCGCGGCCAGGACTTCGGGACCCCAGCGCTCCAGCAGGTCCTCGTCCACGTACCCGGCGTCGTCCTCGCGGGCGAGCGCGGCGAGCGGGCTGTCAGGCAGGATCAGCTCGCCGGCGCGGGTGAGTTCGCCCTCGTCGTCCACCAGCGCGAGCCGGGCCAGCCAGGGGTGCTCGCCCGCAGTGGCCCCGGCGGCCTTGACCAGCGCCAGCACGGCGTCGGCGAGGTCGACGGCAGCGTCGAAGTCGTCCTCGCCGAGCTCCAGCGAACGCGCCACGGCCGCCCGCACCTCGGGGGTGCCCAGGACCCCGGCCGGAGTCGCGGTGCCCGCGCCGAGCTTGGCCAGCAGCGGGTGGGCGGCGTCGGGGTGGGCCAGGCGCAGGTCGAGCAGCCCCAGTGCCTCGGCGAGGGTCTCCGGGTAACCCTCGTACCCGGCCCAGTCGGCGGCGTCGGAGGGCAGCAGGACCCGCCGCGGACCGGTGACGGTACGGCCGTCGGCGAGCGGGACCGGCAGCGCGCCGAGCGCCTCCGGGTCGGCCCCGGCCAGCGCCGCGTACAGGTTGCGCCACCAGGCGGGCTCCCGCTCCAGTCCGCCGAGTTGGTCGACCACCTCGGCCAGCGGTACCCGGCGCACGCCCAGCACCCGCAGCTCGGTGCGGCGTTCGAGCCCGGCCGGGAGCAGCCCGGGGAAGATCGGGGCGAGCGCCTCGACCACCGAGTGGTCAGCGCCCTCCAGCAGCGTCGCGTCCCGCGGCCGGAGCGCGGGCGTGCCCTCCTCCACCGGCGCCGGGTGCGGCAGGAACGGCGTCCCGGGCAGGCGCTCGATGACCGCCGTGCGCACCGCGTTGTCCAGCGCACCCTGCCCGAGCGGGCCCGGCACCAGTGAGAGCGAACCGAGGTCGGCGCCCCGGGCCCGCAGCAGCTCGACGTACGCGTCGGCGGCGCGCTCGGTCAGGAAGTCGGTGAGCGGACCGGGCGCGACATGCCGCCGGGTGGGGTCGAGCGGGTAGCCGGCGATCAGCAGGGCCGGTACGCCCAGGGGTTCGTCGCTCGGGGTGGGCGCGTGCACCACGGGCAGGGTGCGCAGCGCCTGCGGCGCGCCGTCCCCGGCGACGGGTACCGCCCAGGTCACCGTCCAGTACGGGCGGGCGCGTTCCTCGGTGGGCCGGTCGGCCAGCAGCTCGGGCGCGGTGGTCCCGGCGAGGGTGACGGTCTGCCAGACGGTCTCGGCACCGTTGTCGGTGATGGTGACGGTGGTGATGCCGTCCGGCCGCTGCGGCGCGGCGGTCCGGGTGAGCGTACGGATCCCGTCCGGGGTCTCCACCACCACCTCGGCCAGGCCGGGCAGGGTGAGCAGCAGGGCGTCGTCGACCTCGGCGAGCAGACGGCGGGTCAGGTCCTCGGCGGCGGTGTCCCGCAGCGGCAGCACCACCACCGTGTCGTACCCGTCGGGCGCGGCGCCCTCGGCCGGGAACGGCAGCCGCAGCAGCGGCACGTGGCCCTCGCGGCGGCGCAGCTCCTCGGCCAGCTCCTCCCGCGCCTCGGTGAGCGCGTACGCCTCGGCCAGCGACCAGCGCACCCCGCCGTGGGCGCTCAGCACGGCGGGCTCGTCGGTGACCGCCAGCACGGCGGAGAAGCCGACACCGAACCGGCCCACCGTGGCACCGTCCTCGGCCCGCTTCGCCGAGGCGCGCAGGGTGGAGAGCGACTCCACCGCGGTGGCGTCCAGCGGCGCGCCCGTGTTGGCGGCGGCCAGCACACCGCCGCGCAGGGTCAGCCGCAGCCGCCCGGGAGCGGTGCCGGCCCGCGCGGCGGCGTCGGCGGCGTTCTGCGCCAACTCGACGATCAGCCGGTCGCGGTAGCCACCGAGGGCCAGTTCCTCCTCCGCGTTGGCGTCCTCCCGGAACCGGGCGGGGGCGGCCGTCCACGCCTCCAGGACCCGACCGCGCAACCCGGCCGTGTCGAAGACGTCGGGGGCCTGCTCGTCCGTACCGCTGCCGATGATCCGAGGCTCCACTGGCCCTGCCGCCTTCCGCCGTCTCCACCCTGCCTGCGTACGGTGGGCATTCTCCCTCGCCCGGGCCGCTGCCACCGACCAGGGGGGAGGCAGGGCCGTTCGGGCACGGGGGAACAGCCCCGGGAGCGGGGGCCGGCGGGCACGTCAGGGCACGGGGAGCCGCGCGGACCGGAGACTCCCGGTACCGCGCCGGAGCTCACCGGGCCGGCTCAGACCGACCGGCGATAAGGGCCCGCGGCGTCGCGTGCCGGTCGGTCTCAGCCGTGCGGAGGCAGACGGCCCGGTCCGCTCACCCGGCCCGGCCCGGAGGCTCAGGAGTGGCCCAGCTCCTCGGCCGGGGCGTCGGGCTCCACCGAGCCGCTGGAGCGGTCGGGGTGCAGGTGGAGCGGCTCCACCTTCAGCTCGTCCAGGATCAGCTCCGAGGGCACCGGCGGAGCCGGCAGCACCGCGGCCTCCGAGTGGCCCCCGCAGCCGTAGGCGAGCGAGACCACCTGGCCGTCCGCCGGGCCGAACTCATTGCCGCAGATCCCGAACGCCTGCCCGAGCGACCCGCCGATCGGCACCAGGAAGCCGCAGCTGGTGCAGTGCGCCGGAGCGGACTGCGCCATCGGCGTCTGCGGACCGTACGCGGTCTCCCAGCGCTCGGCTGCCAGGTGCAGCCCGAACCGGGACAGCACTCGGGGCCGGCCCATGCCGAGCTCCTCCGCGACGGCGCCGATCTGGGCGCGGGCGGGCGCGGGCTGGACGCCGGCGTCGGCGACCACCACGTCCTCCTCGGCGGCCAGTGCGACGGCGGAGTTGGGGGCGGGCTCGTCCTCGCCTGTCCAGCCCGGTTCCAGGCGCAGGTCGTCGGCGCCGGTCGGCAGCAGGTCCCCGGGCCCGAGGTCGCCGGGGCGCAGCCGCTCGCTCCACGGCACCCACTGCGGGGCGAGCACCGCGTCCTGGCCGGGCAGCAGTACGACCTCGTCCAGGGTGACGTTCTTGGCTCGCGGCGCACGGGCCACGGTGACCGCCCAGTGCCAGCCGCGGTAGGCGGCGTCCAGGCACTCGAAGGTGTGGGTCACCACCCGGTCGGCGTCCGCCTGGGCACCGAGGTGGGCGCCCACGAGCTCGGCCCCGACGCTGTCGACGGCGGCCTGGCGGGCGAGTTCGACGGCCTCGGCACAGAGCCGGTCAGGGGTACGGCTTCGCATCGCAGCACTCACGGCGTCGATTCTCTCCCAGTTCTGTTGCCTACGGTCCATGGCCGGCGGTCCAGTGCCGTCGGTCCCTTGCCAGCGTTCCGTCGCCCGCTCCGCGCGGTCGCCCGCTGCGGCCGTCCGTCGCGGTCGGACCCGAAGGGCTCTCCGGGAAGTGCTCCCGAAAGAAGGCTCCGAGAACCTCCACCGGACCGTGCCACGGGTTCCGGCCCCGCTGGGTACCGTGCTCCCATTCTGCGCGACTCGGAACCCTCATGGGGACCGGCCGCGCCGCCCACCGGGTTGCGCACACGCGAAGTGCAGGCTACCCGCCGGTCGACCCCCTTCGACAGTCCGGTGCCGAGGTCCTGACGGAGCCGCGCCGATCGGCACCGGTTCCCTCGTGCCGTGAGGGTTCGTCGGGCAGGATGACGTACGTGGCGGACGAGACCCCGTCGCAGCACGCACCGCACGGCCAGCGGGCAGGACTCCCCCCGGAGCCGGCCGACGTGCCGCGACCGCAGCAGCTGGTCCCCCCGGACGGCGCCGCGCCGCAGTCGGAGGGCGGCTCCGCCCCGCCCGCAACGGCTCCCGGGCCCGAGCCCTCCGGCGCCGGGGACGGCCTCTTCGCGGCCCCCGGCGGACGCCGCAACCTACTGCTCCGCGGCGCCTCCGCCGCCGGGTTGCGCACCGGCAGGCTGGTGCACGGCACCGGCCGGCGGATCCGCCGCGCGACCGCCGCCGAGGGCGCGGGCGAGTCGGGGCTGGCGAAGCTGATCGAGCTGCACGCGCTGAACTCCTTCGGCGACATGCTGATCACCGTCGCGCTGGCCTCGACCATCTTCTTCTCGGTCCCGACCGGCGAGGCCCGCGGCCGGGTGGCGCTCTACCTGCTGGTCACCATGGCGCCCTTCGCCGTGCTGGCCCCGGTGATCGGCCCGCTGCTGGACCGGATGCCGCACGGACGCCGCTCCGCGATGGCGATGTCGATGCTGGTCCGCGCGGTACTGGCGTGGAGCATGGCCGGCACGGTCACCGACGGCGGCCTCGCGCTCTATCCGGAGGCCCTCGGCGTGCTGGTTGCCTCGAAGGCGTACGGGGTGGTCCGCAGCGTGGTGGTGCCCCGGCTGCTGCCGACCCGGCTGTCCCTGGTGAAGGCGAACTCCCGGGTCACCCTGGCCGGGCTGCTGGCCACCGGGATCGCGGCCGGCCTCGGCGGACTGCTGCACCTGCTCGGGCCCGGCTGGCCGCTGCGCGGAGCCCTCCTGGTCTTCGTCATCGGCACCCTGATGGCCTTCCACCTGCCGCACGAGGTGGACTCCGCCAAGGGCGAGCAGCGCGCCGTGCTGCACGCCGACGACCAGTACCCGGCCCCGCCCGACGGGATCACCGTGCTGCCGGAGAAGGCGACCCTGCGCACCGTCGGGCCGTCGGTGGTCCTCGCCCTGCGCGTGGTGGCGACGCTGCGCGCCCTGGTCGGCTTCCTGGTGATGTTCCTGGCCTTCCTGCTGCGCGAGGACCCGGTGGGCGACCTGCCGCCGACGGTCAGCCTCGGCATCGTCGCGGCCGCGGCCGGCACGGGCAACGCGCTCGGCTCGGTGCTCGGTTCCTGGCTGCGCACCAGGGGCTCGGAGGTCACCGCGACGGTGATGCTGCTGCTGGCCACCCTGGCCGCGGGGGCGGCGGCGCTCTGGTACGGGCTCGCCACGGTCGCCGTGGTGGCGGGCGCGGCCGGAGTGGCCGCCTCGCTCGGCAAGCTGGCCCTGGACGCCCTGATCCAGCGGGACGTCCCCGAGGCGGTCAGGACCTCGGCCTTCGCCCGCTCGGAGACGCTGCTCCAGCTGTCCTGGGTGACGGGCGGCGCGGTCGGCATCCTGCTGCCGCTGGACGGCGCGCTCGGCCTCTCGGTGGCCGCGGTGCTGGTCGGCCTGGCGCTGCTGTGGACCGTACGGGCCCTGCTCAGGGTCGGCCTCCGCGGCCCGGCGGCCCGGCCCCGGGTCGCCTGAGCCCCCGGGCCGCACGCCCCCGGAAGAGGCGCCAGCCGACACCCCGGCGGGTTCCCGCGCCCCGAGCCGGTCCGGATGACACGGGCGGGGGAGACTTGCCCACCCGCGCGCACCTTGATCGGCACTGCCCGGTAGATTCGTGCCCATGAGCCTCAGCACCCGTGTCATCGCCGCCGTCGGCGCCGTTGTCGTGATCGGCGCCGGCACGGTCGCCGGTTCCGTCGCGTACGCCAGCGGCAAGGGCCAGCCCGAGCACCCGCTGGCCACCCTGGTGGTCGGCCGGTCCTCCATCCACGCCGGACCGACCTGCTACAACGACGGCAAGCCGCTCAACAAGGACGCCATCACCAAGTGCCAGACCGACGCCAAGAAGGCCGGTGACGAGGGCAACCTGCCCACCTCGGACGTGACCAGCACCGACCGGATCGGCGTCGGTGTGGACCCGAGCGTCGCCGACACCGGCTGGTGGGCCGCGACCGACGGCGGCCAGGGCCAGGCCCAGATCGCCTCGCTGCGCACCGGCTCGACCTTCTCCGGTCTGCAGCCCGCCTCCGCGCTGCTCTCCACCAGCTCGGAGAACACCCGGGTCACCGTGGTCGAGAACGACGCGAAGACCGGCGACATCATCGCCGCCTGGTTCTTCGACCTCAAGAACAAGGACTTCGTCCCGACCGCGCAGTGACGCGGCGAATGACGCGCCCGTACGACGACGAGCACCCGGAGGCGCAGGCCGCCCGGCTGCTCGTCGTCACCGCCGTACCCGCCGAGGCCGAGGCCGTGCTGCGCGGGCTCGGCAGCGACGCCACCCGGCTCGTCGTCCCCGGCGGTGAGCTGCACCGCGCCCGGCACGCCTGCGGCGTTGCGGTGGACGTACTGGCCGGTGGTGTCGGCCCGGCCGCGGTGGCCGCCGCGACGGCGAGCCTGCCCTGGCTGCACCGCTACGAACTGGTGGTCTCGGCCGGCATCGCGGGCGGCTTCGTCCCGCACGCGCCGATCGGGTCCGTGGTGGTCGCCGACGAGATCCTGGCCGCCGACCTGGGCGCGCAGACCCCCGACGGCTTCCTGGACGTCGCCGAGCTGGGCTTCGGCAGCGTCCGCCACGCGCCGGCCCCCGCCGCCGTCCGCCGCGCCGCCGAAGCGCTGGGCGCCGCGCACGGCACCGTACTGACCGTCTCCACGGTCACCGGCAGCGCCGAGCGGGCTGCCGAGCTGGCCGCCCGCCATCCGCGGGCGCTGGCCGAGGCGATGGAGGGCTTCGGGGTCGCCGAGGCCGCCGCCCGGCACGGGGTGCCGGTGTTCGAACTGCGGACGGTCTCCAACGCCGTCGGCCCGCGCGACCGATCCGCCTGGCGGATCGGCGAGGCGCTCGCCGCGCTGGAGCGGGCCTTCGCCCACCTGCCGTACCCGGAACTGCTCCAGGAGGTCGGACATGGCTGAGCCGCTGCGGATCGCCTACTCCCCCTGCCCGAACGACACCTTCGTCTTCCACGCCTGGGCCCACGGCCTGGTCCCCGGAGCGGCTGCCCCCGAGGTGACCTTCGCGGACATCGACATCACCAACGGCCTCGCCGAGCGCGGCGAACTGGACGTACTGAAGATCAGCTACGGCCAGCTGCCCTGGGTGCTGGACGAGTACGCGCTGCTGCCCTGCGGCGGCGCGCTGGGCCGGGGCTGCGGCCCGCTGGTGCTCACCCGCGAACCGGGCGCGGAGCTGACGGGACGCCGGGTCGCGGTGCCGAGCGAGCGCTCCACGGCCTACCTGCTGTTCCGGCTCTGGGCCGCCAAGGCGGTGCCGGGCGGCTTCGGGGAGATCGTGGTGCTGCCGTTCCACGAGATCATGCCCGCCGTCCGGGACGGGCGGGTGGACGCCGGCCTGGTGATCCACGAGGCCCGGTTCACCTACCAGCAGTACGGCCTGCACAAGCTGGCCGACATGGGCGAGGCCTGGGAGCAGGACACCGGTCTGCCGATCCCGCTGGGCGCGATCGTCGCCCGGCGCTCGCTCGGCGCCGAGCGGCTGCGCGAGCTGGCCGGGACGATCCGTGCGTCGGTCGAACTGGCCTGGCAGGACCCGTCGGCGTCCCGCCCGTACGTGCTGGCGCACGCCCAGGAGATGGACCCGGACGTCGCCGACCAGCACATCGCGCTCTACGTCAACGAGTTCACCGCCGACCTCGGCGAGGCCGGCCACGCGGCCGTGCGCGGCCTGCTCACCCGGGCCGCTGCCGAGGGACTGGTGCCGGAGGTCGACCCCGAGGCACTGGCCTTCTAAGCCCGGCAGGGCCGCGCCCCCGAAGGGCGCGGGGAGTCCGCCGGTCCGGCGGTCTCCCCGCGCCCCGAAGCGGTCAGCCCGCTCAGACGTCGAACTGGTCGGCGACCGCCCGCAGCATCACCGCGAGCTTCTGCCCCGCGGGCTTCGCGGGGTACCGGCCGCGCTGCAGTCCGGGCAGCACCGCGTCCAGCGTGGTGATCAGATCCTGCACGATCGGCGCCATGTCGTCCGCGCTGCGGCGCTGGGCGGCGGCCACCGAGGGCAGCGCCTCCAGCAGGGTGACGGCCATCGCCTGGTCGCCCCGGTGGCCGGCGACGACACCGAACTCGACCCGCTGACCGGGCCGGAGCGAGGTGACCCCGGAGGGCAGCGCCTTGGTGTGGACGAAGACCTCCCCGCCGTCGTCGCGCGACAGGAAGCCGTAACCCTTCGTCTCGTTGAACCACTTGACCTGGCCGGTGGGCATCTCGAAAAGTCCTCGGTGTGGGTGCGGGGCGATCTCGGCGCGAGGGCCGCTGATCGCCGGATGGACGGCGAGCCGACCGCATGGACAGAGGGGTCGGGCTCGTTCTGCAGACTAGTGATCCGTTAGCGGTTCAACCGCTCACCGCGGGCCAGGCAGTCGCCTGGGGTCCCGCGAGGGGGATCCGGGCGCCGATGGTGCGTGCGCCGCTGAGGCATCGGCCGCCGCCCCGGGCTTGGCGCGGCCGGGGCGCGGCACAGCGCTGTCCATGGCTCACACCCCCGTCGGGAAAGCGGGGCGTCCGGACGGCCCCGTGCGTTGGCTGCATACCCTGGTCAACGGGAGTCCAAAACTCCCAGTTCCCGAGGAACTGCATGCAGTGACGGGGACGTCCGGACGCCGGAACCCACCGGAGTGTCGCGGGTGGGACCTCAGGCGGGGCTGCCGCCGGGGGCCGCGGCGGGGGTGCCGCCGGGGGCCGCGGACGGGGCGTTGAGGTGCTGCCCCAGCCAGCCGAGCGAGGCCGGGAGCATCTGGTTCCAGGTGTTGAAGTTGTGGCCGCCGGTGTCCAGGGTGATCGAGGCGACCTTGGTGTCGCTGCCCTTGGTGGCCTTGATGAACTTCTTGGTGTCCGCGTAGTACTTCCCGTCGCCCTGCTTGGGCCCGCCGACCAGCAGCGAGACCTTCGGCTTGGGCAGGTGGGCCAGGCGCCAGTCCAGGTTGGCCTCGTTGCGGCGGTCCTCGCTGCCCGCGAACAGGTCACCGGTGGTGGCGTCCTCGGCGGCCTTGTAGTAGCCGGAGAGCGAGACGGCGGCGGAGAAGACGTCCGGGTGCTTCATCGCCAGCTTGAGCGCGCAGTAGCCGCCGGTGGAGTTGCCGATCACCCCGAGGCTGCCGGGCCCCTCGGCGACCCGGTACGAGTCGCGGATGGCCTGCGGGACGTCCTTGGCGAAGTACGTCTCGGACTGCGTGCTGTCCGGGATGTCCTCGCACTCGGTGTCGCGCGGCATCGCCGGGGACGGGCGCATCATGATCAGGACGGTCGGGCTGGTCTTGCCCTCCTTGATCAGCTGCAGCTCGGTGGAGGGGTAGTTCAGCTTGGTGATCAGGTTCTTGGCGTCGCCGGGGAACCCGGTGATCGCGATCGCCGCCGGGAACTTCTTGTCCTTGAAGTCCGGCTGGAAGTACTGCGGCGGCAGGTAGACGTAGCCCTCGGTGGACAGCTTGGTGGTGGCGCCCGGTATGCGGATCTTCTCCAGCTTGCCGACCACGGCCGGGTCACGGCCGACGGTGTTGGCGCCGCGCACGTTCTCGGTGGAGATCTGCTGCACGCCCGGGTGGTCCTTGCCGAGCGCGCTCTGGATCGTCACCGGGCCCTGGTTGCCGGTACCCAGCAGGTCGGCCCAGCTGCTGTAGAAGGCGAAGTAGTTGTTGGCCGCAAGACCGAGCGTGCACATCACCGCGAACTGCGTGCCCACGATCGTGCCGAGCCGCCCCAGGACCGCCACCACGGAACGCTTGGCGAGCCTCGGCCACACCCAGACGGTGCCGGCGACCATCAGTACCGAGATCAGCGCGGACAGCGCCAGCACCTTGTGACTGGTCAGACCCATGCGTCGTTACGCCCCTGCTCCACCTTTGGCCAGGCTCCACCGTTGGCCATGCTTCCCGTTGCCTCATCGGCACCGGCCTTCGCTCGGGGAGACTCCCGTCGGAAGACCGGCATCCTCCTAGGGTGCCTGAGAGTTCCCTGGGAGACCTGAGCGCCAGGGGTGAGCCTACCCCCGTCGATCGGCGGGGGTGCGTCGGGTCTGCCAGACTGAACCGTCGATACCGCGTCGACGCCGTCGACCAGAACCGCACCAGCTGGAGGAGCGGGCATGAGCAGCACCAAGAGCCCCGGCGACGGACTGGTCCGGGCCGGCACGATCGTCTTCCTCGCGGGGTCGATCGCCACCATCGCGACCTTCGTCCCGCTCTTCTTCGGCCTGCCGCGGTTCCCGAGCATCGCGTACTGGGTCTGCATGCTGATGCCGGCCGGCTTCCTGCTCGCGCTCTGCGGGCTGCTGCGCTCGGCCCGCGCCCAGCGCCGCCGCGCGGCCGCCTGACTGCCCGGGCGGCGCGCCGGGGCGCGATGGCCCGCGCCCCGGGCGGCCGGCGGCCTCAGTGGTAGGACTCCAGCCAGACCGGGAACTCCGTCAGGTCTCCGAGCACCACGTCCGCCCCCGCCTCGCGCAGTTCCGCCGCGCCGTACGGCCCGGTGGCCACGCCGACCGCGACCGCGTCGGCGGCCCGCGCACCGCGGATGTCACCCAGGTGGTCGCCGACGTACACGGACGCGCCGTGTTCCCGCAGCGCGTCGCCCTTGCCCTCGGCCCAGGTGTCGCCGACCACGATGTCCGGGGCGAGACCGACGTGGTCCAGCTGGAGGCGGGCGTTCGGCTCGTACTTGCCGGTGATCACGGCCACCCGGCCGCCCCGGGCACGGACCGCGTCGATCGACTCGCGGGCTCCGGGCAGCACCACGGTGCCCGGCAGCGCGTGCTCGGGGTAGAGGGAGCGGTAGCGGGCCGCCATCTCGGCCACGTGCTCGACCGGGAACCAGTTCGCCAGCTCGCGCTCGAGCGGCGGGCCGAGCCGGGTGACCACCAGGTCGCTGTCGATCCAGGTGCCGGTGGCGGCGGAGAGGGCCTGGTAGGCCGCTTTGATGCCGGGTCGGGTGTCGAGCAGTGTCATGTCGAGGTCGAAGCCGACGGTGAGAGCCATGGAGTCCAGGGTATGCGGGCGATCCGGCCGCCCCGGATCCGCCGGGTGAACGGACCGCCCGCCGGACTCCGGACGGCGACGCCCGGGCGTCCCCCGGGCAGCCCGGCACCGATTACTACGACAATTCCGACATACTGGGTGGGCGGCCCCGTTCGCGATCGCCCGTCCACGGCCGCACGTCCGCGATCACGGCCATGCGAGGAGGGCCCGATGCCGCGTCAGGTCTCCCGCCGCAGCGCCCTGCTCGGGCTGGCCGCGCTCGGCTCGCAAGCCCTGGCCGGATGCAGCTCCTCGCCCGGCGGCAGCCACGGCGGCGGCTCCTCGCCCGGCCTGCCCGCCACGCAGTCGCCCACCGCCCCCGAGACCGGGCCGCCGAGTCCGAGACCGCTGCCCAGCACCACCGTCACCGCCGCCACCGGCACGGTGGTGGTGCCCGGGTCGCCGGTCCGGGTGGTCACCCTGGACACCGCCGAGCTCGACTCGGCGATCACCCTCGGCATCACCCCCGTCGGCGCCGCCCGCGCCCCCGCCGACCGCGGCCTGCCGAGCTACTGGCCCCCCTCCTGGCTCGCGAAGATCGCCTCCGTCGGCACCGTCGGCAACCCCGACCTTGCCAGGATCTCCGCACTCGACCCCCAGTTGATTCTCAGCAACCAGACCCGCGACGGCACCCGCTACGACGCCCTGAGCCGGATCGCCCCCACCGTCCTCACCCAGACCACCGGCTACCCGTGGAAGGCCGACTTCCAGCTGCACGCCCAGGCCCTCGGCCGGCAGGAGCAGGCCGCCGCGGTCGTCACCGCGTACGGGCGGCACCTCACCCAGACCTCGCAGGCCATCGCCGAGGCCGGGTCCGCCGGGAAGCGGGTCAGCGTCGTCCGCTTCATCGAAGGCTCACCGAACGTACGGCTGTACGGCAGACAGAACTTCATCGGCACGCTGCTCACCGACCTCGGCCTCGCGCGGCCCGACCCGCAGAACGTCGACCAGTTCGACGTCGAGGTGCCGCCCGAGCAGATCGCCAAGGCCGACGGCGACGTGCTGCTCTACTCCACCTACGGCGATCCGGCGAAGGCCGCCACCGCCGCCGTACTGGCCGGCAGCGGCTGGCAGGCGCTGGGCGCGGTCAAGGCGCACCGGGTCTTCCCGGTGGACGACCAGCTCTGGTTCGAGGGGATCGGCTACACCGGCGCCAATCTCGTGCTCGCCGAACTCCAGCACCTCCTCGGTGGGTGATCCGCTCAACCCTTCGGGCTGCGACGGAGGTTGACGACCAGCAGGAAGAGCGCCGAGAGGACCGCCGCCAGCCGCAGCACGGTCGGCGCGGCCGTCAGGGCCGCGTGGTTGAACTGGTCCGGGGCCACCGGGGAGCCCCAACGTCCCTTCGCCCGGCCCCAGTACCAGACCGTCGTGGCCGTCATGGTGGCCATCGGGATGCCGAAGACCGCGAACTTCTTGGTGAGATCGCCCAGCCTGGCGGAGAGGTAGGCGGCGGCCCAGCCGACCAGCATGATCAGGATCTGCCCGGTCAGCGCCCCGGCGAGCAGCACCACCGCGGCGATCAGCAACAACGGCGACGGACGGCGGCCGGCCAGCAGGCCGGCGGCGCGCGGCGGCTTCCCCGTGGGAGTGGCCGGGGTGTCGCCAGCGGCGGGCGCCGCGGCCTCGGCCTGGTCCTTGCGCGGCTCCGGCACGGCGGGCGCGGCCGCGGGCTCGGCGCCGCCGAAGTCGAAGGTGACGCTGTCCCAGCCGGGGAAGTCGGCGGCGCTCGGTCCTGGGCCGGGCACGACCCGTCTGGGGCGCGGGGCCCCCGCGGGTGCGCCCACCGCCGGGGCGGGCCCGGCCTGCGCCGCAGCGGGCGGGGAGTCCGCCGGCCCCTCGGGCGTGTACACGCTCTCCTCGGGTGCGGCACCGCCCGGCGGTCCGAGGACCCGCCGCGGCCTGTCCACCCGCCACCACTCACCGCCCGAGCGGCCACCCTCGTGCTCGTCCGCCATCGCCCCGCCACCCCGCCTCGTGTAGCCGTGCCGCCGACCGCCGACGGTACCCACTCCCTGAGTACCCACGCGAGCCCCGCACCGTCAGGGGCGCCAGGAACCTCCACGGGAAGGTGCGCCGCAGGGGCCCGGGGAGCTACGCGAAAGCGGCGGGCACCCGCGCCGCGCCGATCCCGCCGGCGCGAAGTCGCAGCCCGGGGGCCCGGGGAGTCGCGCACGACCGACGGCAGGGTGCTGAGGCGCGGCCCCGGGGCCCGCAGGCGCCACCCGCTGATCGTGTCAATGCCTTCGGCTCGGGGAGGTGCACTCAAAGAACGGCCGACTAGGCTGGGTCGAATGACCGCATCGCAGCGTGCCCCGCGCCCCGGCCGAACCGTCGCCGCACCACGTACGCTCGCCGAGGAACTGCGCGCCCGCAGCGACGAGGCGCTGGCCGAGCTGCTGCGGACCCGCCCCGACGTGCTGAACCCGGTGCCGAGCGACCTGTCCCAGCTGGCCGCCCGGCTCTCCAGCCGGGCCTCCGCGCTGCGCGCGCTGGAACGACTGGACCGTTTCACCCTGCAGGTCGCCGAGGCCCTGGCGGCCGCTCCCGAGGGCAGTTCCGAGGCCACCGTCCGCAACCTGCTGGCCGGTCCCGCCCGGGTCGGACCGCACCCGGGGGCCGCAGCGGCCGACCGCGCCGCCGTCACCGCCGCCCTGCCGACCGCACTGGCCACCCTCCGCGGCCAGGCCCTGCTCTGGGGCCCGGACTCCGCGCTGCGCCTGGTGATCGCCGTCCGCGAGGCGCTCGCGCCCAGCGCCAACAACCCGGGCCGCACCGGCCTCGGCCCCACCTTCGCCGAGGCGACGGCCGGCATGTCCCCGGCCCGGCTGCAGCAACTGCTGGCCGGCGCCGGGCTGTCGCCGACCCCGGATCCGGTCACCGCCGTCGCCGCGCTCGGCGGGCTGCTCGCCGATCGCAAGCGCTGCGCCGCGCTGCTCGCCGAGGCCCCCGAGGCCTCGCTCGCGCTGCTGGAGAAACTGGTCTGGGGCCCGCCCACCGGCACCGTCCCCGACGCCGCCCGCCCGGTGACCGCCGAGGAGGCCCGCAGCCCGGTCGAATGGCTGCTGGCGCGCGGCCTGCTGCTGCCGTCCAGCCCCGGTTCGGTCGTGCTCCCCCGCGAGCTGGCGCTGCACCTGCGAGGCGGCCGCAGCCACCGCGCCGTCGAGCCCCTCGCACCGGCGCTGGTACCGGGCCCCGAGCGCGATCCGCAGGCCGTGGACAGCGCCGCCGCCGGGCAGGCGTACACCGCCGTCCGCACCGTCGAGGAGCTGCTGGAGGCCTGGGGCCTGCAACCCCCCGCGAACCTGCGGGCCGGTGGGCTCGGCGTGCGCGACCTCAGGCGGACCGCGCTCACCCTGGAGTGTCCCGAGCCCACCGCCGCCTTCTGGCTCGAACTCGCCTACGCCGCAGGCCTGCTGGCCCCCGACGGTGAGGTGGACGAACGCTGGGCGCCCACTCCGGCGTACGACACCTGGCTGCAGCAGCCGATCGCCGAACGCTGGGCGCTGCTCGCCCGCAGCTGGCTCGCCACCACCCGGGTGGGCCGGCTCGCCGGCACCCCCGACGGCAAGGGCAGGATCCGGGCCGCCCTCGGCCCCGAGCTGGACCGCACCCTCGCCCCGTCCGTCCGCCGCGACGCCCTCGCCCTACTGGCCTCGCTGCCGCCCGGCGGCACCGCCGGCGCCGGTGCGCTGCTGCCCGTACTGCGCTGGCAGCGCCCGCTGCGCGGCGGCCCCGTCCAGCAGGACGACCGCGAACTGCGGGACCACCTGGTCGACTTCACCCTGGAGGAGGCCGAGATGCTCGGCCTCACCGGCCGGGGTGCACTCGCCGCGCCGGCCCGTACGCTGCTGGCCTGCGGCGACCCGGCACCCGTGCTCGGGCCGCTGCTGCCGCAGCCGCTCGACCACGTGATCCTGCAGCCCGACCTCACCGCGATCGCGCCAGGGCCGCTGCTCACCCCGCTCGCCCAGGCGCTGGCACTCTGCGCGGACATCGAGTCCAAGGGCGGCGCCACGGTCTACCGCTTCACCACCGAGTCGGTGCGCCGCGCGCTGGACGCCGGGCGTACCGCCTCCGACCTGCACGCCTTCCTGGAGCAGCACTCCAGGACCGGCGTCCCGCAGCCGCTGACCTACCTGATCGACGACGTCGCCCGCAGGCACGGCGTGCTGCGGGTCGGCGCCGCCTCCTCGTACCTGCGCTGCGACGACACCGCTCTGCTGGCCGAGGTGCTCGCCGACCGGAGGGCCGCCGAGCTGCGGCTGAGGCTGCTCGCGCCGACCGTGCTGGCCGCCCAGGCACCGCCCGAGACCCTGCTCGCGGTGCTGCGCGGCATGGGCTTCGCACCGGCCGCCGAGTCCGCCGAGGGCGATGTGCTGATCACCCGCCCCGACAGCCACCGCTCCCCGCCCCGGACCACCCCCGCACCCTTCCCCGACGGGCCGCCGCGCCCGGACGACGTCCTGCTGGGCGCCGCGGTCAAGGCGGTGCGCGCGGGCGACCGGGCGGCCACCGCCGTCCGCAAGGAGACGGTGGCCGGCCCCGCGGCCACACCGCAGCAGACCGGACCGGCCCGTACCGACCTGCGGCAGCTCCCCCGCACCGCCGCCGCCGACACGCTCGCCGCCCTGCAGACGGCCGTCCTGCTCGGCGAGCGGATGTGGATCGGCTACGTCAACGTGGAGGGGCTGGCCTCGCAGCGCGTCGTCGACCCGGTCAAGGTCGAGGGCGGCTTCGTGACGGCGTACGACCACCTCACGGACGAGGTACGCACCTTCGCCCTGCACCGCATCACCGGCGTCGCCGAGGTGGACGACTCCGACTGACCAGCCGCGGGGCCGGGGCGCGCGGGCGCGCGGGCGCGCGGGCGGGCGCGGGCGCGGGCGCGGGCGCTCAGTGCGGCTTCTGCTGCTCCTTGGCCGCCATCTCCTTGGCGTGCTGCTCCTTGGCCTGCTGGACGATCTTGTTGGTGTCCGGCAGCGAGAGGTCCTGGCCACTGATCAGGCTGGCCGCCTCCAGCCCGACGAAGGTGAAGGGCCCACCGGTCTCGCCGAGCCCGGCCAGGGCGTGCGCGGGGGTGGCGGAGGCCGCGAAGGCGGCACCGGACAGGACAACGGCGGAGAGAACCCGCTTCGGCGTCTTCATGCCCGGCTCAACGGGGACCCGCGGCACGGGTCACGTGCTCTGGGCCGAGTGCGGGACACTGGAAAGTCTGCGACCGGACCTACGGAGGTTTCCCCTCAGGCGGCGTCAGCAAAACTGCAGCGCGGCGGCCATCCGCCGGAACGGCCCCGCCCACGCGCCACGGGGGAAGCGCATGAAGGGGCTGTGGGCCCGTGCCGAAAGGAGAACCCATTCCGCTCCCGGCACGGGTGCTCAGGGACGGCTACTGCTGGTCAGTGATCACGGCGTGCACACCGAGCCCACGCCGCCAGACCTCAACGGTTCGCCGCTGGCCGACACGGACCCACCAGAGCCGTCCCGGGGCTTCCTCGGCCCCTTCGAAGTCGATCCCGCCGACGATCAGCAGGACGGCGCAGAGCCCGAACCACAGCCAGGTACTCACGCTGGTTCCTCCTTCGGCGAGAGGTTCCACGGGATCACCGGCACGTGCGCCATGCTGCGGTGCGTCGGCTCTTCCCGGGCGTGCTCGAAGGGCCAGCGCTGCGCCTCCTCGAAGTCCTCGGAGACCGGACCGACAGCGCCGCACGGGGTGCCGTCCTCAGCCTCACCGAGACACACGAACTGGTGCCGCGTCGGTGACTCGTCCTCGCTGACGCGCCGGATCGTCCAGTCCGTGAACCGGAAGTACCGGCGACGCTTCACGATGAGATCAGGGGTCTTCACGGCCACGTCGGCGCTCACTGTTCCTCCCCCGTGTCTGGCTCGGTGGCAGGCTGCTCCGCAGGGTCGGCGGGCATGTACGGGTCCCGTGGCGGATGGCCGTCGATGTGGTCGTGATAGCCGCTCTGCGGCCTGTTGCGCCTTACGGCCATCGCGGCGCCTCCGAGACGTAGAAGTCTTGCCGGGAACGGGCGTTGGCGACTCGTGCGGCCTCTCTGAGCTGGCGCATGGTGTCCGACTCCGGCACCGGCTCCAGCGGGGCGTCAGCGGGCTGCTGGGGCTGCTCCTGGTCGTGCTGGTCATCCTCGAAGTCATTGCGCACGCTGCACCTCGCATTCGGGCGCGTGGTAGCCCCGCAGGACCCGGACATCGGTCTCGGCCGACCGGTCGAACGTTGCTCGCGCCTTGCGTTCCCGGGCGTCGAGCTCGGCGCACCTGATGCACGCTGGCGACTTGGTCTTCCTAGGCGGCATCGTTCACCGCCAGAGGGGCAGGGCGGCGGAATACGGCGCCAAGGTCGCTGCCGTCGGCCTTCCCCCTGTCCGGGCACTTCTCGCTGCCGCACTCGCAAAACGCCCAATCCTTGAGCGTGCCACGGCCGCCACCCCGCAACTTGTCGAAGTACAGCGGGTCGTACTCCGCTTGGATGGCAGCCATCTCGGCCGCGCTGACGGTCCGCCGGGGGCGTCGTCCGTTCTGCCGCTGGTCCACAGCGGAGATCGCAGCACGGTACGGATCAGCGGTCAGCGCCGGTGGACTGTTGGTCATCGCTTAGCTCCCATGCCGATCGGCCTTTGACCAGCACGTTAAGCGTCTGTGATTCGCCGGAAGGAGTGCGATTCTCGGATATTCGAACGCCGGCGACAGGGCTTCGCCAGGATTCTCAGATCGCGCCGAGCGCTCTCCGGCAGCGAGTGATGACCCGGTGGGCGTCAGGACCGTAGACCGCTGAGGCGGCAAGCGTGTCCCAGGTGCGGAGGTACAGCGCCACGTTGTCGGCGTCCTCCAGCCAGAGCTCGGCATGCCAGTCCTCAGCGATCACAAGCCGCTCGTCATAAATCCAAAACCCGTTAGCAGGTGGCAGCTTGAGCGATGCGCCGAGCGGCACGATGCCCAGGGACACAGTGTCCAGCCCGACCACGCCACTGAGTCGGTCAAGCTGCGCAGCCATCACGGCCGGCGGGCAGATCAGAGCGCGAAGTGCGGCTTCCCACATGACGATGTGGTACCGCTTGCCCGGTTGGTACAGATTCTCTTGCCGCCGGACACGAGCCCGTACGGCGTCCTCTACATCGCGTGGCGACTGGTGAAGTTCGACGTAGGCGCTGAACACATGCCGGGCGTAGTCGGCCGTCTGGAGCATTCCGACGACCATGGAGCCTTCCCATGCTCGGAGCACGGTCGAGCGCTCGTACTCAACCGTCAGGGTGTCCTGCACCGGTCGATGCCCAGCGGCAAGCTGCCTACGCCAGGAGCGGGAGTGCGATTCGAGGACCCGCAGCCGAGCCGCCAACTCACCTTCGGTGTGCGGCTGTTCGACACCTTCTGCCCACGCCTTGAGGTCATCATGAGTGGCCGTCTGCCTGCCGGTCTCCAGCTTGCTGACCTTGGACTGTGTCCAGCCCAAGCGCTCGGCCAGCTGCCGACCCGTAAGACCGCCCTCGGTGCGCAGCTCACGAAGCCGCAGACCGAGGGCGATTCGGGCCTGTTGGAAGTCGGTACTCACACGCCGGACGGTACCTCAGCGCTGAACGCCCGGTGCGGGACGGCAAAATGCCAAGCAGCGTCGCGAACCTGGCAGGCGCGGGCCACCTGTACCGGGTCGGTGATCAGCTCCACGCTGGTCAGGTCGTCGGCAGCGTCGAAGTGCAGCAGCGCGATCACGCGCGAGTCGAACAGCCAGGCGTCTTCGTCCGGAATGAAGGTCGCCCTATGAGACGACAGCGCGGAAGTGCCGGGGATGGGCGAGCCGTGGCTCAGTTACGGGAGAGCGCAGGGCGTTCCCGCCAGCCGAAGCCCTCTGCTGCTGCCTGCGGCACGAAGAAGCCCCCGCCGGGCCGGTGGGCCAGACGGGGGCTGGTGGCGCTGCTACGGGCGGCTAATACGCCTCCGCCTCACGCACTACAAACTCTCGGATCACCTGCTCAACATCCTTACCGTCTGCGTCGGCACACCGGATCTTCCCGTCCTCGCCGAGGTAGACGGCCAGCCGAGACGTGTCCAGCGTGCGACCGCTCTTCGTGGCCGGGGAAACCTCGACGTACGCGCCCGCCTCAAGTAGCAGATCACGCTTGCCCGCCGTGTCGGCTGCCTCCCAGTGCTGCACGAACGTCTTGCCTGTCGGTACCCCAACCACCCCGGCAGGCTTGGCTTCGCGCTGCTTCTCCTCCAGCGAGGCAATGCGCTCTTCGAGCTTGGCGTACTGCGCAGCGAAGCGGTTCGCGCCGTCCTCGCCCTTGAACAGGCCACGGTCGTACCGGTCCTTCTCAAGGTCGCTCAGCGCTTCCTTCGCCTGCCTGATCTGCGGCCTCAAGTCCTCGCCGGCCTGTTCGACCATCCGCACCACAGGGAGCCGACCGAACGCCTTGAGGAACTTCGACTTCACATACGCCTCCATCGCCTCACCGGCGATGCTCACGCCATAGCAGTCGATCGGCTCACCACCCTGCCGCTTCTTCAACCGACCGATGCATCGGTACCGGGTCCGCCCCTTGGCCACGTAGGTGTACATGCGGAAGCCGCAGAGCGCGCAGTGCGCAATGCCACGCAACAACGACGTGCCCTCTCGCCGCCGGTCACCGGGGTTGGTGCGCCGCTCCAACTCGTCCTGGAGGGCCTGCCAGGTGTCCATGTCCAAGATCGGCGTGCGGTTGACCAGCGGCAAGCCGTCCGTGCGCAGGATGGGCTTGCCGTCCTCGATGACCTGGCCCAGCAACTGCGGGTTGGTGAGCAGGCTACGAAGGGTGGTCGTGTACCACTTCTTCGAATCGCTGCGCTTCCCGGTTGTCTGCCGCGAAGAGTGACCGGGAGAGGGCACGTTTCCCTTGCTCAGGTCCGCCGCGATGGTCATCAGCGAATCCCTCGCAAGCACCCGTTCCACGATCGTGTGAATCGTCTTCGCTTCCTCCGGGTTGACCTCCAGCACCTTGCCCGCGCCATCCGGGTTCGGGACGACGCGGTACCCGTACGGGACTCGTCCCCCGGTGTAGCGGCCTTCACGGCGCAGGTGCTCGTGAGCGCTGGAGACCCGCATACCGATGGTGTCGGACTCCAACTCGGCGAAGACCGCGATGACCTTCGCCATGGCGCGCCCCATGGACGACGTGAGGTCCAGCGGCTCGGTGGCCGACGCAAGTGCTACGCCCTGCGCCTCTGTGATCCGCATGATCTCGGCGAAGTCCACGGTGGAGCGCGCAAGTCGGTCGATCTTGAAGAACACGATCACGTCGAGCTCGGGTAGCCTCGACAGAACCCGCTGGAGCCCCGGACGCTCTAGCCCGCGCGAGAAGCCGGAAACGTCGATGTCTTCCTCGACCGCTACGACGGTCCATCCGCGCGCCGTACACAGCGCCTCACAGGCCGCTCGCTGGCGTTCCGGGGAAGTGCTCTCCTCCGTTTCACGCGATAGGCGAACATAGATAGCAGCGCGCATTCCAGGCGCGTTGGCCGGAACGCCCTTCCGGCGCCGGGCCCGGGGCAGGGCCCGAGCAGTGGCAGTTGTGGTCTCTGTCACCCTGACGATCCTAATCGTGGAGGTATGTGTGTCCTGCTTGATCGTCCAGAGCGACAAGACGCTGCTGCTGGAGATCGACCACCCGAAGGCCGCCGACTGCCGCCGGGCGATCGCGCCCTTCGCCGAGCTGGAGCGCGCCCCCGAGCATGTGCACACCTACCGGGTCACCCCGCTCGGCCTGTGGAACGCCCGCGCCGCCGGACACGACGCCGAGCAGGTCGTGGACGCCCTGGTGAACTACTCCCGCTACCCGGTGCCGCACGCGCTGCTGGTGGACGTCGCCGAGACCATGGCCCGCTACGGCCGCCTCCAGCTCACCAAGCACCCGGTGCACGGCCTGGTGCTCACCACCACCGACCGGCCGGTGCTGGAGGAGGTGCTGCGTTCCAAGCGGATCGCCCCGCTGGTCGGTGCCCGGGTCGACGCCGACACCGTGGTCGTGCACCCGTCCGAGCGCGGCCAGGTCAAGCAGGTGCTGCTCAAGCTCGGCTGGCCGGCCGAGGACCACGCCGGGTACGTGGACGGCGAGGCGCACCCGATCCACCTGGAGGAGGACGGCTGGGCGCTGCGCCCGTACCAGAAGCAGGCCGTCGAGGGCTTCTGGCACGGCGGCAGCGGTGTGGTCGTCCTGCCCTGCGGCGCGGGCAAGACCCTGGTCGGCGCGGCGGCGATGGCCGAGGCCAAGTCGACCACGCTGATCCTGGTCACCAACACCGTCTCGGCCCGGCAGTGGAAGCACGAGCTGGTGAAGCGGACCTCGCTGACCGAGGACGAGATCGGCGAGTACAGCGGCACCCGCAAGGAGATCCGCCCGGTCACCATCGCCACCTACCAGGTGATGACCACCAAGCGGAAGGGCGTCTACCCGCACCTGGAGCTGTTCGACGCCCGCAACTGGGGCCTGGTGGTCTACGACGAGGTGCACCTGCTGCCCGCACCGGTCTTCAAGTTCACCGCCGACCTGCAGGCCAGGCGGCGGCTCGGGCTGACCGCGACCTTGGTCCGCGAGGACGGCCGCGAGGGCGACGTCTTCTCGCTGATCGGGCCCAAGCGCTTCGACGCCCCGTGGAAGGAGATCGAGGCCCAGGGCTACATCGCACCGGCCGACTGCTGCGAGGTCCGGGTCACCCTCACCGACTCCGAGCGCCTCGCGTACGCCACCGCCGAACCCGAGGAGCGCTACCGCTTCTGCTCGACCACGGCGACCAAGCGCCGGGTGGTGGAGGCCCTGGTCAGGAAGCACAAGGGCGACCAGACGCTGATCATCGGTCAGTACATCGACCAGCTCGACGAGTTGGGCGAGGTGCTCGGCGCACCCGTGATCAAGGGCGAGACCAGCAACGCCCAGCGCGAGAAGCTCTTCGACGCGTTCCGGAACAAGGAGATCAGCGTGCTGGTGGTCTCCAAGGTGGCCAACTTCTCCATCGACCTCCCGGAGGCGACCGTCGCCGTCCAGGTCTCCGGCACCTTCGGCTCCCGCCAGGAGGAGGCCCAGCGCCTCGGCCGGGTGCTGCGGCCCAAGGCGGACGGCCACGCGGCGCACTTCTACTCGGTGGTGGCCCGCGACACCGTGGACCAGGACTTCGCCGCCCACCGGCAGCGCTTCCTGGCCGAGCAGGGCTACGCGTACCGGATCATCGACGCCGACGACGTGTGAGCGGGTGACGGCCGGTCATGATGCGGCCGGCCGTCAGAGCTTGACGCCGTCGCGCCCGAGGAAAACCACTCGCGCGGCGGTGTCGAGCAGGATCCCCACGGTACGGACGGCCTGGGTCATCGGGCCGCGGCGGCGGCTGTCGCCGGCGGCACCTCGGCCGGGTCGGTGCTGCTTGATGCGTTCGCTGTTCACGCCCTCGACGTTAGGCCCCGTGCCACCGCCCGGTCGTCAGCCCGAAGGGCGCGATGACCGGGCCCCGGGTCCTTCTCCAGGTGTACGGCACCCCTACGTCAAGGCGTACGTGAACCCTGAGAAAACGATTAGCGCCGGGCTCTGCGGCGGTCTAAGATCTCCGGTCTTGCCCCTCCCGAACCGTGGTGCCAACCGTCGGCAGCCGTGGGAGGCCCCGGCCGGTCGGCAACCGGTCGCGTCCTTCACTGTGAGCTACGACGAGTCCGCCGCCCCATCGCGAGGGCGGCCGGGAAGGTTCGCTGTGCACGCCCCCACCGACCACTTGGCCACCGACCCCCTGCAGCGCGAGCGCGACCATCTGGCCGCCTCCAGAGCCGCGTTGAAGGCCATGCGCGAGGACGTCGAGTCCCTCGACCTGCGCGACGTCACGGGCACCTGGGTCTCCGCCGCCGTCCTGCAGAACCAGATCGAGCAGCGCATCGCGGCGCTGGCCGACCTCGCCCACACCCCGCTGTTCTTCGGCCGGCTGGACTACCTGCACGCCATCAGCGGGGGCCCCTCCTCGCCGAAGGCGGGCGAGGAGGGAGACCTGGCCGAGGGCGCGGGAGGGGGTGCGCGAAGCGCGTCTAGCAAGGACGGTGGTGGGCGACGGGCGGGCGAGCGGTTCTACATCGGCCGCCGGCACGTGCACGACTCGGACGGCGACCCGATGGTGATCGACTGGCGCGCACCGGTCTCCCAGCCGTTCTACCGGGCCAGCCGCAACGACCCGATGGACGTCGAACGCCGCCGCCGGTTCGGCTACACCGGCGGCGAGTTGACCGCGTACGAGGACGAGAACCTCACCGACCCCGCCGAGTCGGACACCCGCTCCGCGCTGCTCGCGGCCGAGATCGAGAAGCCCCGCGTCGGCCCGATGCGCGACATCGTCGCCACCATCCAGCCCGAGCAGGACGAGATCGTCCGCGCCGACATCTCCGGCACCGTCTGCGTCCAGGGCGCCCCCGGCACCGGGAAGACCGCGGTCGGCCTGCACCGAGTCGCCTACCTGCTCTACGCGCACCGCGAGCGGCTCGCCCGCACCGGCACCCTGGTGATCGGCCCGAACCGCTCCTTCCTCCACTACATCGAGCAGGTCCTGCCCGCTCTCGGCGAGTTGGACGTGGCCCAGGCCACCGTCCAGGAGCTGGTCGGCCACGTCGAGGTCCGCGGCGCCGACACCGCCGAGGCCGCCACCGTCAAGGGCGACGCCCGGATGGCCGAGGTGCTGCGCCGCGCCGTGCGGTCCGGGATCAGCCTGCCCACCGAACCCTGCGTGGTGATCCGGGGATCGCGCCGCTGGCGCGTTCCGGCGTACGAACTGGTCGAGATCATCGAGGAGTTGAAGGACCGGGACGTCCGCTACGGCGCGGCCGGGGAGGCGCTGCCGCAGCGCATCGCGCACGCCGTCCTGCTGAAGATGGAACAGGGCGGTGAGGCCCCCGACGACCGGGTGCAGGACGCGGTCGCCCGCAACTCGGCGGTCAAGGCGGTGGTCAAGCAGTGCTGGCCGCCGGTCGACCCGGCCAAGCTGGTGCACCGGCTGCTCACCGACGCCGAGTTCCTGGCCGAGTGCGCGGAGGGGATCCTGGACGCCGAGGAGCAGGCCGCGATCCGGTGGACCAAGCCCGGCCGGTCCCTGAAGACCGCCCCCTGGACCCCGGCCGACGCCGTACTCGTCGACGAGGCGGCCGACCTGGTGCAGCGCACGCCCTCGCTCGGGCACGTGGTGCTGGACGAGGCGCAGGACCTCTCCCCCATGCAGTACCGGGCCGTCGGCCGCCGCTGCTCCACCGGCTCCGCGACCATCCTCGGCGACCTCGCCCAGGGCACCACCCCCTGGGCGACCGGCAGTTGGCCCGAGGCCCTGCAGCACCTCGGCAAGTCCACCGCGCACGTCGAGGAGCTCACCACCGGCTTCCGGGTGCCCGAGGAGGTCATCGCCTACGCCTCCCGGCTGCTTCCCGCGATCGCCCCCGGGCTGGCGCCGGCCACCTCGATCCGCGACACCCCCGGCTCGCTGGCGATCGACCGCGTCCTCGACGGGCCGGACGGGCTGACCGAGGCCGTGATCGAGAGCTGCCGCAAGGCCCTCGCCCGTGAGGGCTCCACCGCACTGATCGCGGCCGACGACCGGATCCCGCTGCTGGCCGAGGCCCTGACCGAGGCCGGACTGCCGTTCCTCGACCCCGGCACCGAGACCAGCGCGGAGACTCGGCTGACCCTGGTCCCGGCCTCGCTCGCCAAGGGTCTCGAGTACGACTACGTGGTCCTGGACGAGCCCGCCGCGGTGGTCGCCGGCGAGCCGGACGAACGCACCGGCCTGCGCCGCCTGTACGTCGCCCTGACCCGCGCGGTCTCCGGCCTCACGGTGGTCCACTGCGAGCCGCTGCCGCCGCAGTTGCTGGCCTGAGGCCCGCCCCGGGGACACGTCCACATAGTCGACCGGACTACGCCTCAGGGTGCGGGGAACCGCGCGGGAAACCATGCACGGTCGTGCTGGGCTTCTCGCGCGGTTCCCCGCGACTCAGGCATCGACCAGGGTGCGCCATTCGGCGACCTTGGCGGGGTCGATCGGGGAGGCCCAGCCGTTCTCGCGGACGGCGCCGCCGATGTGGAAGGCGTCGAAGCCGGCCGCCCGCAGCCCGGGGACGTGCTCGGCGCGCAGTCCGCCGCCGACCAGGATCCGCTGCCGGTAACCCGGTTCGCCGGACTTGGCCAGCTCCCCCGCCAGGACGTCGAGCCCGGCGTCCACGCCGGATGCCGCTCCTGAGGTCAGGAAGGTGTCCAGGCCCGGCAGTTCGCCGACCGCGGTCCGGACGGCGGCCCTGTCGGCGCTGTGGTCGAGCGCCCGGTGGAAGGTCCACCGGCAGCCCGCGACCGCCTCCGCGACGGCGGTGGTCGCGGCCAGGTCCACGGCACCGCCCGCGTCCAGGAACCCGAACACGAACTCCTCGGCTCCCTCCGCCCGCAGCGCGGCGGCGCGATCGCGGAGCTCGTCCAGATCGCCCGGCGCGAAGCCGTCGCGGATCCGCAGCATCACCCGCAGCGGAATGGCGACCGCGGCACGGATGGCGGCGAAGTCGGCCACCGAAGGGGCCAGTCCGTCGGCGGCCATGTCGGCGACCAGTTCGAGGCGGTCGGCACCGCCGGCCTCGGCAGCCCGGGCGTCCTGCGCCGTCAGCGCGATGACTTCGAAAATTGGTCTAGACATATCGCTACCTTGCCACACCCCGGGCTCGCGCCCAAGCCGGCGCGCGGGCCCCGCGTCGCACGCCCGGCCCACCCCGGAGCGTGGCGGGCCGGGCCGCGACGTCCGCCGAGGTCAGACGGCCGCGGGCGGCTCGCCCTTCGCCCGGACGGCCTTGACGAGCCGGAGTGCGAGCAGCGACGCCAGCACCGCGAACCCGCCGGCTGCCAGCACGCCGACCGGCTCGTCGAAGAATTCGTTCATGATGCCCAGCGGGTTCCGGATCAACAGCAGGGGCAGCGCACCGATGACCATCCCGGCGGCCCACAGCCGACGTCGGTTCGCGGCGAGCAACGGCAGAACGATCAGCAGAAGCTGGAGCGGCTGCCAACTCGGGTCCCAGAACAGCGGAGTGTGCAGATAGGACGGGCCGAGCAGGAGCAGTACGGACAGCACCGCACCCGTGACCGCCATCGGAAGCGTCCGGCGGGAACGCCCGCCGAGGAGGTCCGGCGGTGCCATCAGCAGCATGGCCAGCCACAACAGCGGCCCGCTCGCCGACCAGACGAGGGTGAAGACGGAGAAGGAGAGGATGGCGATCCAAACCGCCTGCACCAGACCGAGAGCCGCAGCCGCCACACCGATCCAACGCGCCGCGCCCCACCGACCGGCGAGGGCCGCCAGCACCGCCGGCGCCCAGGCGACGATCAGGGCGAGCTGCCACGCCTGCGCACCGCCGACCTCCCCGGCGCTCCCCCCGAGTCCGAACAGCCAGTAGAGGCCGATCCGGAAGCCGAGACCGGCTCCCAGTACGAACGGCGCCGCCTCCGCGAGCACCTGCCCCGCCACACCGCCGGAGGTCAGCCCCATCCGCACCCGAAGGCCGTGCCCGGCTATGCCGGCGAGTTCGCGCAGACGCAGCAGCCGCCCGCTGTCCCGCGCCACCAGGTCGTACACGTCGGTGATCTCCTCACCCCGCTCGCTCCGGTACCACTCCGGGTACAGGCGCAGCGCGGCCTTCAGCGAACGGGCCGTCACGCGGTCACCCCCCTCAGCTTCGGGCGGGTGGTGGACAGTCGGCGCTCCGCCTCCACGACCACGGCGCGCAGACGCTCGGTCTCGGCGGCCAGCGCGGCCCGCCCGCCGTCGGTGAGCGCGTACGTGCGCCGAGCGCGCCCGTCCACCACCTCCTCGCTGGCGACCTCGATCAGCCCCTGGCCCAGCAGGCGGTCGAGAGCGCCGTAGAGGGTGCCGGTGCGCATCCTGACCCGGCCGTCGGAGATCGCGGCGATCTCCTGGATGAGGGCATAGCCGTGCCTGGGGGCATCGGCCAGCGCGGTGAGCAGGAGCAGTGTGGGCTCCTGCATGGATCGCTCTGTCATGCGACTACATATATCGGGGAACTGCATATGCTGTCCACCGACACCAGCAACGCTCCTGACCGTCCGTCCGATCCTGCTGACGCGCGATCAGCCCGGCCCGCCACAATGACGACATGCCGACCGAGACCCATCCACCGCTCAAGGACTGGAACGCGCTGCTGACCCGCTGCGGCGCCACCGCCGACCCCGCGCCGTACGGGCGCGATCTGCTGGACCGCTGGGCCGAACCCCAGCGCCGGTACCACACCACGGCACACCTCGCCGCGGTGCTCGGCCATGTGGACGCGCTGGCCGGGCACGCCGAGGACCCGGACGCCGTCCGGCTGGCGGTCTGGTTCCACGACGCGGTCTACCGGCCGGACCGGTCCGAGAACGAGGAGCGCAGCGCCCGGCTGGCCCTCCGCGCACTGCGCGATGCGGGCCTGGCCGAGGAGTTGACCACCGAGGTGGCCCGGCTGGTCCGGCTCACCGTCACCCATCACCCCGAGCCCGGGGACGGTAACGGCGAGGTGCTCTGCGACGCCGACCTGGCCGTGCTCGGCGGACCGCCCCAGGCGTACGCGGCGTACGCGGCGGCGGTGCGCGAGGAGTACGGTTTCGTCCCCGAGGACGCCTTCCGGGCCGGACGGGCCGCCGTGCTGCGGCAGTTGCTCGATCTGCCCGCCCTCTACCGCACCCCTGAGGCCCGGGAGCGCTTCGATGCCCGGGCCCGGGTCAATCTGGCCGCCGAACTCGCAGAGCTCGGCTGACCCGTACCGGAACGGGGATCAACCGAGCCGCCCGGCTCCGCCCGCCATAGCCCCGGACAGGGCCGGGCTCACCCGCCCGGCCCGGGAGGAGGCTCAGACGAGCTGTCCGACCGGGGCCACCACGGTGCCGTTCTTGCCGCACACCCAGTGCGGCTCCGGCCCCAACTCCGGCTCCACGCTCAGCGCGTGCGGATCCCCCTCCGCCGCGCAGGCGGTGCACAGCGGCCAGCGGCCGTAAGCCTCCAGCAGGGCGTCCTGGACATCCTGGGCCAGCAGCCCGAGCACGTACTCCGTCCCGTCCGGCCACTGCTCCAGCCACCAGCGGCGGTGCGTGACCGCCTTCTCGACCAGCGAGACCACCGCGGCCTCGGCGACGTCCCGGGCGGTGAGGTCGGCGAGGACCAGGGCGCGGGCGGTGTGCAGGGCGGTTTCGATCTCGGAGCTGGCCATCCACCCATTCTCCCGCAGCCGGCGCCGCCGTCCCACGCGGGAGCGGACGCCGCGAGGGCGGCCTCCCCGCTGTGGGGAGACCGCCCTCGCAGACGATCAGAACTCGCCGATCCTCGGGGAGGATCAGAAGTCCATGTCACCGCCCGGCATGCCGCCGCCGGCCGGGGCAGCGGCCTTCTCCGGCTTGTCGGCGATGACGGCCTCGGTGGTCAGGAACAGCGCCGCGATGGACGCGGCGTTCTGCAGCGCGGAGCGGGTGACCTTGGCCGGGTCGATGATGCCCTCGGCGACCAGGTCGACGTACTCGTTGGTGGCCGCGTTCAGACCGTGGCCGGCGGGGAGGTTGCGCACCTTCTCCACCACGACGCCGCCCTCGAGGCCGGCGTTGGTCGCGATCTGCTTGATCGGGGCCTCCAGCGCGACGCGGACGATGTTGGCACCGGTGGCCTCGTCGCCGTCCAGCTCGAGCTTCTCGAACGCGACACTGGCCTGCAGCAGGGCGACGCCACCACCGGCGACGATGCCCTCCTCGACGGCGGCCTTGGCGTTGCGGACGGCGTCCTCGATGCGGTGCTTGCGCTCCTTGAGCTCGACCTCGGTCGCGGCACCGGCCTTGATGACGGCCACGCCGCCGGCCAGCTTGGCCAGGCGCTCCTGCAGCTTCTCGCGGTCGTAGTCCGAGTCGCTGTTCTCGATCTCGGCGCGGATCTGGTTCACGCGGCCCGCGACCTGCTCGCTGTCGCCGCCACCGTCGACGATGGTGGTCTCGTCCTTGGTGATGACGACCTTGCGGGCGGTGCCCAGGAGGTCCAGGCCCGCGTTCTCGAGCTTGAGGCCGACCTCCTCGGAGATGACGGTGCCACCGGTGAGGATGGCGATGTCGCCGAGCATGGCCTTGCGGCGGTCACCGAAGCCCGGGGCCTTGACGGCGACGGACTTGAAGGTGCCACGGATCTTGTTCACGACCAGGGTCGACAGGGCCTCGCCCTCGACGTCCTCGGCGATGATGACCAGCGGCTTGCCGGACTGCATGACCTTCTCCAGCAGCGGGAGCAGGTCCTTGACCGAGCCGATCTTGGAGTTGGCGATCAGGATGTACGGGTCCTCGAAGGACGCCTCCATCCGCTCCAGGTCGGTGGCGAAGTAAGCGGAGATGTAGCCCTTGTCGAAGCGCATGCCCTCGGTGAGCTCCAGCTCCAGGCCGAAGGTGTTGCTCTCCTCGACGGTGATGACGCCTTCCTTGCCGACCTTGTCCATGGCCTCGGCGATCAGCTCACCGATCTGGGTGTCGGCGGCGGAGATGGAGGCGGTGGAGGCGATCTGCTCCTTGGTCTCCACGTCCTTGGCCTGGGCCAGCAGCTGGTCCGAGACGGCGGCGACGGCCTTCTCGATGCCGCGCTTCAGGGCCATCGGGTTGGCGCCGGCGGCGACGTTGCGCAGGCCCTCGCGAACCAGGGCCTGGGCCAGCACGGTGGCGGTGGTGGTGCCGTCACCCGCGACGTCGTCGGTCTTCTTGGCGACCTCCTTGACGAGCTCCGCACCGATCTTCTCGTACGGGTCCTCGAGCTCGATCTCCTTGGCGATGGAGACACCGTCGTTGGTGATCGTGGGGGCACCCCACTTCTTCTCAAGGACGACGTTGCGGCCCTTGGGGCCCAGCGTCACCTTGACTGCGTCGGCAAGCTGGTTCATGCCACGCTCAAGGCCGCGGCGAGCTTCCTCGTCAAACGCGATGATCTTGGCCATCGGAAGTGGTCCTCCAGGACACGGTCGACTGCTCGGACCAAGAGGTGCCCGCGACGGACGGCACCCAGGAGCGGGGGTCCTTTCCCCTGCCGCTCCCCGGAACCTCACCGACCCGGTCCGTTTGTCACTCTCGAGCGGAGAGTGCTAACGCCAATGATTAGCACTCTGGGATACCGAGTGCAAGCCCAATGCGACAGTGTCGACCGGGAGTCGGCGGTTCCGAGCGGCCGCCCGCGTCCGGATCCGGACACCGTCGAGGACAGCAGTGGACCCGTACGACGGGGGTCGTACGGGTCCACTGCTCGAACAACGTTGTGAGCGCCAGCTCGTGACCGAGCCGAGGGCTCCGCAGGCCGGAAGGTCAGACCGCAGCGGCGCGGACCATGTCCGCCTGCGGGCCCTTCTGCCCCTGGGAGATCTCGAACTCGACCCGCTGACCCTCTTCGAGGGTGCGGTAGCCGTCCATCTGGATCGCGCTGTAGTGGACGAACACGTCCGCACCACCGTCGACCGCGATGAAGCCGTAGCCCTTCTCCGCGTTGAACCACTTGACGGTGCCCTGAGCCATTCCGAACTCCCCTTGTGCTGTGCTGGCCCTTCGCGGGCCCGCAGGGTGCGGACCCAGGCTGGTAGGCCGGCCCGAGGAAACCCCCCTGAGCGCAGCCGTGCACGCCGCAAACCTCCGCCGCCTCCCGGGAGTTGCCGGGCCGACGGGTGATTGCGTACGACCGCCGCTGAATGTATCCGGACAGGTGCCCTCTGCAACAGGCCCAACTTCCGGGAATTCCATCCGGAAGCTTTCGGATGCCACGGGATGAAAGCGGCAGACCATGCCTATTCCCGCCGGGCATAATGGACGAACAGTCGCAAATCGCCGGTGAATTTCTGACGTCGTCCTGACATCCTCTGCGGCGGACTGCCCAAGGTCCGCCTCAGCGGTCGGAAGAGCCCTGTGTGTGCGATCGGCCGTCAGGGCGCCGGGGGCGGGCCGGCCGCGGGCCGTGCTCCCGCGGTTGGCCGGCGGGATGCATGCCGGTATCAGCGCACTTTACCGCCCCTTCGGGCCACCCTTTTCCACCGGCGCGCCAAGAGCCGCCAACCGGCACGGAAATAGCCATTCCATGCCCGTCGACGGCTCCCGGCGTGCTAGTCCCGCGGTATCCGGGACGGGTGCCGGCCGGTCAGCAGCCGCCGGCCACCGCGGGGATGACAGAGACGCTGGCGCCGTCCTCGATCTCGGTCTCCAGGCCCTCCGCGAAGCGCACGTCGTCGTCGTTGACGTAGACGTTGACGAAGCGGCGCAGCTTGCCCGCGTCGTCCAGGATGCGGGCGGCGATGCCGGGGTGGTTGGCGTCCAGGTCGGCGATGACGGCGGCCAGGGTCGCGCCCTGGGCGGTCACCTCGGCGGCACCGCCGGTGTAGGTGCGCAGGATGGTGGGGATGCGGACGGAAGCGCTCATGGTGCGAAGCTCCTGGGTGCGGTGGTGTCTTGGGGCCGGGAGGGGACGGGCGGGCGTCAGGCGGACGCCAGGCCCGCGGCACGGAAGGAGTCCAGCGTCGGACGGATGGTGGCGGTCAGTCCGGCGTCGGCCACCGCGTCCAGGGTCTTCAGACCGTCACCGGTGTTGATCGCGACGGTCTCCTTCGACGGGTCCAGCCGACCGGTCTCGACCAGCTTCCTCAGCACGCCGACGGTCACCCCGCCCGCCGTCTCGGCGAAGACGCCCTCGGTCCGGGCCAGCAGCCTGATCGCGGCCACCACCTCGGCGTCGGTGACGTCCTCGACCGCGCCGCCGGTGCGGCGGGCGATGTCCAGCACGTACGGGCCGTCGGCCGGGTTGCCGATCGCCAGCGACTTGGCGATGGTGTCCGGCTTGACCGGGCGGATCACGTCGTGGCCCGCCTTGAAGGCCGCGGAGACCGGGGAGCAGCCCTCGGCCTGGGCGCCGAAGATCCGGTACGGCCGGTCCTCGACCAGGCCGAGCCCGATCAGCTCCTGCAGACCTTTGTCGATCTTGGTGAGCTGGGAGCCCGAAGCGACCGGGACGACGATCTGCTCCGGCAGCCGCCAGCCGAGCTGCTCGCAGATCTCGTACGCCAGGGTCTTGGATCCCTCGCCGTAGTACGGACGGAGGTTGACGTTGACGAAACCCCAGCCCGCACCGGCCGGGTCGCCGATCAGCTCGGAGCAGAACCGGTTCACATCGTCGTAGTTGCCCTCGATGCCGACCAGTTCGCCGCCGTAGACACCGGCCATCACGACCTTGCCCCGCTCCAGGTCGTGCGGGATGAACACGCAGGACCTGAACCCGGCCCTGGCCGCCGCCGCACCCACCGCGCCGGCCAGGTTGCCGGTCGAAGAGCACGACAGGGTGGTGAAGTTGAAGGCTCGTGCCGCCTCGATGGCACAGGCGACCACCCGGTCCTTGAAGGAGTGGGTCGGGTTCCCGGAGTCGTCCTTGATGTGCAGCTGCGCGCTGAAGCCGAGCTCGCGGCCCAGGTTGTCGGCCTTGACCAGCGGGGTCCAGCCGGGGTTCAGGTTGGGCTTGCCGGCCACGTCGGCCGGGACGGGCAGCAGCGGGGCGTAGCGCCAGATGCTGGCCGGGCCGGCCTCGATCCGCCGGCGCAACTCCTCGGCACTGTACGACCCGAAGTCGTAGGCGATCTCCAGCGGGCCGAAGCACTCCAGGCAGGCGAAGCTGGGACCGAGCGTGAAGCGGGTGCCGCACTCGCGGCAGGACAGTGCGGCGGCGGGGCCGAGGTCAACGGTCGCGACGGGTACACGGGTAGCGGTAGCCATGATGGCGAGGCCTCTCTCCTCATCTTCCCCGTGGTGCGGTCGCGCCACGGGCCGGAATTGGCACCTGTCCCGCCGGGGCCTGTGCGACAGCCGGACGAGAAGGTTGCCGGGACGTCGACGGGCCGTTCCCTCAGTCCCTCTGGATGAGCTCTGTGAAGTTGTGATCGCGCTGGTCACGCTGCTCGGCCGGCCCCGCGGTGCGAAGCCTCGGGCCGAGTTACGAAGACTGTAGCCGAAGGTGTCAAGCTCGAAGGGGAGCGTCCGACACGCGAGATGAACCCGACAGTTTCCGCCCGACCGCAAGGAGCGACACCGTGCCCGACCAGCCGACCCGCCGAGTCGAGGGGCGCGCCGATGCCGCAGTGCCGATCGGCGGCTCCGCCGCCCGCGACGGACGACGGACGGCGAACGAGCACCGGGGCGGAGCGCCCGGAGCCGAGCAGGCGATGACCGACCCCGAGGCCCTGCTGCCGGAGGTGGGGCGCTGGCTGCGCGAGCGCTCCTGGTCGGCCGCCGACCGTCCAGTCGAGGCCCTGCTGGCGGCCAAGCAGGCGGCGGGCCGGGCGGGAACGGTCAGCGTGGTGCTGCCCGCACTGGACGAGGAGCCGACGGTCGGCGAGATCGTCGGTGCGATCCGGCGCGAACTGATGGAGCGGCTTCCGCTGGTCGACGAGCTGGTGGTGGTCGACTCCGGCTCGGTGGACCGGACGGCCCAACTCGCCGCCGCCGCCGGTGCCCGGGTGGTGCACCGCGACGACCTGCTGCCCCGGATACCCGCCGTCCCGGGCAAGGGCGAGGTGCTCTGGCGCTCGCTGCTGGCCACCTCCGGCGAGATCGTCTGCTTCATCGACGCCGACCTGCGCGAGTTCGACCCGGTCTTCGTCTCCGGGATCATCGGGCCGCTGCTCACCGACCCCGGGATCCAGCTGGTCAAGGCGATGTACGACCGGCCGCTGGAGACCGCGGGTGCGGTGGTGCCGGCCGGCGGCGGACGGGTGACCGAGCTGGTCGCACGGCCGCTGCTCAACCTGCACTGGCCGCTGCTGGCCGGGTTCGTCCAGCCACTGGGCGGGGAGTACGCGGCACGGCGTTCGCTGCTGGAGCGGCTGCACTTCCCGACCGGGTACGGGGTCGAACTCGGCCTGCTGGTGGACGCCCTGGACGAGGTCGGCCTGGACGCCCTGGCCCAGGTGGACGTCGGCGTCCGGCACCACCGCCACCAGGACGGACAGGCCCTCGGCCGGATGGCGGCCACCATCTACCGCACCGCCTTGGAACGGCTGGAGCGCACCCACCGGCTCAAGGCCGCGGACGACCTGGTCCACCCCCATCTCACCCAGTTCACCCGCGACCCGCTCGCCCGCGGCTTCGCCTCCCACACCCACCCGGTCGCGGCGTTGGAGCGGCCCCCGATGCGGACGGTTCCGGAGTACACGGCGCGCCCCGCCGCCGGGTGAGGGTCCGCGCGGGGTCGCCGCCGCGGTGTGTCGCCCGGGGTGCGCGTGGTTTGCAACCGTTGCCGTCCGGCAAGGTTGAAGACGTGACTCCCCCTCTCGCGACGAGAGGGCATCCCACTTGGCCCCGTGGAACCTCATGACGGCCAAGCCCTGACCGCTGCCCGTGGGCAGGTCACTGACTGTACGGGTCCGCAGCGCTCCCATCCACCGCGCACCGGGAGCCCATCCCTTCGGATGAATCCGTGGCCCTGAGGAGAGGACTGATGGCCGACTTCGCGACCGAACGTTCGCATCCGACCGGCAGGGCACCGATCCTGGTGGCCTCGAACCGCGGCCCGGTGTCCTTCAGCATCGAGGCCGACGGCTCACTGACCCTGCGCAGAGGCGGCGGTGGCCTGGTCTCCGGTCTCTCCGCGATCGACGACCCGTCCTCCGTCTGGGTCTGCGCCGCGCTCGGCGACGCCGACCGCGCGGCGGTCCGCCGCTCCCCCGAGGGCAGGCTGGATCTGGGCGGCTTCGACGTCGGCGGCCAGGCCGTACGGATGCTCGACATCGACCCGGACACCTTCGACCGCGCCTACAACGGGATCGCCAACTCCAGCCTGTGGTTCGTCCACCACCTGCTGTACGACACCCCTTTCTCACCGCTCTTCGACGAGCGGTTCCACCGCGAGTGGGAGTCCTACGGCGCGTACAACGCCGCCTTCGCCGAGGCCCTGGCCGCCGAGGCGGCCCCGGGCGCGGCGGTGCTCGTCCAGGACTACCACCTCTCGCTCACCCCGGCCCTGCTCCGCGAGATGCGGCCCGACCTGCGCATCGGCCACTTCTCGCACACGCCGTGGGCCCCACCCGAGTACTACCGGATGCTGCCGGACGACGTCGCCGAGGCGGTGCTCACCGGCATCCTCGGGGCCGACCGGGCGGCGTTCCTGACGCTCCGCTGGGCGTTCGCCTTCGCCGACTGCTGCGAGGCTGTGCTCGGTGCGACGGTGGACCGGGACGCCCTCACCATCACCCTCGCCGGCCGCACCACCCGACTCGGCGTGCACAGTCTCGGCGCCGACGCCGACTTCCTCCGCTCCCGGTCCCACCAGCCGGACGTGGACGCCAGGTTGGCCGCGCTGCGCGAGTCGGTCGGCAGCTCGGCGGACGGGACACCGCGCCGGACGGTCGTCCGGGTGGACCGCACCGAGCTGAGCAAGAACATCGTCCGCGGCCTGCTCGCCTACCGGCACCTGCTGCGCACCCGCCCCGAGTGGCACGACCGGGTGGTGCACATCGCCTTCGCCTACCCCTCCCGCCACGACCTGCCCGAGTACCGGGAGTACACGGCGGCCGTCGAGCGAATCGCCCGGGAGATCAACGACGAGTTCGGTACGGAGCGTTGGCGCCCGCTGATCCTGCACGTCAACGACGACTTCCCGCGCTCGCTGGCCGCCTACCGGCTCGCCGACGTGGCCCTGGTCAACCCGATCAGGGACGGGATGAACCTGGTCGCCAAGGAGGTGCCGGTGGTCTCCGACGCGGGGTGCGCCCTGGTGCTCTCCCGCGAGGCCGGCGCTCACGCCGAACTCGCCGACGACGCCCTGGTGGTGAACCCGTACGACATCGTCGCCACCGCCGACGCCCTGCACCGGGGCCTGAACATGCCCGCCGGCGAACGCGCCGACCGCACCGAGCGGCTGGCCGACGCGGCCACCGCGCTCTCGCCCCAGCAGTGGTTCCTGGACCAACTCCGCGCGCTGGACTGACGGTTCCGCCACCGACGGGGCAGGGAGCGGGGCGCGGCTCGCCGGCGCCCCGCTCCGCCCGAGGCCTGTCGGTTCAGCCCGCCGATTCGATCCGGTCCGCCAACTCGGTGAGCAGCTCGGCCAGTCCGGCCGGTCCGGGTACCGAAAGGTCGGCCTGCTCCGCGAGTTCGCGCACCTGGGCCTCGCCCGCCACCGTCCCGCTGCTGCACACCAGCAGGCCGGGCAGCCCGTCCGCCCGGCGCTTCTCGACGGCCGCGTACGCCGGCAGATCACCCAGGTCGTCCCCGGCGTACAGCACCGCACCGACCCTCGGGCGCTCGGCCAGGAAGGCGGTCAGCGCCGCACCCTTGTCCACCCCGGGCGGGCGCAACTCCAGTACGTAGCGGCCGGGTTCGACGATCAGGCCGTGGTCGGCGGCGAGGTGGGCCAGCGGCTCGCGGAGCAGTTCGAGCGCGGCTTCGGGGGCGCCGGTACGACGGGTGTGCACGCCCAGCGCCCGCCCCTTGTCCTCCACCCAGGTGCCGGGGTGGGCGCCCGACCGCTCCAGCACGCCGGGCAGTTCGGCGCGGGCGGCGGCCACCCCGGGCGGCGGCTCGGCTGCGGTCAGCTCGCCCGTCTTCGCCTCCCAGCGTTCGGCGCCGTAGTGGCCCAGGACGGTGAGGTGTCCGAGGCCGGGGGCGGCCGGGAAGCCGCCGTACCGCGCGGCCACCTCCGCCGGCCGACCCGTCACCACCACCACCGCACCGACCAGTGGAGCCAGCCGGGAGAGCGCGGCCACCGCGTCGGGACGGGCGCGCGCCTGCTCGGGGTCGGGAACGATCGGGGCCAGCGTCCCGTCGAAGTCGAGCGCGATAACCGCCTCGGACGGGGCCGCCAGCAGGGCCGCCAGGCCCGCCCGGCCGACCGGGGTACTCGGTACGAACTGTTCGGTCCTACCCATGCACCGACCCTACCCAGCACAGGGGCGACTGAGCCTTCGAAGACGCGCGGAGCCGCGTGCGGCACCGGGCACCGGGCACCGATCCGAAAAGACCTGCCGGACCGGCCCTGGAGGCCGCGCGGACGGGGCCCGCGGCCTCTTAGCGTTCCGCCCGCTTGGCCTCCCGGATCCGGCGGAGCCGGTTGATCAGCACGGGGTCGTGCGCGAGTGCCTCCTCCCGGTCGAGCAGACCGTTGAGCAGCTGGTAGTACCGGGTGGCCGAGAGGTCGAGCTCCTCCCGGATGGCGCGTTCCTTGGCGCCCGCCGTGCGCCACTGCCGCGCCTCCAGCGCGAGCACCGCGAGTTCGCGTTCGCTCAGTCCGGACACCACGCCCACCTCCCTGCCGAGCCGGTACGAAGTGTCATTGTGCCCGGCCGCTCGGACACACCCTGTCACCCCCGCCGCACCCGCCGTCCGGCTAGCGTCGGGGCATGACCAACAGCTTCGCTCTGCACATCCCCGACGTCGAGCTCGAACCCGAGCCCCTCGACCCCGACCAGATCGTCTCCGGCACCCCGGAGGTCACCGGCAAGGTGCTCTGGGAGTCCGAGGACGGCCGCCGGCTGCGCGGGATCTGGCAGATCACCCCGGGCGTGGTGACCGACGTCGAGGCTGACGAGCTGTTCGTGGTGGTGAGCGGCCGCGCCACCATCGAGATCGAGGGCGGACCGACCCTGGAGGTCGGCCCCGGCGACTTCGCCGTCCTGCACGAAGGCGACCGCACCACCTGGACCGTCCATGAAACCCTGCGCAAGGCCTACTCGATCGATCTCGGAAACGGCTGACATCCCGTCACTTCCCTCCTCCTGGTGGACGAGGTCGAGCACGACGAGCCCTGGGCCCGCCAGATCGCCGTGAACCCCGACTTCGCCGGGTTCCGCCACCGCTCGGACCGCACGATCCCGCTGGTCGCGCTGGTCCGCGCCTGACGGCCGCACCCTTCGGTGCTGCCCGACTCCCGCGTGCGCCACGGGGGTTCAGGCCACGATCACCCGCACCCCGGCCTCGGCGAAGGCGGCGGACAGCTCGGGGGTGATGCCCCCGTCGGTGACCAGGGTGCCGATCCGGTCCACGCCGCAGATCCGGGCGAAGACCCGGCGGCCCAGCTTGGAGGAGTCGGCGGCCACCACCACCCGGCGGGCCCGTTCGGCGAGCAGCCGGTTGACGCTGGCCTCGCCCTCGTGGTGGGCGGTCGCGCCGTGCTCGGCGTCCAGCGCGTCCACGCCCAGCACCGCGACGTCCAGGGTGAGTTCGTTCAGCACCAGCCCGGCGAGCGGGCCGATCAGCTCGTACGACTGGGGGCGGGCGACACCGCCCGTCAGCACGATCTTCACGTGCGGACGGACCGTCAGCTCGTTGGCGATGTTCAGCGCGTTGGTCACGATGGTGACGCTCTGCCCCGGGCCGCTCTCCGGCCGTTCGGCCAGGTCGGGGCGGACGGCCAGCGCGCGGGCCACCTCGGTGGTGGTGGTCCCGCCGTTGAGGCCGACCACCTCGCCGGCCTCGATCAGTCCGGCCACCGCCGCACCGATCCGCTGCTTGGCGTCGGTGTTCCGGGCCGTCTTGTAGCGCAGCGGCAGGTCGTAGGAGACGTTGTGCGCCACCGCGCCGCCGCGGGTACGGGTGACCATCTGCTGGCGGGCGAGCTGGTCGAGGTCGCGCCGGATGGTGGCGGCGGAGACCTCCAGCGCGTCGGCGGCCTCCTCGACCTCCAACTTGCCGTGCTCGGCAAGCAGTTCCAGCAGGGCGTTCCACCGCTCGTACCTGGACACGCTGGGCCGCTCCTCCTGTACCGACGCACTCGATGCGACCGTCGCGAACAGCGCGGCCACTGCCGCGCGCCTATGCGCGAAGCCTGGACAGCTTCGCACACCAGCGCCGGTCCGGGCGTTGTCCGCGACCGGCCAACCCGCACACTGCCGGTCACACTCATTGCGCAGTCCTGCGCGAAAACGCTATAAATCAATCAGATTCACGCACACTGGTGCTCCATACACTCTCTGGCACTCTCTGGTGCACCCCAGCAGGACGCAGCAATGGACCTGAGCACTCCGAGGAGCTCGCACCCATGGCCTTGACTTCCCTGACCGGCGAGGAGCTCGCCAGCCAGCCCGCGAACTGGCGCCGCGCCGCCGCACTCGCCGCCGAGGTGTCCCCGGCCCTGCCGCGACGCGGCGAGCGGGTCGCGGTGACCGGCTGCGGCACCTCCTGGTTCATCGCCCAGGCGTACGCCGCCCTGCGGGAGGCCGGCGGGCACGGCGAGACGGACGCCCTGGCGGCTTCCGAGTTCCGGTACGGACGCGACTACGACCGGGTCCTGGCGATCAGCCGCTCGGGCACCACCACCGAGGTGCTGGACGTGCTCGGCCGGGTCGAGGCACCGACCTCGGCCGTCACCGCCGACCCCGACACCCCGATCTCCGGCGCCTGTGACCGGTTGCTGGTGCTGGACTTCGCCGACGAGCGCTCGGTGGTGCAGACCAGGTTCGCCACCACCGCACTGGCGCTGCTGCGCGCCCACCTGGAGCTGGAGGGCGCGCTCCCCGCAGGCGTCAAGAGCGTCCCGCAGGCCGCCGAGGACGCCGAGGACGCCATCGCCCGGCCGCTGCCCGAGGGCCTGCTCGGCGCCGAGCAGATCACCTTCCTCGGCCGGAACTGGACGTACGGGCTCGCCCAGGAGGCCGGGCTCAAGATGCGCGAGGCGGCCACCGCCTGGACCGAGGCGTACCCGGCGATGGAGTACCGGCACGGGCCGATCAGCATCGCCGCCCCCGGCCGGGCCGTCTGGTGCTTCGGCGAACTGCCGGACGGCCTGGCCGCGGACATCGCCCGCACCGGTGCCCTGCTGGTGGCCGACTCCGGCACCGCCGGCCTGGACCCGCTGGCCGACCTGGTCCGTGCCCAACGGCTGGCAGTCGCCCTGGCCGGGGCTCGCGGCCTGAACCCCGACGAGCCGCGGGCCCTGACCCGCTCGGTCGTCCTCGGCTAGAACCCCTCCGTCAGGAACTGCGCCCCGGCACGCCCCGCACGCTCCTGGACACCCGCCCGAGCCGTCCGTACAACAGGAAAAGGACGGCCGCCCAAGGCCGCAGCACCCGGCACACCTCCAATGGCGACAAAGCTCACCCCCGCTGGACCAGACCAATCCCGCAACTGGACTAGACCTCTCTGACCTGGCCAAGGGACACTGTCACCCGTGAAGCACGTCATCGCACTCGATGTGGGCGGCACCGGCATGAAGGCCGCGTTGCTCGCCCAGGACGGCTCGGTGCTGTTCGAAGCACGCCGGCCGACCGGGCGGGAGCACGGCACCGACGCCGTGGTCGCCGCCATCCTCGACTTCGCGGCCGACCTGGCCGACGAGGGCCGCAGCCGGTTCGGCCGGGCACCGCTCGCGGCGGGCGTCGCCATGCCGGGGACGATCGACGAGAAGAACGGGATCGCCGTCTTCTCCGCCAACCTCGGCTGGCGGGACCTGCCGATCCGCAAGCTGCTCGGCGAGCGCCTCGGCGGCCCGGACGGCGGGAGCCTGCCGATCGCCCTCGGCCACGACGTCCGCAGCGGCGGGCTGGCCGAGGGACGGCTCGGCGCCGGGCGCGGCGTGGACCGCTTCCTGTTCGTCGCGCTCGGCACCGGCATCGCCGGCGCCATCGGCATCGAGGGACGGATCGAGGCGGGCGCCCACGGCTACGGCGGGGAGATCGGCCATGTCGTGGTCCGCCCCGGCGGCCCGGCCTGCGGCTGCGGCGCCCGCGGCTGCCTGGAGACCCTGGCGTCGGCCTCGGCCGTCTCCCGGGCCTGGGCCGAGCGCTCCGGCGACCCGACCGCCGACGCCTCGGCCTGCGCGAGGGCCGTCGAAGCCGGGGACGAGCGGGCGATCGAGGTCTGGCAGACCGCGATCGACGCACTCGCTGACGGCATCGTGCTGGCACAGAGCCTGCTCGACCCGTCGACGGTGATCGTCGGCGGCGGTCTGGCGGAAGCCGGTGACACACTCTTCACACCTTTGCGCGCCGCGGTGGCCGACCGGCTGACCTTTCAGATGCTTCCGAAGGTCGTCCCGGCCATGCTGAGAGACACCGCCGCATCCCTGGGTGCAGGACTTCTCGCCTGGGATCTGCTCTCGGTGACTCCGCCCCCGACCGAGACCGGCGGCTTCCCCCTCGCCGCAGGACGAGGCACGGCCCAGCCCGAACCGCTGCCTACGGGCAGGTCACATAGCGTAGACGATGGAGTGACAGAGTGACTACTGAGCGTACGGTCATCGCCGGAGGCCGACTGGTCCTGCCCAGTAGCACCGTCGAGTACGGCCGCCTGGCCATCGAGGGTTCGCGGATCGCGGGCCTCGGTGGCGAGACCGTACCGGGCGACCTCGACCTGACCGGCTACACCGTCGTCCCGGGCTTCGTCGACCTGCACGTGCACGGCGGCGGCGGCGCCTCGTACGCCTCCGGGGTGGCCGAGGAGGCGCTGAAGGCCGCCCGGGCGCACCTGGAGCACGGCACCACCACGACCATGGCCTCCACCGTCACCGGCGAGATCGACGACCTCTGCCACCAGGCGGCGGTGCTCTCCGAGTTGGTCGAGGACGGCGTGCTCGCGGGCATCCACTTCGAGGGCCCGTTCATCTCCCCGGGCCGGTGCGGCGCCCACCGTCCCGACCTGCTGCGCGCCCCCGACCCGGCACTGGTGCGCAAGCTGGCGGACGCCGCGCGCGGCCAGGCGAGGATGTTCACCCTCGCCCCGGAGCTGCCGGGCGGCCTGGAGTCGGTCCGGATGCTCGCCGACCTCGGCATCATCGCGGCCGTCGGCCACACCGACTCCGACTACGCCAAGACGCTGGAGGCGATCGAGGCCGGCGCCACCGTCGCCACCCACCTGTTCAACGCGATGCCGGGCATCCAGCACCGCGCCCCGGGCCCGATCGTCGCCCTGCTGGAGGACGAACGGGTCACCGTCGAGCTGATCAACGACGGCGTCCACCTGCACCCCTCGGTGCTCGACCTCGCCTACGGCACGGCGGGCGCCGACCGGGTCGCGCTGATCACCGACGCGATGGGCGCGGCCGGGATGGGCGACGGGCTCTACCCGCTCGGCCCGCTCCAGGTCCGGGTCGAGGCCGGCGTCGCCCGGCTGGTCGAGGGCGGCGCCATCGCCGGCTCCACCCTCACCCTCGACGTCGCCCTCCAACGCTCCGTCACCGTCAACGGCCTGAGCCTCGGCCAGGCCGTGCACTCCCTGTCCACCGTCCCGGCACGGCTGCTCGGCCTGTCGGACTCCGTCGGCTCCCTGGAAGCGGGCAAGTACGCCGACCTGGTCGTCCTCGACTCCGACACGTACGACCTCGTCGCGGTGATGCGCCGCGGCGAGTGGATCACCGGCGCGGACCGCTTCCGCACGGTCGCCCAGGCGGCCTGAACTCCCGCCCCGGGTGTGGGCAGCGGTACTGCGTCCCGCTGCTCACTCCCCCGGCGGGACCCCTGCGTCAGCTGGCCGTACTGTCCGCACCGGAACCGGCCGGTGCGGTTCATCCGCCCGCCTTCAACATGATCGCCCTGGAGTGCGCCAAGGCGTTCTGGACGGTTCCAAGGGGCCGCGCGTCTACGACTGGGCGGCCATCCGGCTGCCCGCCGTGGCGGAGTTCAACTACCAGGACGGGATCCCGATCCGCCAGCGGTGGGCGCTGGCCCGCCGCAGCCTAAGCATGCCCGACGAGATCGCCCACTACCTCGCCTACGCACCGCTCGACGCGACCGTGGAACAATTGGTGCGCATCGCCGGGATGCGCTGGGCGATCGAAGAATGTTTCCAGGCCGCGAAGAAAGAGTGCAGCCTGGACTATTACTGCAACGACACTTCGGCATTTCCTCTTCGCTTGTAATGACTGACGCGCGCCCGCGCATGGGATTTTCTGCACCATAAGAGCCAGGCAAGCGCATGCCGGACTTTGTGACGCACCGGAGCAATGACGCGATTGAACAGACGGCGCGCCTCGTTCATGGTGACTGACACGAGTGCGTCACTTATTCGAGCATTTTCTGCCCCTTTTTTCCTCTGCTTGGCGAGGAAGGCGAGGACTGCCATAGAAAGCGTGATGATCCGATACCAAGTGGTGTAACCGCAGACGGGGTAGTGGTCGAGTTCGGTTTCGTTCTTCGCAGCTTGGAAACATTCCTCACCATCCACCGCGCCCCCGCGATCCGGGCGAGTTTCTCGAGTGTGGCCCCGGCCTGGCAGAAACAGATGTAGTAGACGATTTCCGTGGGGTCGGCAAGGCTGCGCCGGGCAAGCAGCCAGCGGTACTAGCCTTCGCATCGCCAGGGCCGGATCGGGGTCGCCACAGCTCAGACGCTGCCATGTCTCGTCCGGAGGGCGACTGATCAGCTGATGGGCGCGGGCCTGTGGCCGCGTGCGCCGCAAAGGGGGCTGCGGAAACGGTTCTTGCGGCCTTGTTCCGCTCACCGCGGCAGAGATCCGGCGACTCCTGACAGCTGGCCGCCCCACGGCCCGCGCCCGTCCCGCACTCACGCCTTGAACTGGTCCACCTGGCACCGGAAGCGCCAAGCCGTCGCCCGCCACTGCCACTACCAACGCCAACTGCACACGATCGACGGGCGGTCCCATGAAGACCACCCCTGATGGAGTATAAGCCCACTACACTCACCACACATGCCTCTGAGCACGCAAAACATCGAAGCCTTGCTGGAGTACTAGGCCCACGTTTTTCTGGGCACATGACCGTCAGCCTGCCAGCGCTTGATTCGCAGCTTTTATCTGCACCGCAATGCTTGCCTTGGCCTTAGCCAGAGCCGTAGCATTATCTTTAATTGCCTGCTCCTGATAGGCAAAGTCGACCGAGTACCAGACTCCCACGACGTTGTACTTCGTCCGGCATGCGGCATCCGCCGTCGCCACGTCTATTTCCCGCTGCGTGGGCAGCTGGGTCTTCGGCCATTCAGGATCGCTCAGTGCCGCTATCGGGTCTGGATAGTCGTAGCCGCGACCCTTCATGCACTTTGACCATTCAGTAAATACCGCTCTGGTTCGCGCATCTGCCTGAGATTTCGCCAGGGTGTCAAGCTTGATATCAGTGGCGATCGGCGCGTCACCGACCTGACCGTCTACGGAACCGGTCAGCTGCTTCCTTCCCTCGCCGATGCAACCATGATCTGGCACTATCTGGCCGTTTATAGTCTGACCGCCAGGGCCAAGTCCCTCCGATGGGTCGGATGAACCTGTTTCAGCGACAGCGATCTCCGGGGTTGCCGCCACATGGTCGGTATTCCACTTGCCCGCGCCGACGCGTAGCCCACCTTCCGGATGGTAACCCCACCTCGCCATCAACATGGCACTCTGGTGCCCGTAACGGCCGTCCACCCGCGTAGTGGGGGCATCACTGTCACGCGGTTGCTGGGATGAAGGCACAGGCGTGTACGTCAGACCGAGGCGTTTCATGCAACGGTACAGTAGATCCTGCTGTGCCCTAGTGAGTACCGCCTGTTGGTTTGGGCTCAAAAGATACGAATCGAGTGGCAATGGCTTGTCGTTCGCCGATTCAAGCACGGGGGCCGCGGACACCGAAGGTGGAACCTCCGCACTTCCATTCTGGCCATCATTAGAACTGGGTGATCCTACGCTCGCGCAGCCAGCCAGGAAAATTGGCAAAGCGATCAGAAAGAAGCCGAGACGACACGGGCGAATGGACACGGCGATGATCTCTCCCGAGTCACACAAGACAAGTTGGATGGCGAGAAAAAGGGAATCAATCGGCCTCTGGCCATAAATGCTGGCCAGAGGCCCAAATTAGCATTCGAGCGATCAGTCTTCCGGCAGCTCAGAATCAGCCCGTCAGCGAGCCCGATGCGTTGTTATTCCTCAATGAAGCGTTAAAGTTGGCGAACGAGTATGCAGGAATGCTCTGACATGCGTGGCTGCAGTCGAAATTGGTGCTGTAGAAAACAATAAATGTCGATCCGGTCTCATTTTGCGCCGAAGCTGCGGCGTTCCTTACTTGCTCGCCAGCACCGTCACAGCCATCGGGGCCACAGACAAAAGTGTCTCCCGCATAGTCTCGCTCATCACCATTCTGAACATATACAGCCCCTCCCATGTTCTGGTGGTATGCCAGGCACACCGTGCCGCTGGTGGTACACGCGACGCCTGCCGCCGACGCTGGACCAGCCGTGACCAGCCCAGCAGTCAGGGCGCTCCCGGTCAGAGTGGTTACGGCTATGAGCCTCTTGAGACGCATCTTGATCCTTCCGTTGGCGGTGCCAGTGCACCGGAGCTCGCTGGAGAGAGGGGGTTTAAGCACCCCTCTCGCCTCATGAAGAACGAAGCCCTGACAGGCCTCAGGGTCGTTCAAGGGATCATCTTGCCATAGTCTACGTATCGTCAGATGATGGAAAATAAACCAAGATTGATTGCTGCCCAGTCCGGGTCCGCGATGCTGGCGGTGAGGGACGGACAATGAATCAGTCCGGTCTCGATCAGGCAGCCGCGACCGGCCGAGCCGAGCTGGTGGAGGCGCACGCAGTTGGGGCCTGGGCCACCATCGAGGCTGCCTGCGACTTCATCCACATCGACCCCCCAGGCCCCGCACTCACTGAGGTGACCCTCGACCTGATCGGCGACCGCATCATCGATGCGTACCAACGCTCGCACATCACCACAGGCACCCGCCGAAAGCGGGCGGCCGACCGGCCCGGCGCGGCCCTCGGGGTCTCGGAGGCTGATCGCACCGTCTCCGCCTTCCTCGCCCACCACGACCGTTCCATCGTCGAGCCGGACCAGAAGGACCGGCCCGACCCGTGCAAGTGTCTGTTCCGCGCCGCGGTCCTGTTACGGCAGCTCGCCCATCGCCTCGCTCGGCGCCGACGTGGCGGCTGTCCACCGTGCGCGCCAGCCAGTCGGGATACGGATGCTGGAGGGCCGGTTGCCTGCCGGTCAATGCCGCCGACGGGTGACACGCTGTCAGCCGCGAGTCATCACCCCAGCTGCCCCCGACGCCCACTGTCCCAGCTCTTCTCCCACATCGACAGCGCGATTGACCAGCCGTTCGGCAGAGCCTGCTGTCAGTGGAGCGCTCGTTACTCTCAGGTACCGACGCCTCCGGCCTGGTCTCGGCACCCGTGCCCGTCGGGCCGACCGGGCGGCGCCGTTTGCGCCCTGGCGGGCTCGCCGCCTCCCAGGCGTCCTGACTTGCCCCCGCCGCCGGACGCGACGGCCCGGGATACGACGGCGGTTGCAGTGCCCGGCCGGCCAGCGCGGTGACCGCGCAGGCGCGGACCCGGTCACGCAGCTCGTCCGTGTCCCACGCGGCCTTAGCCAGGAAGCCCTGCAACCGGTCGGGGTTCGGATGCCCCGCAAAGTCAGCGAGCTGCCACAGGTTCTTGCGCGACAACTCGCTCAGCAACCCCCGCACCATCACGCGCAGGTTCTCCAGCGACGCAGGACGCTCGAACACTTCGTCTACCGAAGCGCATAACGCCTCCAACTCCCCATCCAGCGCTCGGATCTCAGCCTCGTCCAGCTCGACGCGGCGCGCCGAAAGCAGTACAACGTTGTGGGTATCTGGTACCCGGTCGACTTCGCCTACCAGGAGCAAGCAATTAAGGGCAGCGCGGCGGCTATGGCTGCGGCTAAGGCGGGCGTTGAGGCCCAGGTGAGAGCGGCGACGCAGGTGCTGGCGGGCTGACTCTGCCAGGCAAGCCCCAGATCCGCCGACGGCGGACGCTACAGTCGCCCGGGTACCGGTCGCCCTCCGCCCTTCCGCACGCCGAGAACGTCAAGGCCACCGCCGACGCCGTCACCTGGGCCCACCGGCACGACCTGCACCTGAGGCCAAACTCGGCCAGATCAGCGGCACGGACGGCGAACCCCCACTCTTCCCGCATACCCCCAGCCCCCGAACAGCCCCACGCGACCACGACCTAATCCGCCGCTTGGCTGCCACCATCCCCGGCCCACTGGCGCTGCGCGGCAGCTCCGGCGTGCCCGGCGACCAGCTCCCGGCGGGCATCGCGGTCGGCCTGGTGAAGATCAACATCAGCACGGCACTCAGCACCGCCTACACACCGACCGTCCGCCGCCACCTCACCGAGGACGTCTCGGCCACAACCCGCGCAAGCACCTCGCCCCGCCACGTACGGCGATCACCAAAACCGTCGCGCACCTGGCCTCGATCGTCACCAGGGCGGAGTATCGACCGCCTTCGGCCTGATCGCCACCTGGTCGATCACGGCAGTGCTCCCCGCCGGGACCGACACCGCTATGGTGTTGGCCCCGGCTTGCAGCTGCGGCCAGATGTTGTACCGCCCCCACGCCTGATCGGGATCGCTGGAGCCGCTGTAGTTGATCATCTTGAGCGGGCCATAGTCGAACGGCTTGCCGTTCAGCATTACCGTGGCGTCGATCTCCGCGCCCGGGTTGTTGTAGTGCACCCAGAACCTGTACTCGCCCGCCGTAGCCACCGAAATCGTCCAGCTCACGGTCGAGGTGGGCCCGCCCGTCAGGGTGACATAGCTGCCGTCCGTGGACTTCGCGTTCTTGATGCTGTTGCCCACGGAGGCGTTCTGCAGCTGCAGCTTGGAGGCGTCGGCGATGGTGTCCGTGGACGGCGCCGGCACCGAGGGCGCCGACGACGGCGAGGAACTCGGGTTGGCACTCGAACTCACCGGCGCGCTCGCACGGTTGGACGGCTTGCCTGCGCCGTCGGGCTTGCCCGGGTCGCCGCCGGACAGCGCGATCCCGCCGCCGATCGCGACCGCGGCGATCACCGCGACCACACCGATCACCGCGGCCTTGCCGCGCCCGCCGGAGGCCCGCTCCTCACCCGGCTGCGGACGGGAGCGCTCGGCGTAGCGACTCTGCTGCGGCACGGTCTGGGTCGGCGCCGCCAGCGACTGCTGCTGCCCGTACGGCGATCGCGGCTGCTGACCGTACTGGGTGCGGCCGACCTCCACCGGGCGCGAGTACGGGGTGCGCGGCTGACCCGGGATCGGAGTGGTGTCGGGCGCCGACTCGCCCTCTGCCGGGCGGTAGAGGTGGGCGAACGGGTCGTCCTCGGCCGCGCCCTCGGGCGCGCCGTTGCTGCCGGCCGTGGTCACGGTGGTCAACTCCCCATCGCAGCGCGCCGCACGGCAGCGCGCCGTACGGGCCAGTGGTGACGCTCGTACGCGGGAACCTTACCTTCCGCAGCGGACAACAGAGAAAGGCGCCCTGAACTGCGCTCAGCCAGCGCGCCGATGCGAACGCTCTCCCCGCGCGCCCCTCACACCACCTCCACGTGCCCTCTTCTCGTCGTACATCCGCTCGTCCGCGGCGTGCAGGACCTCCTCGATGCTCATCCCGCAACCCGCCCAGCCGATACCCAGGCTGACGCCGACCCGGGTGGTCCGGTTGTCGATCCGCATCGGCGGGACGATCGCGTTGCGCAGCCGCCCGGCGAGGTCCTTGGCCTCCTCGCGGCCGATCCCGTCGGCCAGCACCACGAACTCGTCGCCACCCAGCCGGGCCACCGTGTCACCCTCGCGCACGGCCTGCTGGAGCCGCCTGGCCACCTCGATCAGGACCGCGTCGCCCGCATTGTGCCCGAACCGGTCGTTGATCGACTTGAAGCCGTCCAGGTCGCAGAAGAGCACCGCGAGCCCCTTCTCGACCCCGCCGCCCCGGAAGCCGCCGCTCCACAGCTCGCCGCCGCCCTCGGACGGCACCACGGCGTGCACGTGGTCCGGCGGAGCCTCGTCCCGGCGGCCCGGCGGGTGCCCGGCGGCGAAGTCCGCGCGGTCCCGCTCCGGCGAGCGCGAGTCGCCCGCGCCCCCGGGGTCGTCAGGGGCGCCGTAGCCGTGCGTCAGCGTGGCCGGGGCACCCAGCCCCTCGCAGTCGCCGTGCGCGCCGTACGAGGCACCCTGAGCGGCGTAAGCGGGTTGGGTCTGCGCGACCCCGAGCGGGTCGGCGTAGGCGGGGTACCCGGGCGGGGCGAAGCCCGGCGGGACGTACTCGGGCGGGACGTACTCGGGCGGGGTGAAGCCGATCTCGCTGTGGGCGATCCCGGGGCGGGCCGCGGCGTGCCCGGCCGCCCCCGGCAGCTGCGGCTGGTCACACAGCCGGTGGGCGAGCCTGGCCCGCAGCTCGGCGCTGTTGGGCAGGCCGGTGAGCGCGTCGTGGCTGGCCCGGTGGGCGAGTTGGAGCTCGTGCCGCTTGCGGTCCTCGATGTCCTCGACATGGGTGAGCAGGAAGCTCGGCCCCTCGGCGGCGTCGGTCACCACCGAGTTGCGCAGACAGACCCACTGGTAGCCGCCGTCCCGCCGGGAGAGCCGCACCTCCGCCCGGCCGCCGTCGGCACTGGTGCGGTGCAGCAGCGCCAGGTCGTCGGGGTGCACCAGGTCGGCGAAGCGCTGCTGGCGCAGGGTCGCCCGGGGACGGCCGAGCAGCCGGCACAGCGCGTCGTTGACCCTGCTCAGCTGGCCCCGCCCGGCGCCGTGCAGTTCGGTGATGGCCATCCCGCTCGGCGCGAACTCGAAGGCCTGCCGGAAGCTCTCCTCGCTGGCCCGCAGCGCCTGCTGCTCCTTCTCCAGCCGGGCCAGCGCACGCTGCATCTCCGCGCGTAGCCTCGCGTTGCCGATGGCGATGGACGCCTGCAGGGAGAACATCTCGAGGGCCTCGCGGGTCCACGCTCCGGGGCGCTTCCCGCTGCGCGGACGGTCCACCGAGAGCACGCCCAGCAGATCGCCGCCCGCGCTGTACATCGGGGCCAGCAGGGCGTCGGCGGGGTGCCAGTCGTTTTCGTACACCGGCAGCGGGCCGTCACCGGTCCAGCGCGGGATGTCCGGGCCGACGGCCCAGCCCCGGTCGTGCGGCAGAAAGCGCAACGTGCCCCAGTGGTCGCTGACGCCGAGCAGCCGCTCCCAGGAGTCCCGCGAGCCGACCTGCCCGAGCAGCACGGCCGGCCCGCCGAAGGCGCTCTCCTCGATCTCCCAGACCGCCGCCACGACCAGATCACCGTCCGGCCGCACCAGGCTGACGGCGGCCGCGTCGAAGCCGAGCCCGTGCACCGCGCCCTCGACCACGGCCTGCAGGGTGCCTGCCAGGCTGCGGGCAGCGTTGAGGTCCGCCACGACCCGGTGCAAGGTGCGGAGGGTCGCCAGGCGGACGTACGGCTCCGACTCGGCTTCCATGCGGGGGCTCCCCGGCTGCTTCGGATAGTTCTTGATTGGTTATGGTCCGATTGCCAGAAGAACTGAATCACAGCGAGCACTGCGATCGGCACGCTCGGTCAACAATAGGCCGCCACTTGTGACCCAAATCACATGGCCCTTATGCATGCATATGCAGTTCAACCACCCGAAACACAGCCTTTCCCGGACAATCACGAGCATTGGGTGGCCGGCGGCCGGACATCGGCACTCGACTCCCGTGGCGACCGGGAGGCGTCGGCCCGCCACCCCGCGGTCGAGTCCTCCTCCGCCCACCCGGCACCCGATGGGACTCCGGTCCGGGTGGGTCCTACGACCAGGGCCCGATGCCGCCCACCCGCCGCGCCGACTACCGTGCAGTACGTGTACAGCTCCCCACAACCCGCCTCCGCCCCGACCGCCACGGCCGACGAGTTCCGGGCCGCGCTCGCCCAGCTCGCCGCCGGCGTCACCCTGGTGACCGCCCACGACCCCGAAGGCGGGGCCGACGGCGAGGACGCCGGGATGACCGCGACCTCGTTCCTGTCGGTGTCGCTGGAACCGCCGCTGGTGCTGATCTCGGTGCGCGAGGACTCCCGGATGGACGAGCTGCTCTCCCGGGTCGACACCTGGGCGGTCTCACTGCTCGGCGAGGAGCACCGCACGATCGCGTCCCGCTTCGCCATGAAGGGCCGCCTCAGCGACCGCCTGCTCTTCGCCGACACCCCGTACCACCGCGGCGAGTTCACCAACGCCCCGCTGATCGACGGCGCCCTCGCCACCGTCGAGTGCCGCACCGAGCAGCGGGTCTCCGCCGGCGACCACACCCTGCTGATCGGCCGGGTGCTGGCGGCCCGCGTGCCGGGCCCGGACACCAAGCCCCTGCTCTACTTCCGCACCGGCTACCGCAGGTTCGCCTGAACCCCGGGAGCGGCCGACAGCCGCGGGGCCTTCGCCCGTGGACCGCGCACGCGGCAGCCCGGTCGTTCTGATCGCGGCGGTCGCCGGCTCCGCCACCGCGCAAGCCCGGCGGCGATCGTCAGTAGGCCGGCCGGCTCCGCCCCCGCTTCAGCTCCGAGCGGTGCCGCTTGTTCTCCAGCCGCCGCTCGACCATCCCCCGGCTCGGCTTGGTCGCCCGCCGGACCTTCGGCGGCGGCGCCGTCGCCTCCCCCAGCAGCGATGCCAGCCGGGCGGCGGCAACCTCGCGGTTGCGCCACTGCGACCGGTGCTCGGAGGCCCGGACCACCAGCACCCGGCCGTCCACGAGCCGGCCCGCGAGCCGCTCCAGCGCCCGCTCCTTCCAGACCGGCGGCAGGGCGTCCGAGGCGGCCAGGTCGTAGCGCAACTCGACCTGGGTGTCGGAGGTGTTGACGTGCTGGCCACCGGGGCCGGAAGAACGCGAGAAGCGCCAGACGAGCTCGGCCTCCGGTACGACCACCGAGCCCCGAACGCGGATTGGCTCAGGCATGTCCCCCATCATCCCGCCCCGCCGCGCCCGGGTCATCCGGTTATCGACCCGTCGACCGAGCTCCTTCTCTCTTCGTCGCCTTCCCCACTCGTCTGTCGCCATCTCCACTTGTCCACAGCTGTGGACAACCTCACGTGACACCCACCGGCACCGCGTGCCGGACAATGGCGTACGTGATCGAGCTCGACTACTCCCTCTCCGACCGCTTCCCCGACCCGCCGCAGACCGACTACCGCACCGCGTCGGTACGCAGCCTGCGGTACGACCTGTTCTGCGGCGACGTCTTCCTGGAGGCGGACGGCCGAGACTTTTCCACAGCCTGGGGATGGGTGCCGGTGCTCGACTTCGCCTGGGCGCTCTGCGACACCGTCGAGGAGCTGGACCGCGACGTGCGCGGCAGCCGCTCCGCCGCCGTACAGACCTTCGACCTGGACTTCACCCAGAACACCGAACTGCTGCGCTTCGCCCGCCGGTTCGGCCTGGTGGAGATCAGCGCGACCTGGCGGCGGAACACCCCGCCAGCCGTGGTCCGCCACGCCGAACTGCGCCGGGAGGCCAGGGACTTCCTCCAGGACGTGATCGCGGATCTCACCGAGCTGCACGAGGGCCTGGGCGACAACCCCAACATCTGGACGCTGCAAGGGAAGTACCCCCGCGTCTGACCGGCCCCCGGCCCGGGCCACGCCGGCGCGAGGACGAAGAGGACGAATCGGCCCCGCCTCGCCGGAACCGCGTCCGGCTCCTTTACGTTCTTTACGCACAAGAGCAACGAAGGGACACCACACACCATGCCAGTCAGCCTCTCCAAGGGTGGCAACGTCTCGCTGACCAAGGAGGCCCCCGGCCTGACCGCGGTCACCGTCGGCCTGGGCTGGGACGTACGGACCACCACCGGCGCCGAGTTCGACCTGGACGCCAGCGCGATCGTGCTGAACCCGGACGGCAAGGTCCTGTCCAACGGCCACTTCGTCTTCTTCAACAACACCAGCACCCCGGACAGCACCGTGGTGCACACCGGCGACAACCGCACCGGCGAGGGCGACGGCGACGACGAGCAGATCAAGGTCAACCTGGCCGGCCTGCCCGCCGAGGCCGGCAGGATCGTCTTCCCGGTCACCATCTACGACGGGGTCGCCCGCGGCCAGAACTTCGGCCAGGTCCGCAACGCCTACATCCGCGTGCTCAACGCGGCCGGCGGCGCCGAGATCGCCCGCTACGACCTCTCCGAGGACGCCGCCGTCGAAACCGCCATGATCTTCGGCGAGCTCTACCGCAACGGCACCGACTGGAAGTTCCGCGCGATCGGCCAGGGCTACGCCTCCGGCCTCGCGGGCATCGCCCAGGACTTCGGCGTGGCGATCTGACGCACCGCACCGACGCGAACGCCCGGCCCCTTCGGCAGGGGCCGGGCGTTCGCGTCGGTGTGCGGCCGACTGCTACCGCTGCCGGTTGTGCTTCGCTCGGAGTTCGGAGACCTCCAGGAGCTCGGTCTCGTCGTGCGGCGTCAGGTCGACCACCTCCGGGCGGGCGTGGTCGGGGCGCACGTCCGTCTGCACCGGCTGCGCAGCGGGCGGGACGGCGGGCTCGGCAGCCGTCCCGGCCGCCCCGGGGACGGCGTACCGGACGCTCTCGGCCATGGCCTCGTCACCGACCACGTCCGCCAGATCGGCCCGCTCGCCCAGTTCCGCCACACCACCCGTGGCAGGCAGCGGAGTTGCCGGACGAACCGCGCCGGGACGCCCGAAGAAGCTGAACCCCGAGGACCGGCCGGCCCCCTGCGGACGCGGACGCTGCTGCCCGGCAGGAGCGGCACCGCCCTGCGCGGCGGCACCCGCCGCCCCGAGCATCCGCGGCGGCACCGCAGCCGGGACGACCCGGGGCTGCGGCACCGCAGCCCGCTCGGCCGTACCACCGTCCGACTCCGGCCGCGGCACCGACAGCGCCGGACGGGCCGGCAGCGGGCCGACCACCGACAGCGCGGGCTGGGGCGCAGCCGGCGCGACGGGAGCAGCGGGCGTGGCGGGACCGGCCATCCGCTCGGCCCGAGCGGGCAGGTCGGACGCGGCGGACACCGGCAGGTCCGTGGCCGCGGGTCGGGCCGGCTCGGCGGACGCGGCGACCGGGGCGAGCCTGCGCGCCAGTCCCCCACCCGGCCCGGCGGGCACGATCGAGCCGGCCGTACCGTCCTGAGCGGCCGCTGCCGCCGCGGGCGCCACCAGCAGCGCGGGAGCGGTCGGCACCACCGGAACGAGCCTTGCCGCACCCGCCGCCGAAGCCGGCACCGCCTGCGCCTTCGGCCGCAGCTCCAGCTGCGCCCGCACCGCGCCCTCCCGGTCCACCGCGGCCCGTTCGGCCTTCCGCTCCAACTGCCGCAGTACGGCCGCAGCGCGGACGTACGCCGCCGGAGTGGCCGGGTACTCGGGCCGGGCCTGCGCGAGTGCCCGCTGGGACGCCTCCGCCTCCTTCATGGCCTGCTCGGCGACGGCGACCGCGCGCTCCCGGAGCAGCCGGGCGATCTCCGTCTCGGCCTTGGCCAGCCGAGCCTTCTCGGCGGTCAGCCGGCGGCCGAAACGGGTGGCCCGCTCCTCTGCCACCTCGGCGGCGTACTCGGCCTCGGCGATCTGCTCCTCGTACCGCTCCTCGGCCACCAGCCGGCGCTTCGCGGCCGCCTCGGCGGCCTGTTTGGCGATCCGGTCCCGCTGGCGCAGCAGTACGGCCATGCCGACCGCGCCGAAGATCGCCGCCACTCCGACCGACCGGACCAGCGGCACATCGGGACTGACCACCAGTGCGAGCAGTGCTGCAAGGACGAGGGCACCCGCTGCGATCGGAGGTGCGGCCCGGCCGAGGACGGAGGATTGACGGTGGCGTCCACGTGACATGCCAAAGAAACTAGCGTGCGAATTGGGACCCTGTCAGCCGCGACACTCTTTCGGGTCTTGACAGCGCGCCAGAACCACTTCAGGTACCCGAACCACCACCTGACGTCACGACAGTTTCGCGGCACGAACCACCGGACCCACCGAGACTTCGACCACCGAGACTTCGACCACCGAGGCCCCGACCGCCGGGAAGCCGGCCCGCCGGGAGCCCGCACGTCCGCCGCCGTCCGCCCAGCGGGGCGTGGCCGTCCGCTCAGCGGGGCGTGGCCGCCGGCCCGGACGGATCGTCGTGGTCCTCGGGAAGCCGGCAGACGCGCTGCAGCCAGAGCCCGGCGGCGACCACCCCGGCCCCCGCCAGCACCGCGAACCCGGCCGTCACGGCCTGCTGCTTGCGGGCGGTGACGTCCAGCAGGCCGAGCAGGAAGACGCCGACGCCGCCGTAGACGCCAGTCACCACCGCCGCCACCAGCGCGCTGGCCTGGCCGAGGACCACCGCCCGGGCCGCGCCCAGCGGGTCCACGCCCTTGGCGCCCGGCTGGCGCTCCCGCATGGCCTTCAGCCGGCTCCGCAGCGAGATCGCGGTGGCGAGCAGGACCACGGCGACCACGGCCAGCACGATCGGCGCGGCCGTGGGAACGCCGGGCAACTGGCCGAAGGAGTCCCAGAGCTTGGCACCTGCCCAGGAGAGCACCGCCGCCACGATGGCGATACCCAGGAGCAGGCGGAGGCGGAGCGGCTTCACTGGGACTTGAGTCCTTCCCGGCGTGTGCGACGGCTTGGGGTGCCCCGGCCGACGGCCGAGGACGGATTGACGGACGGCCTCGCCGGCGCGACGCCACAGGCCACCGTACCCGGGTCCGACCCTTCCGATCACTTACTCGTACGGCCGACCCCCGCCGCGAAGTTCCCGCCCCAGCGCGCACCGCCCCTCGCGTGCCCCGGCCGCCGCCCGACCGGACGGCAGCCGCACCCGGCCCCTCGCTCCGCACGGGAGGTGCGGCCGGACGCTCTCCGGCCCGTACGGAGCCCCCGAGGACGCTCCGCGCCGTCGCCACCGAACGGTGCGGCCTACTCCGGCAGCCGCAGCTGGATGTCCTCGCGCCGCCAGACCGCCGTCCCGGCCTCCTCGCCCAGCCCCTTCAGCAGGTCGGCGACCCGGCCGTGTCCGGGCACCTCCCCGTCCGGCTCGGCGTCCAGCCACGGCGCGAGCACGAAGGCCCGCTCGTGCGCCCGGGGGTGCGGCAGCAGCAGCTGCGGGTCGTCACTGGTGACGCCCTCGTAGGCGAGGATGTCGACGTCAAGGGTGCGCGCGCCCCAGCGGACGGTACGGACCCGGCCGAAGGCGTCCTCGATGGCGTTGGCCCGCTCCAGCAGCGAGCCGGGTGGCAGCGTGGTGCGCAGCACGACCACGGCGTTGTAGTAGTTCGGCTGCTCGGCGGGGCCGCCGACGGCCTCGGTCTCGAACACGCCGGAGACGGCGGTGATCCGGACGCCGGGAGTGTCCTCCAGCGCGTCCACGGCACCCTGCAGGGTCTCCAGGCGGTTGCCGAGGTTGCTTCCGAGTGCGACAACGGCGTTCCGCGGGTTCTGCAGGGTCGAGTCGGCGCTGTCGACTCGACGCTCCAGGTCGAAGGCGCTCGGCAGGGCGGTCGGGTCGGTGCTCATCGGTATCCCTCTACGGCTCGGGCTGCGGGACGTTGAAGGGTACGCGTCATACGCGCCCCCGGTGAATGGTGACGGTCACATCGTCGAAGGGGACGGTGATCGGGGCGTCCGGCTTGTGCACGGTCACCTCGACCTCCTCCACCGCCTCGTGCTTGAGGCACTGGTCGGCGATCCGCTGGGCCAGGGTCTCGATCAGCTCGACCGGCTCGCCGGCGATGATCGCGGTGACCTCCTCGGCGACCATGCCGTAGTGCGCGGTGCGGGTGAGGTCGTCGCCGGCGGCGGCCGGACGGGTGTCCAGGAACAGCACGAGGTCGACCACGAAAGTCTGGCCCTCGATGCGCTCGCGCTCGAAGACGCCGTGATGGCCCCGGGCACGCAGGCCCCGCAGGGTGACGCGGTCCAGCAACTCACTTCTCCCACCTGAACGACCCCGCCCGGAGCGGGCAGGGTGGCGGGCCGGGTCGCCCGCCGCAATCGAATCTACCTGCGAGCCCCCGCGGACCTGGACCGTCTTACCCGGCACAACCGCCCGTCACGCGCACCGGATCGGCGATTGACGTGAACGTTGGGGTCCACCCGCGGAACAGGTGCACCCCGTCCGGTCACACCTTGCGAAAACGGTTCGCGATCAGTCGTCGTCCTCGTCGTCACCGCTGGTCAGGACGGGTGAACCGTGGTGCGACCAGAGTTTCCAGCCGTCCGCCGTGCGACGGAACAGGTTGGTTGAGACGACCTTCCCGCCGATCAGCGGACCGAGCTCGCCCTCCTCCTCGGCCTCGCCGCCGGAGAGGATGTTCTCGGTGCACGTGACAAGTGCCACATCGCCCTGCAGTTCGACCTCCACGTCGGTCAGGAAGAACTGGATGTACTCCGTGTTCATCATGATCAACATGTAGGAACGGGTGACCTGGGCCCGGCCGCGCAGCACCGGCCAGCCGGGGTGGACGCAGATCACCCCGCCCTTGTCGTCGGCCTCGCCGGCACCCAACCAGATGGACTCGACGGCCTCCAGGTCACCGTTCTCCAGCGCCTCGTAGAGCGCCCGGTTGGCCGCCAGGACGGCTTCCCGGTCCAGCTCCAGCGCCGCCTCGCGGCCCGTGTCGCTCACCCTGCCGTCACCCGCCATGCTTCCTCCAGAGCCGCACCAAGCCCCCTACCCCCTCCTCGCCGCCGCCCGCTGCCAGGCCGCGGCCACGCGTACGGCGTCGGCCGTGCCGGCCACGTCATGGACCCGGACCGCCCACGCACCGGCCTGGGCCGAGAGCGCCGAGATCGCCGCGGTGGCGTCGTCGCGCTGCCGGGCCGGGCGCGGCTCCCCGGTTTCCGGGTTGGCGAGCAGCGTACCCAGGAACCGCTTGCGCGAAGCGGCCACCAGCACCGGGCGGCCGAGCGCGGTGAGCGCGTCCAGGCGGCCGAGCAGGGCCCAGTTGTGCTCGCTGGTCTTGGCGAAACCGAGGCCCGGGTCGAGGATCAGCTGCTCCTCCTTCACCCCTGCGGCCAGCAGCGCCTCCATCCGCTGGGTCAGCTCGGCGGCGACCTCGGTCACCACGTCCCGGTACACGGCGAGGCTGTCCATCTCGGCGGACTGGCCGCGCCAGTGCATCAGCACGTACGGCGCGCCGGTGTCCGCGACCACCTGGGCCATCGAGGCGTCGGCCAGACCGCCGGAGACGTCGTTCACCAGCCGGGCCCCGGCGGCGACCGCCCGTTCGGCGACGCCGGCCCGCATGGTGTCGATGCTGACCACCACCCCGGCCGCGGACAGCTCGCGGACCACCGGGATCACCCGGCGCAGCTCCTCCTCCTCGGTGACCCGGTGGGAGCCGGGACGGGTGGACTCACCGCCGACGTCCACCAGGTCGGCACCGCTCGCCGCGAGCCGCAGGCCGTGCGCGACGGCGGCGGCGGGATCGAGCCACATGCCGCCGTCGGAGAACGAGTCGGGGGTGACGTTGACGATGCCCATGACCGCACAGCGGTCGAGCTGGGGGAGCCCGGGAAGGTGGATCATACGGCCATTATCGAGCTGTCCCTGGCCGGGAAAGCGATGACGGCTGACAGATTTCAGAATCCGTCAGCCGTCATCGGTCATTCACTACCGGTCATCGGTCAGCCGTTGCCGGATCTCCGTCATCGGTTCTCCCTCACCGGTTCCGTCACCGGCCATCGGTCACCGCATACCGGACGCCGGTCGGCCCGGCGCCGCACACCACGCGGCGCCGCACCCTCACGCGGCCTCGGTCACCGAACCGAGCTGCGCCTGCTCCGGCATCAGCCCCTGGCGCTGCTTCTTCCGGCCGAACTTCGGCATGCCGAGCGTGATGAAGGCCTCCGCCTGCATCACGGCGAACCCGATCCGCGGCAGGTCCCGGGTCTGCGGGTAGACCAGGAAGCGCGGCTCCCAGACCGGCTGGAACTTGGCGTTGAACTTGTACAGCGACTCGATCTGGAACCAGCGCGACAGGAAGACCAGCAGCCCGCGCCAGGCGCGCAGCACCGGCCCGGCACCGATCCGCTCACCGCGGGCCAGCGCCGAACGGAACATCGCGAAGTTCAGCGACACCCGCTTGATGCCCAGGTTCGGGGTCTCCTGCAGCGCCGCCACGATCAGCAGCTCGTTCAGGCCGGGGTCGGCAGCCCGGTCACGCCGCATCAACTCCAGCGAGATGCCGTCCTTGCCCCAGGGCACGAAGTGCAGCACGGCCTTCAGGTCGCTGCCGGGCGCGCCCGCGGGTTCGCCCTCCTCCGGAGCCTTGTGCGCCGTGACGACCACGCCGTTGTCGTCGCTCGGGTCGCCGAAGCGACCCAGCGCCATCGAGAAGCCGCGCTCCGTGTCGGTACCGCGCCAGCGGGCGGCCGCGTCGGCGACCTGCCGCTTCTCCTCCAGCGTCAGGTCGGAGACCCGGCGCACCTTGCAGCTGTAGCCGTTGCGCTCGATCCGCTTCACCATCTGGCGGACGTTGCGCATGGCACGTCCCGACAGCGAGAACGCGGAGGTGTCCACGATCGCCTCGTCGCCCAGCTCCAGCGCGTCCAGCCCCGCCTCGCGGGTCCAGACCTCGCCACCGACCTCGCTGCAGCCGACCACGGCCGGCACCCAGGCGTGCTCACGGGCCTCCGCCATGAAGACCTTGATCGCACCCGGCCACGCCTCGACGTCGCCCACCGGGTCGCCCGAGGCCAGCATCACGCCGGAGATCACCCGGTAGGAGATCGCCGCCTTGCCGGTCGGCGAGAACAGCACGCTCTTGTCCCGCCGCAGCGCGAAGTACCCGAGCGAGTCGCGCGCCCCGTGCCGCTCCAGCAGCGCCCGGACCTTCTCCTCGTCCTCGGGGGTCAGCTCCGGCTTCGGCTTCTCCGGCCGCAGCGCCAGGTACGCCGAGACGAAGGCCGTCATCAGACCCAGCGCACCGAGCGAGTACGCCACCAGGTCGGTGACCCGCTCGGTGTGGTACCGGACCGGGCCGTCGAAGCCGAACAGGCCGTACACCGTCTCCTTGAGACGCTGGACGAAGGTCGGGTGTCCGACCTCGGAGCTCGGGTGGACGCTCACGATAACCATGCCGAGCAGCACGCTGAAGGCGCCCATGACGATCAGGTTGAGCAGGGCCCGCCAGCGGGTGCGCGGGTCGGCCTTGGCGTAGAACTCGCGCCGGTGGATCAGGACGACCGCGAACAGCGCCACCGACACCACCGCCGGGCCGATCTGGTGCCAGCGCAGCACGTGCAGCGCGGCACCGACCGGCAGCAGCACCACGACCGCCCGCCAGGCACGCCGCTTGCGGCGGCGCAGCGCGTGCGCCAGCAGCACCAGCAGGGTGCCGACCATCAGGGTGCCGACCGCGGCCAGCGTGGTGGTGCTGCCCGGCAGCTGCCCGGCCCAGCTGTGCACCCGGGTGTGCCGAAGCCGGGGGAAGACGGCGCTGGCGATGTCCAGCAGACCGATCAGCAGACAGGCGTATCCGACGGCTCCCGGCAACCAGGCGCGGGGGACGGAGGCAGCTTGGTTGCGCAGCGTCTGCAGGCCCCGCCGACGGGGCTGCTCGGGTGACGGCTCAACGGACACGGGAACGCTCATGGAAGCTCAGCGTAGAGGCTGGAACGGGCTGTCCCGTCACTCCCGGGGAGGAGCTGTGATGGACCTTCATGACTATTCCTTGGTTTGGCAATCCGTTCATCAAGGAAGCATCCCCAGATGGTAATTTCCCGGGGACATCCCTGCGGTGCGGACGCCTCGGGGACAGGGACGCCGCTCGGACGGCGAGTCCAGCGGGACGGCTGAACGGCCGGACGGCGGCGATGGCAGGTGGGTGGCCCAACGCCGACACGCTGCGTCACGGGACGCCCCGCACGCGCGCTACACACGCTGGACGCCGCATTCTAGAGCTTCGGTTGCACCCTCCGCAGCGGGCACGACAGCGCCGGCACCCGCCTGCGACGGACCCGGGCGGCGCATCCCCGCTGGCTGCCCCCAGTCCACCGCCCCACGATGAACCTTGGCCCCACTGCTGCCCAAGGGAGGGCGAATCCGCATGGAACTGACCAGCAGTGCGCTCGTGTGCTCGCTCGCCGCGCTGGCAGCCGCCTCCCTGGTCTGCACCCTCTGGCTGTGGCCCCGGCTCGCCCGCCAGCGCCCGCTCCCGATGCTCGGCCGAGTCGGCCTGCTGGCGGTCATTCAACTCTCGGTGCTGGCCGTACTGGCGCTGTCGGTCAACAACTCGTACGGCTTCTACACCTCGTGGAACGACCTGCTCCACCCGGGCCGCGCGCCGCTGACCCTGGCGGGCTCCGAGCACACCAGGGGCGCCGCGCCGAAGACCGCCGGCCTGGTCCGACCGACCACCGAGGGCGGGCTGGAGACGGTCAAGGACCTGCCGCAGGGCAAGCCGGAGGAGGTCGGCCGGGTGGACTCCGTCAAGGTCACCGGCATCGACTCCGGCCTCTTCGACCAGGTGTTCATCTACCTGCCGCCCGAGTACTTCATCCCCCGCTACTCCCGGGTCCGCTTCCCGGTGCTGCTCACCCTGGCCGGCTACCCGGGTCCCTCGCTCCACCTGGTCGAGGGGCTGCGGGTGCCGCAGACCGCCTGGGACCTGGAACGGACCGGCCGGATCTCGCCCACCGTGATCGTGATGGCCCGTCCGACCGTCGCCCCGCCGCGCAACACCGAGTGCGTGAACGTCGCCGGCGGCCCGCAGACCGAGACCTGGTTCGTCAAGGACCTGCCGGACGCCCTGCGCGCCAACTACCGGCTCAGCCGCTCGGCCGACTCCTGGGGAGTGCTCGGCTACTCCACCGGCGGCAGCTGCGCGTTGCGCCTGGCCATGCGCCACCCCGAGGCCTACACCAGCGCGACCGGCATGCACGCCGACTACCAGGTGCCCGACGACCGCTGGACCGACGGCGACCTGTTCGGCGGCGACCAGACCGACGTCCAGCACAGCGACCTCAACTGGCGGCTGCAGAACCTGCCCGCCCCCGGTGTCTCGCTGCTGGTGGTGAGCACCAGGACGGAGGAGGACTTCGCCCAGACCCAGGCCTTCCTCGCCAACGCCAAGCACGTCGCCGACGCCCACCCCGAGTTCCGGGTGGACTCACTGGTGCTGGACGACGGCGGCCACAGCTTCGAGACCTGGCGGCGCGAACTGCCGACCGCACTGGAGTGGATGAGCGACCACCTCAAGCCCCCGCAGGACCGCGAGCCGCGCCGGTAGCGGCCGCGGCCCGGGACGCCCTCCCCCGGCCGGGTGATTCCCCCACCGGCCACCGGCCGACGGGCCGCCACCTGGGAACGTCTCCCGGCCGACCGGTTCCCCAGCAGACGCCAGGAGGTCAGATGCTCAGCTCCCGCTCGCTCTTCGACGAGATCTACCGCAACGACGAGGCCTACCGCCTCTTCTGCAGCATCGCGGCCAGCGGCGAGGACCAGGGCGGCTGGGAGAACGAGCGGATCCAGGCGCTGACCACCGATCCGGTACTGGCCCCGAAGATCGGGCGGCACGGCGCCGACGAACGCAAGCACGGCCGGATCTTCGCCCAGCTGCTGCACCGGCGCGGCCTGGAGAAGATGTCCGTCCCACCGGACACCGACTACTGCATGCTGCTGGAGCGCCAGGGCATCGGCCTCTCGCACGAGCGGCTCAACTCCGAGGTCCCGCTGACCGACCGCGAGATCATCACCTATCTGGCGCACAGCCGGGTCACCGAACAACGGGCCGCCGAGCAGATGCGCCAGCTGGTGAAGGCGTACGACGGCAACCCCGAACTGGCCAGGGCCATGCGGATGATCTCCGCTGACGAGGACAACCACCTCGCGTACTGCCACGAGGAGCTGCTCCGCCTCGCCGCCGAGGGCCACGGCCCGTACATCCGGCACGCCCTGGAACACACCGCGCGCGGCGAGATCCGCACCCACCACGATGTCGGCCTCGCGGTACTGCGGGCCATGGCGCGGATCCTGGGCTGGCCCCGCTGGCAGGTCGCCGTCCTGACCTCCGGCGTCCATGCCCTCTACCTCTACGACCTCACCCTGGGCCGCCGCCGGATGGTCCGCCTCCGGATGCCGGTCAAGCGCGACGCGCTCGGCTCCGCGGGCCGGGACTAGCGGCGGCGATCAGGCCCCCAGGGGCACGGACACACCGCTACGCCCCGGCGCGCACTCAGCGCCCGATGATCAGGCTCATCGCCTCGGCCCGGGTGGCGGGATCGCGCAGCTGCCCCCGCACCGCCGAAGTGATCGTCTTGGCCCCGGGCTTGCGGATGCCGCGCATGGACATGCACATGTGCTCGCACTCGACCACCACGATCGCGCCGCGCGGCTCCAGGATCCGCATCAGCGCGTCGGCGACCTGGCTGGTGAGCCGCTCCTGCACCTGCGGACGGCGGGCGTAGACGTCCACCAGCCGGGCGAGCTTGGACAGACCGGTGATCTTGCCGCTGGTGGACGGTATGTACCCGACGTGGGCGACGCCCTGGAACGGGACCAGGTGGTGCTCGCAGGTGGAGAACACCTCGATGTCCTTGACCAGCACCATCTCGTCGTGGCCGAGGTCGAAGGTGGTGGTCAGCACGTCCTCGGGCTCCTGCCAGAGGCCCGCGAATATCTCCTTGTAGGCGCGCGCGACGCGGGCGGGCGTCTCCTGCAGGCCCTCCCGGTCCGGATCCTCACCGACCGCGATCAGCAGCTCTCGAACAGCCTTCTCGGCCCGCGCCTGATCGAACGCACCGACTGGCACGGACTGGTCGAGAGTCACCGGGTCGATCATGCGTGCCTCGCTTGTGGTGGTTGGGTAGGCGGTCCTAGCAGCACGAATGCCGCGCCTCCAGGGTACAAACCCCGGTGACGCGGCATCCATTCCGTACGAGTTGCTCAGCTCTCCGTCGCGCCGTCGCCGGCGACCGGCGGTAGCTTCAGGATGTCCACCTGGGTGGTCTCCGCGGCGGCGGCGATGCCGTTGGTCAGCGCCAGCTCCTTGGGCGACTGCACCGGCGGGCGGGTGGAGGGCGTACGGCGGGCGGAGCCGGTCCAGGCCGGGCGGGCCGGGCGCTTCACGATCGGAGCGAAGATCTCGGCGATCTGCTCCTTGTTCAGCGTCTCCTTCTCCAGCAGCTCGAGCACCAGGTTGTCGAGCACGTCGCGGTTCTCGACCAGGATCTCCCAGGCCTCGTTGTGCGCGTTCTCGATGAGCTTCTTGACCTCCTCGTCCACCAGCCCGGCGACCTCCTCGGAGTAGTCGCGCTGGTGGGCCATCTCGCGACCCAGGAACGGCTCGGAGGAGTCCGAACCGAACTTGATCGCGCCGAGGCGCTCGCTCATGCCGTACTGGGTGACCATCGCGCGGGCGGTCGCGGTGGCCTTCTCGATGTCGTTCGAGGCGCCGGTGGTCGGGTCGTGGAAGACCAGCTCCTCCGCCGCGCGCCCGCCCAGCATGTACGCCAGCTGGTCGAGCATCTCGTTGCGCGTGGTCGAGTACTTGTCCTCGTCCGGCAGGACCATGGTGTAGCCCAGGGCCCGGCCGCGGGACAGGATGGTGATCTTGTGCACCGGGTCGGCGTTCGGGGAGGCCGCCGCGACCAGGGCGTGACCGCCCTCGTGGTACGCGGTGATCTTCTTCTCCTTGTCGGACATGATCCGCGTGCGCTTCTGCGGACCCGCCACGACGCGGTCGATCGCCTCGTCCAGGATGACGTTGTCGATCAGCTTCTTGTCCGAACGGGCCGTCAGCAGGGCGGCCTCGTTGAGGACGTTGGAGAGGTCGGCACCGGTGAAGCCGGGGGTGCGCTTGGCGACGGCCGAGAGGTCGACGTCGGGCGCGATCGGCTTGCCCTTCTGGTGGACCTTGAGGATCTCCAGGCGGCCCTGCAGGTCCGGGCGGTCGACGGCGATCTGCCGGTCGAAGCGTCCGGGGCGCAGCAGCGCCGGGTCCAGGATGTCCGGGCGGTTGGTGGCGGCGATCAGGATCACGCCGCCCTTGACGTCGAAGCCGTCCATCTCGACCAGCAGCTGGTTGAGGGTCTGCTCGCGCTCGTCGTGGCCACCGCCGAGGCCCGCACCGCGGTGCCGGCCGACGGCGTCGATCTCGTCGACGAAGATGATCGCCGGGGCGTTCGCCTTGGCCTGCTCGAACAGGTCGCGGACGCGGGAGGCACCCACACCGACGAACATCTCGACGAAGTCGGAACCGGAGATCGAGTAGAACGGCACACCCGCCTCGCCCGCGACGGCGCGCGCGAGCAGGGTCTTACCGGTACCGGGCGGACCGTAGAGCAGCACGCCCTTGGGGATCTTGGCTCCGACGGCCTGGAACTTGGACGGCTCCTGCAGGAACTCCTTGATCTCGTGGAGCTCCTCGACCGCCTCGTCCGCACCCGCGACGTCCGCGAAGGTGGTCTTCGGGGTGTCCTTGGTGAGCAGCTTGGCCTTGGACTTGCCGAACTGCATGACCCGGGAGCCACCGCCCTGCATCTGGTTCATCAGGAACAGGAAGACCAGCACGACGCCGACGATCGGCAGCATCGACAGCAGCAGGCTGACGAAGGTGGACTGCTTCTCGGGGCTGATCGTGTAGCCCTCGGGCAGCGCGCTCTTGTCGCCCGAGTTGATCTGGGCCTGCAGCGTGTTTGCCACGGCCACGCCCTGGTCGCCGACGTACGACGCCTGGAACTTGCTGCCGGACGGCGCCTTGCCGCCCGTGCCGGCCGAGGGCAGCTTCGCGCCGTCCTTCAGCTGGATCTTGATCGTGTTCGAGTCACCAGTGGTGATCTGCGCCGACTTGACCTGCTTGGCATCGATCGCCGCGACGACCTGCCCGGTGTCCACCGTCTTGTAGCCGTTCGAGTCCGAAACGACCTGCATCAGCACGACAACGGCGAGGACGGCCAGCACGATCCACATGATCGGCGCACGGAAGTATCGCTTGACGTCCATCCATGCGGGGCGGTGACGCCCCGTCCCTCCTGCCACTCAACGGCGCTGCACGGCTATCGGCCGTCGGCGCATCCGGTATGTGCTCATGAGAAGAGCGGTTAATTGGACCGTACCGCAGGCACCCCCGCTCACGGCGAGAGCTGGGCGGCACGACGTATTTTCCTACCCCCGCTCAACGGGCGGGAACAGCGACCTGTTCCCACCCGTCGCCCGAACGGTGTCAACCGTCGGACGGCTGATGGTCAGCCGCCGTAGACGTGCGGGGCCAGGGTGCCGATGAACGGCAGGTTGCGCAGCTTCTCCTGGAAGTCCAGGCCGTAGCCGACCACGAACTCGTTGGGGATGTCGAAGCCGACGTACTTGACGTCGATCTCGACCTTGGCCGCGTCCGGCTTGCGCAGCAGCGTGCAGACCTCCAGCGAGGCCGGACCGCGCGAACCCAGGTTGCCGAGCAGCCACGACAGCGTCAGGCCGGAGTCGATGATGTCCTCGACGATCAGCACGTCGCGGCCGGCGATGTCGGTGTCCAGGTCCTTGAGGATCCGCACCACGCCGGAGGACTTGGTGCCCATCCCGTACGAGGAGACCGCCATCCAGTCCATCGTGACCTGCGAGTGCAGCGCCCGGGCGAGGTCGGCCATGACCATCACGGCGCCCTTGAGCACACCGACGATCAGCAGATCCCGCCCGGCGTAGTCCCGGTCGATCCGCTCGGCCAGCTCAAGCAGCTTGGCGTCGATCTCGTCCTTGCTGATGAGCACCTTCGCCAGGTCGGCGCCCATGTCGTTCTGATCCACCGGGGATACGTCCTCAAACGTTCGGGGTCCTGTTTCGGCGGCGGCCCCGCGACCTACTGCTCAGTTGTCGCTCTGTCGCCGAAAGACCAGCGTGCCACACCTTCGGGTGACCTCGACGCCCCCGGGTAGGTGTAGCGGCCCCTGACCGCGCCAACCGGTGATCAGCTGGTCGACCGTCTCCAGGTGCCTGGCGAACAGGTCACCGCCCGGGCAGCCCGCCCGCAGTGCGGCCCGGCGCAGCACCCGGCGGCGGACCGCGGGAGGCAGTTCGGCCAGCTTCCCGGCGTCCAGTGTGCCTTCGCCCGTACGGAGGTCGCGCTCCGCCAGGGCCGCCCACTGATCGAGCGCATCGGCGTCGTCACGGAACAGCCGGGCCGTCCTGGCCAGCGCCTCGACCACCCCGGCGCCAAGGTGCTTCTCCAGCACCGGCAGCACCTCGTGGCGGACCCGGGAGCGGGTGTAGGCCGGATCGGAGTTGTGCGGGTCGTCCCAGACCGGGATGGACTGCGCGGCGCACGCCTGGCGGGTGGCGGCCCGGTCCAGCTCCAGCAGCGGGCGGCGGTAGCGACCCTTGTGCGCGGGCATCCCGGCGAGCGACCTGGCCCCGGAGCCGCGTGCCAGGCCCAGCAGGACGGTCTCCGCCTGGTCGTCCCTGGTGTGCCCGAGCAGTACCGCGATCGACCGGTGGCGCTCGGCGGCGGCGTCCAGCGCGGCGTATCTCGCGTCGCGCGCGGCGTTCTCCGGGCCGCCCTGCTGGCCCACCTCGACCGGGATCACCTCGACCGGGTCGAGGCCCAGCTCGCGGAGCCGGGCGGCGACCTGCTCGGCGCGTTCGGCGGAGCCCGGCTGCAGGCCGTGGTCGACGGTGACGGCCCCGACCCGCAGGCCCAGCTTGGGTGCCTCGAAGGCGGTCGCGATGGCCAGTGCCATCGAGTCGGCGCCGCCGCTGACCGCCACCAGCACCAGCGGGGAACCCGGTGCGGCAGGGGTGCGGGGCAGCCCGGAGGGGTGGCGGCGGGCGTTCCCGATCAGCCGGGTGGTGGCGGCACCACCGGCGCTGGTGGCCGCGGTCACGGTGACCGGCGCGGGCGCTGCGGACGCGGGGCGGGTGCGGGGAGCCGGGGCGGTGAGGCTGACGCCGGCCTCGGCGGCGAGCTCGGTGAGGGCACGGCGGACGGCGAGACGTATCGCCGCGACGGCAGGGTGTGGGCCCACGGTGAGGCACTCCTAGCAGCTGGGGGACGGAGCGGGGCGGTGAGGGGCCGGCCGGGCGTGACACCCTGTCAGCTTTCGGTCACCAGGTGCTCACAGATGGTCGCAGAATCCGGGCATCGGCTACGCCACCCGCGCCACCGGTACGACCACGGTCCCACGTACGGGTGAATGCAGAAACGTTTCACCACCCCCATCTGTACGCCTGCACCACTCGTGCGGGCTCCCCGCGGCCGGACCGCACGCCCCGGGGCGCGGAACCGCGCGGCGAAGGCACGCGCCGCGCCGGACCGCGCGGCACCACGCCCCCTGCAGTGCCGCCTTGGGGGCACGCCCCAGGCGCGGGCCGCCCCGATCGCGCACCGGCCCCGCGTCGGCCCGCGGCTCAGCCGGTGACCCGGGCGACCCAGGCGGCGGGGTCGTGGATCTCGTCCTTGGTCGGGAGCGTGTTGGGGGAGGTCCAGACCCGGTTGAAACCGGCCGTGCCGACGCGGTCGACCACGTCCCGGACGAAGACCGCGCCGTCCTGGTACTGGCGCAGCTTGGCGTCCATGCCGAGCAGCCGCCGCAGCACCAGGTCGAGCCGCCCACTACCCCGGTCCCGCCGCTGCTGGAACTTCTCCCGGATCTCCGCAACGCTCGGCACCACCGCCGGGCCGACCCCGTCCATCACCACGTCGGCGTGCCCTTCGAGCAGCGACATCACCGCTGTGAGCCGGCCGAGGATCTCCCGCTGCTCGGGCGTCTGGACGAGTTCCAGGAGGGTGGTGGGCGCCGAACCGTCACCCCGGCCGCCGAGTCCCGGCAGACCGCCCCCCAGGGCGTCCCTGATCCGTTCCAGCAGCGCGGCCGGGTCCACGTCGGTCTGTGCCAGGAAGGATTGCACCTCGGCCTGGATGTGGTCGCGCAGCCAGGGGACGGCGGTGAACTGGGTGCGGTGGGTCTCCTCGTGCAGGCAGACCCAGAGGCGGAAGTCGTGCGGGTCGACGTCCAGTTCGCGTTCGACGTGCACGATGTTCGGCGCCACCAGCAGCAGCCGGCCGGGGCCCGGCGACAGCTGCCCGGACCCGTCCGCGGCGAACAGCGCGGCCGGGCTGTCCGGGGTCGCCGGGGAGCCGGCCGACGGACCGGGCTCGGCCGGGGCGAAGGTCTCGTACTGGCCGAGCACCTTGGTGGAGAGGAAGGCCAGCACCGCGCCGACCTCGACACCGGTCGCCTTCTCGCCGATCGAACCGAAGACGGCCGCTCCGGCCGAGTCGCGGCGGCGCGCCTGCAGCTTGTCCACCAGCGGCTGGACGATCGTCCGGAAGCCCGCCACGTTGGCCCGCACCCACCCCGGGCGGTCCACCACCAGGACGGGGGTGCCGGCCGCCGCCGCCAGGCTGCTGGAGCGCATGCCGGTGAACTCGCGTACGTGCTCCTCCGCCGCGAGCGCATGCCTGCGCAGTTCGGAGACCACCTCGCGGGCCTGTTCCCTGGTCACCTCGGGGCCCGGCCGGGCCAGCCGGGTCGCGGTCGCGACCGCGAGTTCCCAATCGACCATGTCGGCACCGCTGCTCGCGCTCGTCATGCCATCACCGTACGTGCTCTCCGCGGCCTGGGGGAGACACCCGTGGATCGTCCCGTGACGGCACCACTCCGGGGAGGCGGGGAAGCGGGCGCCACGCACGCGGCGGGGCTGCCCGATTGCCGACCGGCCGTCACCCCGGGGTGGCCCCACGGTCGCTGACGGACTCGCCCGGCGGGCCTACCGGCAGCCGCAGGCGGCCAGCCGGGCGGCGGCGCGGTCGGTGGCGGCGCGGGTGGCGGCGCCGTCGGTGCTCTTGTTCATGAAGGCGAAGACGAGCACCCGGCCGTCCGCGTCGACCACCGTGCCGGCCAGGGTGTAGACGCCGCTGTCGGCGAGGGTGCCGGTCTTCGCCCGGACGATCCCGGCCGCTTCCTGCGCGCCCGAGGAGGCGCCGAACCGGGTGCGCAGGGTGCCGGTGAAGCCGGCGATCGGAAGGCCCGTGAGGACCGGCCGCAGTTCCGGGTGTTCGGGCGAGGCGGCCACCGAGAGCACCCTGGCGAGGACCAGCGGTGAGATCAGGTTGCCGGTGTACAGCCCGCTGCCGTCGCCCAGGACGACCCCGTTCATCGGTACGCCCAGCTTCTGCAGGGCCTCGGTCACCGCCGCCACCGCGCCGTCGAAGCTGGCGGGTTTGTGGGCGGCGAGCGCCGCCTGGCGGGCCAGGGCCTCGGCCAGGGTGTTGTCGGAGGTGGTGAGGGTCCGCTCGACCAGCCGGGCGATCGTCGGCGACTTCACCTCGGCGAGCTGCTGAGCGCCCTGGGCGGCCGTGGCCTGCTGCGCCTTGCCTTCCACCGTGATGCCCTGGGCCTTGAGCAGGCCGGCGAAGGTCTCGGCGGCCTGGTCGGCCGGGTCGGTGTAGCGCGAGGGGGCGTCGATGGTGGCCGTCGGGTCGGTCTTGCCCTCGTCGGCCATCAGCGGGGTCACCGGGGCGATGTTGGCGTAGTCGTTCTCCCTGTGCAGCAGCGGGCCGTTGTAGAGCGAGGTGTCGTAGCCCAGCTTCACCGTGCCGGTGCCGGCCGCCTTGAGAGCGGTGGCGGTCTGCCGGGCCAGTTCGGCGAGCGAGGCCGGGGCCGTTTCGGCGTCCACCGGCAGACCGCCGACCTGGATCCGGTCCGCGGGCAGCGCGGAGAGGGTCGGGTCACCACCACCGACGAGGGTGACCTCCCCGGGAGCCGCGCCCTTGACGACCCTGGTGGAGATCCGGGTGTCGGCCGGGATCAGCGAGAGGGCGGCGACGGCGGTGAGCAGCTTGGTGGTGGAGGCCGGGGTGGCGGGCGTGTTCTCGCCGGAGCCGTACAGGAGCCGGCCCGTGCTGCCGTCGGCGATGGCGAAGTTCAGCCCGCCCAGGCCCCTGTCCTGCAGGACCTGTGCCAGGTCGCGCTGGAGACCCGCTGTGGTCGGCAGCGCGTCGGCCCCGGCCACCGGGGCGGCGAGCACCACACCGCCGGTGGTGGCCGCTCGCGCGGCAGCCGGGACGCCCGCCCGGTTCGCGGCGGCCCTGGCGCTCGTGTCACCGGCCACGCCCCGCGCCCGGTCCGCCGCCGGGGAGGGGCGGGCGAAGGCCCGGTCGCCGCCCGAGGAGAGCCCGCCCGTGGCCAGCGCCACACCCAGCACCCCGGCCAGCGCTGCCCTGCGTCGGCGTCCCACCCCTGCGCTTCGCTGCACCGACCCGCCCCTTTCCTGAGCACACCTTGCCGTAGGAGACACTTGGATTCTGTCAGTCCCTACCTTGGAGGAACCGTTGGAGTTCGACGTCCTGATCGAGATCCCGAAGGGCTCGCGCAACAAGTACGAGGTCGACCATGAGACGGGCCGGCTCCGCCTCGACCGCATGCTCTTCACGTCGACCCGCTACCCGGCCGACTACGGCTACGTCGAGGGCACCCTGGGCGAGGACGGCGACCCGCTGGACGCCCTGGTCCTCCTGGAGGAGCCGACCTTCCCCGGCTGCCTGATCAAGTGCCGTGCCATCGGCATGTTCCACATGACCGACGAGGCCGGCGGCGACGACAAGCTGCTGTGCGTCCCGGCGACCGACCCGCGCTGGAAGCACCTGGGCGACATCCACGACGTCCCGGAGTTCGACCGCCTGGAGATCCAGCACTTCTTCGAGGTCTACAAGGACCTCGAGCCCGGCAAGTCGGTCGAGGGCGCCAACTGGGTCGGCCGCGACGAGGCCGAGGCCGAGATCAAGGCCTCGATCAAGCGCCTGGAGGAGAAGGGCGGCCACTGAGTCCTAGGGCTCAGGGGTCTCGTCCTTCGGGGCTGCCCGGCCGGGGCGAGCAGCGGTGCTCGCCCCGGCCTTCTGCTGCCCTCCACCAGTCGGCCCGCTGTCCCCCTTGGCCTTTCGCTGCCGTCCTCCGGCCGGCCCGCCGCGCTCTCCCCGGAACTTTCCCACCTTTCCAGGACCGGGCCGGAGGAGCAGACTGGGCAGGGGCGTTTTCCCGACACCGTGTCGGCAAGAATCCGGCAGGGGAAGCGACGATCCCCGCCCGCAGCCCCGACCGGACCGGAGGCCCGAATGCCCAGCCATGAGCAGCCCCCCGCCTTCTCCGCCGTACTCCGCGCCGCCAGCAGCGCGGAGCACGAGGCCGCCGAGCACTCCTCCTTCATGTCCCACCTGCTCGGCGGGCGGCTCGGCCGCGACGCGTACGCCGAGCTGTCGGGGCAGCTCTGGTTCGTCTACCGGGCGCTGGAGGGCCGGGCGGCCGAGCTGGCACGGCATCCGGTGGTGGGGCCGTTCATCGACCCCGCGCTGTTCCGTGCGGCCGCGCTCGAACACGATCTGGAGCACCTGCGCGGCCACGGCTGGCGGTCCACTCTCACCCCGCTGCCCGCCACCGCCGTGTACGCCGCGCGGATCGAGGAGCTCGCCACCGACTGGCCGAACGGCTACCTCGCCCACCACTACACCCGCTACCTGGGCGACCTGTCGGGCGGCCAGATCATCCGCGGTGTCGCCGAGCGGACCTGGGGCTTCGAACGCAAGGGCGCCGGCGTCCGCTTCTACGTCTTCGAGGAGGTCGGCAACCCCGCCGCCTTCAAGCGCGACTACCGCGCCGGGCTGGACGCGGCCGGGCTCGCCATGGACGAGGTCGAGCGCCGCCGGGTGGTCGACGAGTGCAAGCGCGCCTTCGCCCTCAACAGTGCCGTCTTCGCCGACCTCGACACCCGCTACCCGCTCAGCGCCTGACCCCGGGCGCGGCCACCGCCCCGCCGACGGGGCAAGGCGGCTGGGCGGCCGGCCGACAGGACCGGGCGGATCAGTCCTCGCTCTCCAGGCGGAACCCGACCTTGAGTCCGACCTGATAGTGCCTGATCTGCCCGTCCTCCAGGTGCCCGCGCACCTGGGTCACCTCGAACCAGTCCAGGTTGCGCAGCGTCCGGGCGGCCCGGTCGATTCCGTTCCGGATCGCGGCGTCGACACTCTCCTGCGAGGAGCCGACGATCTCGGTGACGCGGTAGATGTGGTCGCTCATGGCGGTCTCCTGGGTACCTGAGTAGCGGCACGGCTCCCCCGCTCCACCGTGCCGCACCCCGCCCCGGCCCGCACCCGGGACGGCCCGGGCACGGGCTTCGGAGGGCCCGTCAGAAGGCCGCCCGCACCTCGCCGACCACCGCACCGCCACCGTGCAGCGGCGCGGTGCCGATCCGGTCCAGCACCTCGTGCCGGACACCGAGCCGCTGCAGCGCCTCGGCCAGCACCGGCCCCCGGGCCCGCTCCGCACCGTCGTCGATCTTGAAAGCGAGCGCCTGCCCGTCCGCCAGCGCGACCACCTGGACGGCCTCGGCCCCCATCTTGGACAGCGCCCCGGGCACGGCCCGCATCAGCCAGGTGTCGGCGCGGCGGGTGCCCGCCACGTACTCGGGGTGGGCGCGCATCGCGTCGGCGACCCTGCGCTGCGGGGTGCCGGGCTCGGCGAGCACCAGCGCGCGGTAGGCCCGGGCCAGGCCGGTGAGCGAGACGGACAGCAGGGGGGCGCCGCAGCCGTCCACGCCCAGGTGCGCCGCGCTCTCGCCGGTGGACTCCGCCAGGGCCTCCCGGGCCAGCTGCTGGATCGGGTGCGCCGGGTCGAGGTAGCTCGCGGTGTCCCAGCCGTTGGCGACGCAGGCGGCCAGCCAGCCGGCGTGCTTGCCGGAGCAGTCCATCATGATCGGGCTGCGCTGCCCGCCGCTGCCGAGCAGCGCCTCCGCCTCGACCTGGTCCAGCGGGAGGTCGGCAGGGGTCCGCAGGGCGTCCTCGCTGAGGCCGGCGCGCCGCAGGATCTCCCGCACGGCCTCGCGGTGAAACGGTTCTGCAGAGTGGCTGGAGGCCGCGAGCGCCAGCAGCTCCCCCTCGATCGGCAGACCGGCGCGCAGGGTGGCCACGGCCTGGAACGGCTTGGCGGTGGAGCGGGGGAAGACCGGGGCGTCCGGGCGGCCGAGGGCCAGCTGCACCGAGCCGTCGGGCGCGAGCAGTACCAGCGAGCCGTAGTGACGGCCCTCAACGAAACCGGAGCGTATGACCTCGGCGAGGACGGGCAGGACGGCAGCAGACTGCGACATCGGTGAAGCTCCACGATGAGGGTGGCCGGAAAACGATCGGTGTGCGCCGGCCGCCCGCCCCGCGGGATCAGCCGCCTGCGAGCAGGTCCTCGACCCGCGCCTCCCCTTCACGGTACCTGCGGGTGATCTCGGCACTGCAGCCGTCCGCCGTGCGCTGCAGAATCTGTCGCCGACCCGAGACCTGGCGCTCGTGCGCGGCCAGCCGCTCGAGGGCGGCCAGCAGGTCGGCGGTGGGGTGCGCGGCGAGGTCGGCCAGCTGGACGTCGCCGATCAGGGCGTCGGCCTCGCGCTGGTACTGCTCGCCGCGCGGCGTCCCGAGCGTGACGTGCCGGGCCGGGCGGCGGACGACCGACGGGGGGTCGGCGAGGATCGCGGGCAGCCGGTCCAGCAGGGCCACCGGCTCCGCGCCGGTCTCCGGGCACACGCCGCGCCCGGCCGCCGCGCCGGCCGCCGGAGCACCGGGGTGCACCCGGCGCCGTTCCAGCTCGGCCTGCAGGATGTCGAGCCGGCCCTGCAGCAGACGGCGGAGGTAGGAGAGGTCGGCCTCCTGCTCCAGGGCGTCCCGGCGGAGCATCCGCAGCTCCTCCAGGTCCAGCCCGGTGAGGTCGTACTCCGCGGGGCTCCCCGCCGCCAGCGCATCCGCTGCGGCGGCCACCGGCTCGGGCCGCCCCGCTCCCGGTCCGGCGAACCCGTACGACTGATCGCGGGCCGTGCTGCTCGCGTCCATCAACCAACCACCTGCCGCTGTCCTGGTCACGCTGTCCGATCCCGCCCCACGCCTGCCCACCGGGCACCGCGTACTGCCGTGCGCGCACGCCCCCGTTCCGGAGCACGCCGAGGCGCCCCGCGGGGTTCCCCCGAGGCGCCGCCACCACCCGTCCGGGCTACCCCGGCCGAAACGGCGGTCCGGTCGTTCGAATACGGCGAGTCCGCGCCTTGCCACGCCCACAGCGTGCCACTAGGGCCCCCGCCGGTGCACCGCCCGGCCACCCGAACGGCCCTCTGGCGAAACGGGGTGGCTGATATGACGAGAGCAACCCGCAGGCAGCACCGGGTCACTCCCGGCGCGCGTTGTTTCACCCCGGCGCGCGCTGGCGCCTTGCGCGCCTCCGGCACAATGGCGGCATGCGAGCAGTGGTGCAGCGGGTGACCGAGGCAAGCGTCACGGTGGACGGCGAGAAGGTCGGGTCGATCGAGGGGCCCGGGCTCTGCGTCCTGGTCGGCGTCACCCACGACGACACCCCCGCCAAGGCGGCCCAACTGGCCCGCAAACTCTGGACGCTGCGCCTCTTCGACGGCGGCGAGGACGCCGTCGAGCAGTCCTGTTCCGACCTGGGCGCCCCGCTGCTGGTGATCAGCCAGTTCACCCTGTACGGGGACGCCCGCAAGGGCCGCCGCCCCACCTGGAACGCCGCCGCCCCCGGCCCGCTCGCCGAGCCGCTGGTGGACGCCGTGGCGGCCGAACTGCGGACGCTGGGCGCCAAGGTGGAGACCGGCCGGTTCGGCGCGGACATGAAGGTCGCACTGGTCAACGACGGCCCCTTCACGGTGCTGCTGGAGGTCTGACCGCGCCGGGCTACTGCGGGACGACGACCTCCTGCGCGGCCGGCACCGTACCGGCCAGCAGCGGCGCGTCCACGGGCACGTTCCGCTTCACGATCGCCAGCGCGATCGGCCCCAGCTCGTGGTGGCGCGCCGAGGAGGTCACGAAGCCGAGCGCGCGCCCGTCCGGATCGCTCGCCAGCCGCACCTCGGTACCGTGCGGCGGCAGCGTCTCCTCCAGGCCGTCCAGGTGCAGGAAGACCAGGCGGCGCGGCGGGCGGCCGAGGTTGTGCACCCGGGCGACCGTCTCCTGGCCCCGGTAGCAGCCCTTCTGCAGGTGCACGGCGGTGGTCAGCCAGTCCACCTCGTGCGGGATGGTGCGGTGGTCGGTCTCGAACCCGAGCCGCGGGCGGTGCGCCTCGATCCGCAGCGCCTCGTACGCCCAGATCCCGGCGGCCGGACCGTAGCCGGCGGCAAGTGCCTCCAGCCGGTCGCGCGGCACGAACAGGTCGCGCCCGTAGGGGCCCCCGGCAGAGCCTCCCGGCGACACTTCACGTACCGCCGCGGCGCCCTCGGCGGAGGCGGAGGAACCGTTCGGCAGGTGCACCACCGCGTAATCGGCGGTCGCGTCCCTGACCTCCACCCGGTAGAAGAACTTCATGCTCTCCAGGTAGGCGATCAGCGCCTGCTGCGTACCGGGCTCGACGTGCGCCCAGACCGTGCTGCCGTCGTCCACCAGGTAGAGGGCGTGCTCGACGTGCCCGTGCGGGGAGAGGATGAGTGCCTCGGTGGCCTGGTGCGGCGGCAGCTGGCTGACGTGCTGGGTGAGCAGCAGGTGCAGCCAGGACAGCCGGTCCTCGCCGGTCACGGTGATCACACCGCGGTGCGAGAGGTCCACGAAGCCCTCGCCGGCGGCCAGCCGCCGCTGCTCGGGGAAGATCTCGCCGTAGTGGGCGGCCACGCCCTCGTCCGGCCCCTCGGCGGGGACGGCGCCGGGCAGGGCGAGCAGCGGGCTCTTGGTACCGGTCATACCGGTCAGCTTACGGGTGTTCCCCGGGCAGTTTGGCGGTGCAGTCGGCGCAGCGGCCGAAGATGGCGAAATGCTTGAGGTCGGTGTCGAATCCGTGCTCGGCGCGCAGGCTGTCGATCAGCGGTGCGGCGATCGCGGTGTCGGTCTCGGTGACCTTGTCGCAGTCCCGGCAGACCAGGTGCAGATGGGTGTGCCGGCCGGCCAGGTGGTACGTGGGGGCGCCGTGGCCGAGGTGGGCGTGCGAGACCAGGCCGAGCTCCTCCAGCAGCTCCAGCGTCCGGTACACGGTGGAGATGTTGACGCCGCTGGCGGTCTTCCTGACCTGGCTGAGGATCTCGTCGGGCGTGGCGTGGTCGAGTACGTCGACCGCCTCCAGCACCAGCTGGCGCTGCGGGGTGAGGCGGTAGCCGCGCTCACGCAGGTCGGCTTTCCAGTCGGTGGGAGTGTCGGTGTTCGCCACGGTGGTGTCCCTACCCGGTTCGAGGTCGTGAGACAAGTGTAGGGACCGGCCGAACGGCCGGTCCCTTCCTCGCACGCCGTGCTCCGCTCCGCCGCCTGCCCGGCAGCGGCCGCTCAGCGGAAGAACGCGATGCCGTCGTCCGGCAGGTCCGCGATGTCCTGGATCAGCTTGGCCTGGTTGAGCACCTTCTTCAGCTGCGCCGACATGTACGGCCGCAGCGGGACCTCGGGGGCGGACTTCTCGCCGACCCAGAGCAGCTCCTCCTTCACCAGGCCGTAGAGCCGCTTGCCACCGCTGTACGGGGCCGAACCCTCGATCCGGGCGACCGCGTCGGTGGCGAGGTCGATCTGCGGCTTGCCGTCGTGCAGCTTGCCGTACCAGATCTCCACGGTGCCGTCGTCGCGGACCGAGGAGAACTCGATCTCGCGCTCACCGCTGGTGCCGTGCGGGTTGGTGGTGATCCGCCAGAAGCCGTGCTCGTTCTCCAGCGGACGGACCTTCTCGCCCTCGTTGTTCAGCACCCAGGTGCGGGAGCGGAACTCCAGGAAGGGACGGCCGTCGTGCCGGAAGATGATCTCCTGGCCGAAGTTGCACTTTTCCGCGCCGGGGCCCTCTTCGCTGGGCAGGGGGGCGTAGACGCCCGCGCCCTCCCAGGTGCCCAGGAGGAAGGCCAGCGGGACGACGTCCTTGTGGAGGTCAGAGGGGATCTCGATCATGTTCCTGGTCGCTGTCGTCGGTGATGGAATCGACTCAACCGTACGGCAAGGGGGATCAGCGCTGGCCCTGGTACAGCTTCATCACGGAGAAGATGGCGAACCAGGTGATCAGGACGGCCATGAGAGCAAGCAGGCAGTCGAAGAAGATTTCGAGACCGGTCACGGGGCGCTCCCAGCAGCGGGGGGATGGCGGACAGTACGACGGCGCAGAGTCTATCGGCCGCCCCTCCCCGGGTCTCGGTGAGGCCCGACTTCCCGTCGCTAAGGTGGCGTCATGACGAAGAAGCTGGTCATCAAGGTCACGGCCGGGGCGGACGCGCCGGAGCGCTGTTCGCAGGCGTTCACGGTGGCGGCGGTCGCCGTCGCCAGCGGGGTCGAGGTCTCGCTCTGGCTCACCGGTGAGTCCTCCTGGTTCGCCCTGCCGGGACGGGCGGCGGAGTTCGAACTGCCGCACGCCGCACCGCTGCCCGACCTGCTGGAGTCGATCCTGGCGGCCGGCACCGTCACCCTCTGCACCCAGTGCGCGGCCCGGCGTGACATCACCGAGAAGGACACCCTGGACGGGGTCCGGATCGCGGGGGCCCAGGTCTTCGTCAGCGAGATCACGGCCGACGGCGTCCAGGCCCTGGTCTACTGACGGCGCGGTCCGCCGACGGCGCCCTCAGGGGCGCGGCTCGTGGTCGGGGTTGTCCCGGTCGTGGCCCGGCTGGTCCCACTTCGGGTCGTCCCAGCGCGGATCGTTCCACCAGTCGTCGTCCGGGTCGCGCCGGTTGGCGAGGACGGCCGCGAGCGGCGGGATGACCATGGCGACCAGGCACATTCCGATCGCGGCCGCCAGCGACCAGAAGCGCACCACGCCCCACGCCAGGACGAACAGTCCGATGCAGATGCCCATCATGACGAAGTAGCGGACGTGGCGCTGACGTGCCTGCACGTCTCCAGGGTATGGCTGAGGGCCCCGCGGTGGCAGGGGCCCTCAGCGCGTTCGCCGATGAGTCGCGTCAGATCGCGATCGGAACCTCGGTCTGGGCCCCGAGGGAGGCGACCACCACGCGGTCCACGGTCGCGCCCGGCACCAGCGCGCGCAGCGTCCAGGTGCCCGGGCGGGCAAAGAAGCGGAACTGCCCGCTGGCCGAGGTGGGCACCTCGGCGGTGAAGTCACCATTGCCGTCCAGCAGCCGGACGTAGCCGTGCACCGGCTCGCCGTCGCGGGTCACCGAACCCTGGATGATCGTCTCCTTGGCCACGTCAACTCCTGCCAGGTCCGGGCCGCCGGCCTTCGCACCGCACATGTCTGTCTCTCCTCTGGTTACCGGTGTCGGGCCGGGTGATCAGTTGCCGAGCTCGATCGGCACGCCGACCAGGCTGCCGTACTCGGTCCAGGAACCGTCGTAGTTCTTCACGTTCTGCTGGCCGAGCAGCTCGTGCAGCACGAACCAGGTGAGCGCCGAGCGCTCGCCGATCCGGCAGTAGGCGATGGTGTCCTTGGCCAGGTCGACGCCCTCGGCCGCGTAGAGGGCCTTCAGCTCCTCGTCGCTCTTGAAGGTGCCGTCGTCGTTGGCGTTCTTGGCCCACGGGATGTTGCGGGCGCTGGGGATGTGGCCCGGGCGCTGCGACTGCTCCTGCGGGAGGTGCGCCGGGGCGAGCAGCTTGCCGCTGAACTCGTCGGGCGAACGGACGTCGACCAGGTTCAGGCTGCCGATCGCGGCCAGCACCTCGTCGCGGAAGGCGCGGATCGAGGTGTCCTGGGCCTTCGCCCGGTACTCGGTCGCGGCGCGCTGGGGCACCTCGGCGACCAGCTCGCGGGAGTCCAGCTCCCACTTCTTGCGGCCGCCGTCCAGCAGGCGGACGTCGCCGTGGCCGTACAGCTTGAAGTACCAGTAGGCGTACGAGGCGAACCAGTTGTTGTTGCCGCCGTAGAGCACCACGGTGTGGTCGCCCGCGATGCCCTTGGCGCTGAGCAGCGCCTCGAAGCCGGCCTGGTCTACGAAGTCGCGCCGGACCGGGTCCTGGAGGTCCCTCTTCCAGTCGATCCGGACGGCATTGCGGATGTGGTTCTTGTCGTACGCGGAGGTGTCCTCGTCGACCTCGACGATGACGACCTTCGGGTCGTTCAGGTGGGCCTGGACCCAGTCGGCGTCGACCAGGACGTCGCTGCGGCTCATGGGGTTCTCCATCCGGGGGCGGTTGGCGGAAGGCTGCTCGGAAAGTGCTCGACTACGTCCCGTCCGTGCATCTGTCCAGATGTCGAGACAGGGGGATTGCGGGTCGCACCGTGCTCAGATCGGGAGATGCCGGACGGCACTGGGCGGCAATGTGCCAGTTCAGACCGCTGGCAAGGGGTCGGGCGGGCCGGGAACGCCGGTCAGAACCGCCCGGTCAGCGCATTCGACACAGGCAGGCGGCCACGCGGCACAGGTCTACCGCCCGCCGCTTCGTGAGTTCCGCCTGTCGCTTCATGCCGACGATGCTAGGGACAAGCGCGGTCCACTGTCACCAGTGTGTCGAATCCTGAGATGAAATGTTTCGAATATCGAGATTTCAAAGCCCTTCCGATGCACGGGGCCGCCCCGACTCTCTTCCAGGATCCCCGAAAGGGGGTGTTCGGGCAGCTCAGCGGGCTCGCACTGGACAGTCCGTCTCGCAGAGCGATACGGAAACGGCCGTTCGACCGGCCCACCGGGGACGGTCGAACCGGGGAGCAGGTGCGGGTCAGCCGACCAGCTTGACGTCGCTGCCGTGGAAGGTGAGCTTGAGGCCGTCCGGCTCGGGCGTCGCGCTCTCCAGGCTCAGTCCGGCCGGCAGATCGGTCAGGGTGAAGCTGCGCGGTCCCAGCAGGCCGTTCGCGGCCCCGTTCAACAGCGCTCCCAGGCCGCCGAGCCGGAAGCCGTCGGCGGTGATGGTGTCGTCCTTGCTGTGCACGCTGCCCTGGCCGATCGGCATTCCGCCGACCGAGGCCCCGACCTTGCCCGGCCCGGCGTAGGAGAGCTCGATCTGCTCGGTGCCCGAGACCAGCCTGGCCACGTCGCCGTACGAGACGACGCCGCTGCCGCTGCCGCTGTGCACGGTGGCGCTGCGGTAGCCGCTGCCGACCTCCACCCCGGACAGCTGCATGCTGAACGAGCGCAGCGGCACCTTCTCCCGGCCGTCGCTGACCGTCACGCCCTCACCCGAGAGCCGGACGCTGTCGAAGCGGCCCGCCACCGCCTGGGTGAGGAAGGGGAACCCGTCGATCGAGACCTTCGGGCGGCCGCTGATCTTCCCGGTGCTGACCAGCCGGTCGGCGGCCTCGTCCTGGGCCACGCCGACCGCGATCCGGTCCGCGCCCACCAGCAGTCCGAGCAGAACTGCCAGGCCGATGATCAGCTTGAGCAAGCCGCGCATGTATGACGTGCCTCTCGTCCCCGTCCGATCCAAGCACCGTACGGACCTACGACGAACCGAACCGGAGTCCGGTTCCGACCCACTGCCCGGGCACAGCGCCACCTTCTCCTCAAGGCGGAGCGCCCACCGGGCCGTACCCGCCGGCGGCTCACCCCCCGGCGAAGGGGGGCAGCACCTCGACCGTGCCGCCCTCGGTGAGCGGGACGGCGGCGTGCTCCCGGTGCCCCACCTGTTCGCCGTCCACCAGGTAGGAGCAGTGGTCGAGCACCTGGAGCAGGCGCGGACGGCTCGCGTGCCGGGCGCGCGCCGCCGCCAGTGCTTCGGCGAGCGTCGCCGCCAGATAGGGCTCCTCGGCCGTCCCGGCGGCCGCCTTGGCGGCGGCCCAGTACCGGATGGTCCCCGCCACCGGGGCTCCCGGCGCCGTCACCCGCTCGGGTGACGTCACTCCCGCGGGTGAGTTCAGCGCGTCACCGACATCGGTGGTCGCTGCCATGGCAACCCCTCCTCGTCGTCATCGCCCGGTGCGGCCGACCGGCTCCTGGTGCCGGGCCGCCTCTGTTCGGTGTACACGTACCGTTCGGCCGGTGCGGCTCCCATGATGACCGAGGCGGGCCGCCGACCGGGAACCGCCCGGCTCGAACCGGTCGGCGCGGCCGCCGAACCGGCCCCGGGGCCCGCACCAGGAGCGGGTCAAGGCCGGGTCAAGACCGGTCCGTGGCGGGCCCCGCCGGACGCCGGCCCGGCCGCCGCCGTGTGGCCCAGCCGACGGCAGGACGCTCTCCCGCTGCGCAGAGTGGTCGGCTATTCTCGTGAACGTAAGGGATCCGGGCAGAGTCGCCCCCGGGTCCTTTTGTGCATTCAGGACACCCACCACGGACGTCCTCACCGCCGGTGCCCCACCCGCGCCGACCACGAGGACCGCCCCGGGCCGCCACCCGGTGCGGGAGCAGACCCGGAAGGTTCGCGGATGAGCAGGGCACGAACGGAGCACCAGGGGTTGCGGGACCTCCGGTGCGCATCCCGTGCCGCCCTGCACTGCGCCGAACCGGCCGGAACGCCCCCGGCGCAGGCTCCTCCCCCACCTCACTCTCACTTCGCAGCTGCCACTGCCGGCTGTGGCGGCAGCCGTCCCGCTGCGACCGCGACGACCCGGAAAGGGGACCACCGGGTATGAGTTCTCTTCTGCTCCTCACCAACGCACTGCAGCCGTCCGCCGAGGTACTGCCCGCCCTCGGACTGCTGCTGCACAACGTACGGGTGGCACCGGCCGAGGGATCGGCCCTGGTGGACACGCCGAGCGCCGACGTGATCCTGGTCGACGGACGGCGCGACCTGCCGCAGATCCGCAGCCTCTGCCAGCTGCTGCGCTCCACCGGGATCGGCTGCCCGCTACTCCTGGTGGTCACCGAGGGCGGACTGACCGCCGTCACCGCCGAGTGGGGCATCGACGACGTCCTGCTGGACACCGCCGGGCCCGCCGAGGTCGAGGCCCGGCTGCGGCTGGCCATGGGCCGGCTCCAGGTGTCGGCGGACGACAGCCCGATGGAGATCCGCAACGGCGACCTCTCGGTGGACGAGGCGACGTACTCCGCCAAGCTCAAGGGCCGGGTGCTGGACCTGACCTTCAAGGAGTTCGAGCTGCTCAAGTACCTCGCGCAGCACCCCGGCCGGGTCTTCACCCGGGCGCAGCTGCTGCAGGAGGTCTGGGGCTACGACTACTTCGGGGGCACCCGCACGGTCGACGTCCACGTCCGGCGGCTGCGGGCCAAGCTGGGTGTGGAGCACGAGCAGCTGATCGGCACCGTCCGCAACGTCGGCTACCGCTTCGTGGTGCCGACGGCCCAGGACAAGGGCGAGCGGCCGGGCGTCGAGGCCCCCAGAGCGGCCGCCGCGCAGGAGGCCTGAACCCGGTGCCGGGCCCGGCGGTCGCACGGCGGCCGCCCGGCTTGTCCGGTTATGCACTGGGTTCGAGGTCACAGACGTGTGGCGTCCGTGACACTGCTCATAGCGCTGTCGTGCCACCCGCGTAGACTCCCTGCGTGGCCAAGGTGACGCGCGACGATGTAGCCCGACTGGCTGGGACCTCGACGGCGGTCGTCAGCTACGTCATCAACAACGGGCCGCGCCCGGTCGCGCCCGCGACCAGGGAGAAGGTGCTCGCGGCGATCGACCAGCTCGGCTACCGGCCGAACAGCGTCGCCCAGGCGATGGCCTCCCGCCGCACCAACCTGATCGGCATGGTCGTCCCCGACGCCCGCCAGCCGTTCTTCGCCGAGATGGCGCACGCCGTGGAACGCGCCGCCTCCGAGCGCGGCAAGCTCGTACTGATCGGCAACTCCGACTACGCGGACGACCGCGAGGTGCACTACGTCCGCGCCTTCCTCGGCATGCGGGTCTCCGGCCTGATCCTGGTCAGCCAGGGCCCCTCGCAGCGCGCGGCGGAGGAGTTCGCCGCCATGGAGGGCGCCAAGGTGGTGCTGCTGCACCGCCGTCCCGAGGCGATCGACGACGTCGCCGTGGTCAGCGATGACGTGGCCGGCGCCGAGCTGGCCGTCCGCCACCTGCTGGAGCACCACGGGCACCCGTACGTAGTCTGCTTCGGCGGCCCGGTGGAGGCGCCCGCGCCGGGCGACCCGGTCATCGACCACGTCGAGGGCTGGCAGCGGGCCATGGACGCCCACGACCTGCCAACCGAGCCCCACCTGCTGGACGCCCCGTTCAACCGCTACGGCGCCTACCAGGTCGCGGTGGAGCTGCTGCGCTCCCCCGCCCGCCCGCCGGCCATCTTCTGCTCCACCGACGACCAGGCGATCGGTGTCCTGCGGGCCGCGCGCGAGGTCGGCCTGCGGGTGCCGGAGGACCTGGCGGTGGCCGGCTACGACGACGTACCCGAGGCGGCGTTCGTCGACCCGCCGCTGACCACGGTGGCCTCCGACCGGGACGCCATGGCCCGGGCCGCGGTCGACCTGGTGCTGGACGACTCGCTGATGGTCCCGGGTTCCGACACCGAGCGGGTGCGCAAGTTCCCGTCGCGCCTGGTGGTACGGCGTTCCTGCGGCTGCGACGGGGCTGTCGGAAGCTGATCGGGCGCACCGGTTGATCCGTACGCTGACCTGGCTTTATGAGAAGCCAACAGGCTTCTCGGCAGGTTCAAAGTCGGTTCTCATCAGATCTTCATCCAGCGGGCCGACGTTGGATCCATGAGCGATCAGCACCGCACCAACGAAGAGCAGGCGGCCACCGGTCCGTACCTCACCGGGTCGGACAGCAACGCCTCATACCGCTACGGCCACTGGCCCGCACCCGAGGAGCCCCCGGCCCCCGAGGCCGGGTTCCCTACCGCCCCGCTCCCCGCCGTCGAGGCACTGCGGGCCCCGGCCCGCCACGCCGTACGCGGCCTGCTCAAGGGCAGGCTCGCCCTGGTCACCGCCGTGGCCGCGATCGCCGCCGTGCTCGGCGGCGCGGCCGGAGGCGCGCTGGTCGGCCACCGGGCCACCGCCGCCGGCCCCGCCGCCTCCACCGTGGTCAGCCCGGTCTCCTCCAGCTCCACCGGCAACGTGGCCGCGATCGCCGCCGCGGTCTCCCCGAGCGTCGTCCAGATCACCGTGAAGTCCAGCACCGGCACCGCGACCGGCACCGGCGTGGTCCTCACCTCCGGCGGGCAGATCCTCACCAACTACCACGTCATCTCCGGCGCGGTCGGCGACGACGGCCAGATCACCGTCACCTTCCACAACGGCAGCACCGCGAGCGCCGCCGTGAAGGGCACCGACAAGTCCACGGACGTCGCGGTGATCAACGCCTCCGGTGTCAGCGGCCTCGCCCCCGCCACCCTCGGCGACTCCGACAGCATGCAGATCGGCGACCCGGTGGTCGCCATCGGCAACCCCGAGGGCCTCACCGGAACGGTCACCTCCGGCATCATCAGCGCCAAGGACCGCCCGGTCACCGTCCAGGTCGACGAGGGCTCCACCCGCGACAACGGCGGCTTCGGCTTCCCGTTCCTCCCCGGCCAGCGCACCGGCTCCGCCCCCGGCGGGGACACCGCCAACTACAAGGCCCTGCAGACCGACGCCGCGCTCAACCCCGGCAACTCCGGCGGTCCGCTGATCAACACCGGCGGCCAGGTGATCGGCCTCAACTCGGCCATGTACTCGGGCAGCAACTCCGGTGACACGAGCAGTGAGAACGCGGGCAGCGTCGGCCTCGGCTTCGCGATCCCGATCAACGACATCAAGCGGCTGCTGCCCAAGCTCCAGGCCGGCCAGACCCTCTGACCGTCAACCGAAGCTGTCGCAACCCTCCGTGTTCGCGGCCCGATCGACGCACAATTGCTCAGGACACCCGGACGCAGAAAGGCCACCGGCCCATGACTCCCCCCGCCGACGACCGCACCTTCGCCGAGGCCGCGGGCTCCACCGCCCGCATCCTCGTGGTCGACGACGAGCCCGCGCTGCGGGACGCCCTGGAGAGCAGCCTCGCCTTCGAGGGCTACGACGTCACCACCGCCACCGACGGCTACGAGGCGCTGGACGCCGTCGAGCGCGAGCGGCCCGACCTCGTCCTGCTGGACATCATGATGCCCCGGATGGACGGCCTCACCACCGTCCGCCGGATGCGGGGCCGCGGCGACGCCGTGCCCGTCCTGATGCTCACCGCCCGCGACGCCGTCGGCGACCGGGTCACCGGCCTGGACGTCGGCGCCGACGACTACCTCGCCAAGCCCTTCGAACTGGACGAACTGCTCGCCCGGGTCCGGGCCCTGCTGCGCCGCAGCGCCATCGCCAACGAGGCCGCCGCCCGCGCGGCCGCCGAGGACAGCGACAGCGACGTACTCGCCTTCGGCGGCCTGCGGATGAACACCGCCACCCGCGAGGTCAGCCGCGAGGGCAAGTCCATCGAGCTCACCCGCACCGAGTTCATGCTGCTGGAGATGTTCCTCTCGCACCCGCGCCAGGTCCTCACCCGCGAGCAGATCCTCAAGGCGGTCTGGGGCTTCGACTTCGAGCCCTCCTCCAACTCGCTGGACGTGTACGTCATGTACCTGCGCCGCAAGACCGAACAGGGCGGCATGCCCCGCCTGATCCAAACCGTCCGCGGCGTCGGCTACGCCCTGCGCACCGCAGCGGGCGCCGCGGCGTGAAACTGCTCCACCGGCTGACCGGCTGGTTCCGCTCCCGCTCCCTGCGGAGCCGGCTGGCCATGCTCACCGCCGCCGCGGTGGCGGTCACGATCGCGCTGTCGGCTCTGGCGTGCTGGTTCATCGTCCGCGACCGGCTGTACGAGCAGGTAAGGCAGAACCTCTCGCTCGCACCACTGGACCCGATCGGGCCGGGGAGCGCCACCCGTCTCCAGGACTGGCCAAAAGCGAACTGCGGCGCCTCGGCAGCGGCCGCGCAGACTGCCACCCGGGCCAACAACATCAAGCTCTCTGCATCCCGCCCGACTCCCCCGGGCCCCGGCCACCACAACTACTACCAGTGGAACACCGAGCTGGTGACAGCCGATGGGAGCACCGTGTGCCTGCCCATCGGAGCGCAAAGGGGAATCGTCCCCGCGCCGTCCGACCTCGCTGCACTGGGGTTCGGTCCTGGTCAGTTCAAGTTCCGGAGTGGCAACGACGTGGATGGCAAGCCACTCACAATCCGCTACAGCCTGTACACCGATGGCACTGGCGAGCAGTTCATCCTGCTCGCCGCCAGTGCCACGGACCCCACGGAGACTCTGCGCGGCCTCGGCCTGCTCCTGATCGGCGTCGCCGGCCTCGGCGTGGTCGGTGCCGGGGTGACCGGCACCCTGGTGGCCCGGCAGGCGCTCAAGCCGGTCGACCAACTCACCGACGTGGTGGAGCACATCGCCCGCACCGAGGAGGTCGGCACCACCATCCCGGTCCGGGGCAACGACGAGATCGCCCGGCTGGCCACGTCCTTCAACTCGATGTCCACCGCGCTGCTGAACTCCCGCGAGCGCCAGACCCGGCTGATCGCCGACGCCGGCCACGAACTGCGCACTCCGCTCACCTCGCTGCGCACCAACGTCGACCTGATGATCCGCAGCGACGAGACCGGCCGCCCGTTGCCGCCCGCCACCCGCACCAAGCTGCTGGGCAACATGAAGGCCCAGATGCAGGAACTCACCGTGCTGATCGGCGACCTGCTGCAGCTCTCCCGCCCGGACTCCCCCAAGCCCGGCCAGAACCTGACCGTGCTGGCGCTGCACGACATCGCCGCCCGCGCCGTGGAACGGGCCAAGCTGCGCGGCCCCGGCCTGACCTTCGCGGTCGAGCTGGACCCGTGGTACGTACGGGGCGACGGCCCGGCCCTGGACCGCGCCGTGATCAACCTCCTCGACAACGCGGTGAAGTACTCGCCGCCCGGCGGCACCATCGAAGTCGCCCTCCACCAGGGCACGTTGACCGTCCGCGACCACGGCCCCGGCATCCCGGCGGACGAACTCCCGTACGTCTTCGACCGGTTCTGGCGCTCCCCGTCCTCCCGACAGCTACCCGGCTCCGGCCTCGGGCTGTCGATCGTCGCCCAGACGATCCAGGACACCGGCGGCGAGGTCGCCCTCGGCCCCGCCCGGGACGGCGGACCCGGCGCACTGGCCACAGCCCGCCTGCCCGGCCAGTCCGACCTGCCGCAGTAGGACCGGTCAGGACCGGCCCCCTGACGCCGAAGGGGCGGGGCGCCCGAAGGCGCCCCGCCCCGCAACGTGCGGGCGAGGGTCAGTCCTTGTCCTCGCCGGCGCCGATGATCTTGATCCGATCCTGTGCGGGCACGGCCAGCGGGCTGCCCGCCTTGCTGTGCGCGCCGAGGTAGGCGGTGAGGACGTCCAGGTCCGAGGGGCCGACCAGCTTGTCGGTACCGGCCGCGAAGGCCGGGAAGCCGTCGCCGCCACCGGCCAGGAACTCGTTGGCCGCGACCCGGTACGAGGCGGCCGGGTCGATCGGCGCGCCGTTCAGCTTGATCGAGGGGACCACGATCCGGTCGGCGCCGGTCTTGGTGAGGTCGAGGGTGTACGCCAGGCCGGCCGAGGACTGGAGGATCTTCGGCGCCTCGGCGTTCGGGCCGCTCACCTGCTGCTGGAGCAGCTGGATGACCTGGGCCCCGGTCAGCGTCTTGACCTGCATCATGTTGGTGAACGGCTGGACGGTGAACGCCTCGCCGTACGTCACCACGCCGTCACCCTCGCTGCCGGCGGCCTTGTAGACCAGGTCGGAGCGGATGCCGCCGGGGTTCATGAAGGCGATCTGCGCGCCGCCCTTGTCCTTGGGCGCCATCCCCTCCAGCTGGGCGTCGGCGATCACGTCACCGAGCGGCTTCTCGAACGCGGTGGAGCCCCGACCGTTGACGTCCGCGCCGATGTAGCCGACCGGGCGGTTGGCGATCGGCGCGGCCAGCTTGTTGTACTGGTCGATCAGCCTGGTCATGTCGGGCGCCTTGGGCACGTCCCGCCGCACCACGTGGTTGGCCGCGGTGACCGAGGGCCGGACGATGCTGCCGGTCCGCCGGTCCAGCTTCAGGTCGATCTCGGTGTACAGCCGGCCGAAGGAAGCGGCGCTGGTCACCGAGCGCGGGACACCGTTGGGGTCCGGGATCGAGCAGGCGTAGGAGTTGTGGGTGTGTCCGGTGACGATCGCGCCGACCGCCGGGTCGAGCTTCTTCGCGATGTCCACGATCGGGCCCGAGATTCCCTGGCCGGCCGGGCCGCAGTCGTAGTTGTACGTACTGGAAGCCGGGTACCCGCCCTCGTGGATCAGCGCGACGATCGAGTTGACGCCCTTGCGCTTGAGCTCCGCGGCGTACTTGTTGACCGTGGTGACCTCGTTGCCGAACTTCAGGCCCTTGACGCCCGCCGCCGTGACGATGTTGGGCGTGCCCTCCAGCGTGACCCCGATGAAGCCGACCTTCACCCCGTGCACGTTCTTCACCCAGTACGGGGGCAGCAGGGTCCGGCCGGTCTTCTCGTTGGTGACGTTGGCGGCCAGGTACTGGAACTCGGCGCCCTTGAACTTGTGCCCGCCCTTGCAGCCGTCCGCCGCACAGCCGCCGTTCTGCTTGCGCAGCAGCTCGGCCGCGCCGTGGTCGAACTCGTGGTTGCCGACGCTGGTCACGTCCAGGCCGAGCTTGTTCATCGCCTCGATGGTCGGCTCGTCGTGGAACAGGCTGGAGAGCAGCGGGCTGGCGCCGACGATGTCACCGGCGGCGACGGTGACCGAGTTGGGGTGCCCCTTGCGGGCCTGACGCAGCTCGGTGGCCAGGTACTCCACACCACCCGCCGGGGTCGAGACGACCTCACCGGTCTTCGGGTCGACCTCCTTGACGGTGCCGGAGGATCCCGCCGGGGGCTCCAGGTTGCCGTGGAAGTCGTTGATGGCGAGGAGTTGGAGGTCCTCGGTCCCGTGGCGCCCGTGGGCCTCGGCGACCCCCGGCACCAGCACGGCCCCGATCAGTCCGGCAGCAACAGCCGCCGCCCTCATCCGGTGTCTGGCTGTGAACATGCGTCTCCCCCTGTGAGTGGCGTGTTGGCCACTGAAGCCTAGGTTCAACGCGCGTAGCTGTCAGGACATCTGACGTAACGAATGCATTGCCGATTCTTGACCCGAAGGAAAACCGATCGGCTATCGGCTACATCCGCGGCTCGGCGGCCAGTTGCTGCTCCGCCCGGTTCCGCTCAGCCACCGCGTCCTCGGTCATCGCGCGGTCCGTGTACACCAGCGGCCGTTCCGTCTCGGTGATGATGTGCTTCACCACCTGGACGTTGCCGTTGACGTCCCACACCGCGATGCCGGGCGACAGCGTCGGGATGATCTCGACCGCCCAGCGCGGCAGGCCGAGCACCCGCCCGGTGGACCGCGCCTCCTCCGCCTTCTGCATGTAGATCGTCCGGGTGGAGGCCATCTTCAGGATCGCCGACGCCTCCTTGGCCGCCGCCCCGTCCACCACGTCCGAGAGGTGGTGCACCACCGCGACGAACGACAGGCCGAGCCGCCGTCCGAACTTCAGCAGACGCTGGAACAGCTGGGCCACGAATGGGCTGTTGATGATGTGCCATGCCTCCTCGACCAGGAAGATGCGCTTCACCCGGTCCGGCCGCAACCAGGTGTGCTCCAGCCAGACCCCGACGATCGCCATCAGGATCGGCATCGCGATCGAGTTGCGGTCGATGTGCGACAGGTCGAAGACGATCAGCGGCGCGTCCAGGTCGATGCCGGCCGTGGTGGGCCCGTCGAACATGCCTCGCAGGTCACCGTCGACCAGCCGGTCCAGCACCAGCGCCACGTCCAGTCCCCAGGACTGCACGTCCTGGACGCCCACCCCGAGCGACTCCACCGAGGTGAGGTCGGGATTGCGCAGCGTGGTGATGATGTCGTCCAGCACCGGCTGGCGGTCGGTCACCGTAGCGTGCACATGGGCGTGCGCGGCCTTCAGCGCGAAGCCGGCCCGCTCCTCCAGGCCGCGCCCCATCGCCACCTCGATGATGGTGCGCAGCAGCGACAGCTGACCGGTGGTGGTGATCGCCGGATCCAGCGGGTTGAGCTTCACCCCGCCGTCCCTGGCGGCCATCGGGTCGAGCCGGATGGACTTTATCCCCAGCGCGTTGGCGATCAGGTTCCACTCGCCGACGCCGTCCTCGCCCTGCGCGTCCAGCACCACCACCTGCCGGTCCCGGAACCGCAGTTGGCGCAGCACGTAGGTCTTCTCCAGCGCCGACTTGCCGTTGCCGGACTCACCGAGCACCAGCCAGTGCGGGGCCGGCAGCTGCTGCCCGTACAGCTGGAACGGGTCGTAGACGTACCCCTTCCCGCTGTACACCTCACGGCCGATGATCACGCCCGAGTCGCCCAACCCCGGTGCGGCGGTGGGCAAGTAGACCGCCTGCGCCTGCCCGGTCGAGGTGCGGACCGGCAGCCGGGTGGTCTCCACCCGGCCGAACATCAGGCTGGTGAAGGCGTCGGTGAGGTTGCCGAGCGACATGACGCGGGCCTCCAGTGAGAATCAGCGGCGGATGCCCGTGGCGAACGGGAGGGTGTTGACGAAGGCCCGGTGGTGCTCGCGGTCGCACCACTCCAGCTTCAGGTAGGACTTGCCCGCCGAGGCCCGGATGGTCCGCTTGTCACGGGCCAGCGCCTCGGGATTGCGCGAGGACACCGTGATGTACCCGACCAGGTTGACCCCGGCCGCGCCCGAGGCCAGGTCGTCGCCGCGCTGGTCCACCCGGCCCGAGTGGGCCAGGTCGCGCGGGTCGACCGTCCGGTTCATCTTGGCCGCGCGGCTGGACTCCGCCTCGTCGTTGGTCTTCTCGGTCAGCATCCGCTCGATCGCGACGTCGGTCGGTTCCAGGTCCATGGTGACGGCCACCGTGCGGATCACGTCCGGGGTGTGCACCAGCAGCGGCGCCAGGAAGTTGACCCCGACCGGGGTCAACGGCCACTCCTTGATCCAGGCGGTGGAGTGGCACCACGGCGCCCGGGTCGCCGACTCACGCGTCTTGGCCTGCAGGAACTGCGGGTGGGTGGCGTCCAGCTCGGCCGGCCAGGCGTTCCGCCGGGACATCGCCTGGATGTGGTCGATCGGGTGGTCCGGGTCGTACATCGAGTGCAGCAGCGAGGAGAGCCGTGCCTGGCCCAGCGGCTGCCGTACCCGGATGTCCGCCTCCGCCAGCCGGGCGCAGATGTCGGTCAGTTCACGGGCCATCACGGCCGCCAGGCCGTCGTCGTCCCTGGCCTGCCGCCCGCCGGCCGTCCGGCCCATCGCGTGTGCCTCGGCCGCCAGGTCCCGGTTGTAGTGCATGCAGGCCACCAGGTACGCCCGGTGCTGTTCGGAGGAGGTGGAGACCATCGACTGCAGCTGGTCGTACGAGTCCTTGAGCCAGCCCGGCGCGTCCGCGCTGCCGCGCCGCTCCACGTCCTTGGCGTGCGCGTCCGGGTCGGCGGGCAGGGTACGGGCCAGCATCTGCAGCCGGGTCACGAAGCCGTCGCCGTTGGCCACGTGCTTGAGCAGCGTGCCGAACCGGTCGACCAGCGCCTCCTGGTCCTCCGAGTCGCGCAGCCCGACACCCGGCCCCTCGATCTCGATCGCGGCGGTGACCGTACGCCGCTCCAGGTGCATCAGCACCGCCACCTCGTCCGGGCCGAACGGCGCGCTCAGCCAGCGCAGCCGGCCGACCCCGGGCGGCGGGCCGATCTCCACCTCGCGGCCGTCCAGCCGGGTACCGGCGTCCACCGCGTCCGAGCGCCAGACCGCCCGGCCGCTGCGCACGATGCGCCGGTAACTGCGGTTGATCTCGGCCCACTTGTAGAAGGTGCGGCGCCGGTACGGCACGTACACGGCGGCGATGGCGAGCAGCGGGAAGGCGACCAGGCCGGCGATCCGCAACGGCAGGACCGGCATCGCCAGACCCCAGATCATGCCGAGGAAGGCCCCGAAGATGATCAGCATGATCTCTCCGGACTCCCGGTTGCGGCCGATCGGCGCGTTGGGCCGGGACTTGCCGATCAGATAGGTGCGGCGCTGGTGCACATACGGCTGGGCGTACTGGGCGCCGTACTGGCCGAGCGGTTCGCTGCTCACGATCCGTCACCCTCCCTTCGCTCGACTGCTGCTGGTGATCACTCTGCCTGATGCGACGCCTTCACGACGAGGGCTTGGGGTCCCGTGGTGGCGGAGCCTGGGCGGGGGTCGCCGGAGCCGGGTTCGCGGCACGTCCGGCGTGGGCGGCGATGCCCGAGCCGACCGTGCTGCCGCTGGAGTTACCGCCCTGGGCGTTGGCCGCCTGCGGGCCACCACGCGAACCGTGGGTGGTGATGCCCTGCTTGACCAGGTTGGCCGGGCCGTTGATCATCGCCGAGCCGGCACTGACCGCGCTGGCCCTGGCCCGGCGCATCTGCAGCATCTCGTCGCCGAAGCCCGGCACGAAGCGGTAGACGGCGGCACTGGCGAAGATCGACAGGAACAGGATGGCCAGCCCCGAGAGCACCCGGGCGAAGTCGTCGTCGGCCCCGGCGCCGGTGGCCACCGCCCCGGCCAGCCCGAGGATGATCACGATGATCGGCTTGGCGAGGTCGACCGCGACCATCATCCCGGCCCAGCGCCGCACGTGCTTCCAGAGCTGCTTGTCCACCAGCCCCGCGTACACGGCGGTGCCCAGCAGTGCGCCCACGTACAGCATCGCGGCGCGGATCAGCAGTTCGATCCAGAGCACGGCCGCCGCCAGCACGGCCACCAGCGAGACGATGATCAGGATCAGCGGGCCGCCGCCCAGACTGCCCTTCTCCAGGGTGTCGGCGAAGCCGCCCAGGTAGGTGCCGGTGTCGGACTTGGTCCCGGCCGCGATGGCCGTGGTCAGTCCGTCGGTGGCGCTCACCACGGTGTAGAGGATCAGCGGGGTGAAGGCCGAGGCGACCACCGTCAGCCACAGGAAGCCGATCGCCTCCGAGATCGCCTGGGTCAGCGGCGCACCCCGGACCGCCCGCTTGGTGACCGCCAGCAGCCAGAGCACCAGCGTGATCACGGTCGAGCCGGCGAAGACCACCGCGTACTGCTGCAGGAACGCCGCGTTGGTGAAGTCCACCTGCGTGGTGCCGTCGATCGCCCCGGACAGCTTGCGCACCACCCAGGCGGCCGCCTGCGCGCAGCCCTTGGCGAGCGAGCCCAGCGGGTCGGTGACGTTGGCGACGGGGCCGGTCGGGCCGACGACCTGGGCACCGGAGGGCGGGCAGATCTGGTCGTTGCCCGGCAGTGGGACCTGGACGTTGCAGGTCGCACTCGGACTCGGACTCGGACTCGGATCGGCGAAGACGCGCTGGGCGGTGAGCAGCGTGAAGAGCTGGACGGTGGCCAGCGCGCCACCGAGCGCACCGGCCCTGCGGACGAAGGAACCTCGGTCAGCGGGCATAGCGGAAGCCTCCGAAGTCCTGGACGGCTGTGGTGATCTCCTCGGCGGTGGCGGCCTGCTGGTCGCCGGGGACGGGGGCGGGGCCGGTCTTCCGGCTGTAGTCGGTGAGCTTCCAGTCGCTGCCGGTCCAGCGCATGGTGAGGCTGAGGGTGAACCAGTCCGCGGCGACCGGCTGGGTCGAGCCCTCCCCGGCCAGCCCGTGCAGCCCGGTGCACCAGACGTCCACCTTGGTCGCGGTGTCGGCGGAGTTGGTGGTCCTCGTCCCGACCGGGACGGTGCGGCTGACGAAGGTCAGCCCCTTGGGCGCCCTGCCCTGGGCGTCGAGCCCGAACTTGGCGATGATCTCCGGGGTGAACCCCTGGTCCAGCCGAGTCTGGAGGGCGGCGGCCACGGTCGGATCCGTGATGGTGGTGATGACGGTCCGTCTGGTGTCGGCACGGAACATCTGCTCCGAGCCGAGCGCCACCGCGTAGTTGGCCGCCGCCGACTGGGCGCCCTGGTCGGTGTGCGGGTAGCCGTTGGCGATGCCGTTGCTGGTGGTGGAGACCGGGTCCTGGCCGCTCGGGAGGGTGGCGGCGGGGGCGGGCGTGGCCCCGTCGGCGGAGGAGCCGGACTTGCCGGGTACGGGCTTGCCGCTGTTGGCGATGGAGATTCCGATCACCAGCAGGACGACCACGCCGAGGACCGCCAAGAGGGTGCGCAGTGGCCGCGGCTGGCGCCCGTTCACCCGTTGGTAGACGGACTGTTCGCCGACCGGTAGCCGCGTGCGGGTGTGCGGCTGGTCGTCGGACACCGGCACTGCGGCCCTCCTGGTGCGATGGAGCCCAGGCGGGCCCCGAGGTCGGATCTGGTGCACACCCGGCGGGGATGCGCGCCAACCCCAGCGGGTGCAGCACGACCGCTCCGCCAGGGGCGACTAGATGACTATCTGATCGTCAGATGGCCATGCCGTAGACAATGGTGAACAGCGTTCCCAGGGAACCAATGATGAACACGCCGGTCAGCCCGGCGATGATCAGCCCCTTGCCCTGCTCGGCACTGAAGGAATCCCTCATCGCCGTGGCGCCGATCCGTTGTTTCGCCGCCCCCCAGACGGCGATCGCCAGACAGGCCAGAATGGCCACCGCCATGACAACCTCCACCATCACCCGGGCTTCGGAACCGAGACTGGCGAACGGCCCCCAGTCCGGGGCGATTCCGCCGATGATGGTGTTGATATCGGCTTTCTTGGGTGGGTCCGCCGCCAGCTGACCGATCAACTCACTGCCGTGCACGCTGCTCAGGTTCATTCCATCTCACCGCCCGATCAGGCAAATTCAAGGCCCACAGCACGCCCGGCGCGAAGAGCCGGAACCCATTCTTGGCCAGATCTGATGTCGCTTTGGCTACTTCTCGCGGATTGGTCGTGCGATGTGGGACAGGTACGACAGGATGTCCACCGTACGAAGGATACCGCTCACTCTCAGTATCAGTGATGATTGCGCTGAGCAACGCCTTCCAGAACACGTGCAACTGACGACTCGTCGGGACGGTGCTGATGGTACTCGGGAAGGCTGGAGCCGGAGCCACCGGTGCGGGAGGTCTGGCCGTCGGCAAGGCAGGCTTCGTGGCCGCCGCCACCGGCGTCGTGGCCGTCAGCTTCGTCACGACCGTCACCCTCGGCACCTTCGCCGCCAGCGGCACCGCCCAGGGGGCGGCGAACAATCTTCCGCTCTCCAGCGGGTCCGTCCCGGCCGCCTATCAACCGCTCATCCAGAAATGGGGCACGCTCTGCCCCGAGATCACCCCACCGATGCTGGCGGCCCAGCTGTACCAGGAGAGCGGTTTCGACCCGTCAGCCCGCAGTCCGGCCCAGGCGTACGGCATGGCGCAGTTCCTGGAGGGCACCTGGGCCGTCTACGGAACGGACGGCGACGGGGACGGCAAGGCCGACATCTGGAACCCGGCCGACGCGATCGCCTCCGCCGCCAGCTACGACTGCGCGCTCGCCAAGGACGTCGCCCAGGTGCCGGGCGACAAGCAGTCCAATCTGCTGGCCGCCTACAACGCCGGCCCCTACGCGGTCATCAAGTCCGACGGCATACCGCCCTATGCCGAGACCCAGGGGTACGTGCGCAGCATCAAGGCGCTGGCCCGCAGCTTCACCGCACCCATCGCGACCCTCCCGGCCATACTCTCCGCCCAGTCCTCGGGCGCGATCTACTACGCCCAGACCAAGCTGGGCACGCCCTACCTCTGGGGCGGCGAGGGCCTGCCCTCCCAGGGCGGCCGGTTCGACTGTTCGGGCCTCACCCAGGCCGCGTACGCCAGCGTGGGCATCACCCTGCCCCGGGTGGCCAACGACCAGTGGTACGCCGGTGAACACCCCTCGCGCGACCAACTGCGGCCGGGCGACCTGGTCTTCTTCGCCAACGACCTGAGCGACCCGCGGTCCATCCACCACGTCGGCATCTACGTCGGCGGCGGCTACATGATCGACGCCCCGCACACCGGGGCGGTGATCCGCTACGACACCATCGACCAGAAGGACTACATCGGCGCCACCCGGGTCACCTCCGACGGTGCCCAGGCGCTGCCCCAGCGCAACGCCGACGGGTCCATCACCGCACCCAACGCCCCCGGTCAAGGAGCGGCAAAGAGCTGACACCCGGTCGACAACCCGTGTGCAAGCGAGGTGGACGGTCAGTCAAGTTTCCATAACAGCAGGTTTCCGTGGAACCCTGGACCGCACGAGTGACGTTTTGCCCGTCGATCACGTTTGATCAGAACGGAACCACCGACCAGGGAGGTGCGGCGTGTCAGCGCTGCTGGCCGACACGACCGGCCCTGATCTCAGTCTGCTGCGTGCGATCAACGGCCTGGCCAAGGCGTCGCCGGTGTGGCTCGACAGCCTGGTCTCCTGGATCGGCGAGTACGGCATCCTGATCGGGCTCGCCGCGCTGTGCGCGACCGGCTGGCTGCAGGCCCGCCGCCGCCCGGACGCGCCGGTGGCCATCGCCGGGATGATCTGGGTGCCGCTCTCGGTGGCCATCACCGAGGTCGCCAACATCCCGATCTCGGCGATCGTCAACCGGCCCCGGCCCTTCGTCGACCACCCCGACCTGGACGTCCTGGTGCAGGGCAAGGCGGGCACCCTCTCCTTCGTCAGCGACCACTCCGCGATGTCGATGGGCGTCGCCGTTGCGCTGTTCCTGGTCAACAAGCGACTCGGGATGATCGCAGGCGGTCTCGCACTGCTCCAGGGCTTCTGCCGGATGTTCATGGGCGTGCACTATCCGACCGATGTGATCGGCGGGTTCGCGCTGGCCACCGCGGTGGTGCTGCTGCTGGCTCCGATCGCCATGGCCGTACTCGTCCCGCTCTGCCACTCGTTGACCCGGACCGCGATCGCGCCGCTGCTGACGGCCCGGCAGAGCGGCGACCGGGCCACCGGACGCGGGCAGGACGGCGGCAGCGGGCGGCGCCGGGGCTCGGAGGGCCGCCGCCGCGGGCGCGGCCGGGGCTCCCGCTCCGAGGACCAGGCCCACGACTCCGACCTCGCCGCGTGAACCGGCCCTGACGGGCGGCGCTGAAGGCAGGCATGCGCACTGAGAGGCCTCCGCGCGCCTTCGAAAGCTCCCGCGCCCCGGGCCTATTCCGCTTCGGCCAGGTGTTCGTCGATGTCCCGGCGGGCGCGGTCGCGGGAGCGGCGGCCCGGGGCGAACCAGCCGCAACTGCAGGCGGCGAAGCAGAAGGAGCCGCGTTCGTCGAGCGTCACCCGGTGCGAGGCGGCCGGATCCGCGGCGAGGGATGGATGGGCCGTGCCGGGACGAACCGTTAGCTCACTGGACACATGGTCACCGTAACCCGCGCCGTCCCCGGCGCGCGACGGCTTCCGCACGCCGTTCCCCGCGTAACCCCGGATCCAGCCACTCGTTGCACCGTGAAGAGTTCTGCCCACCCGGGTAGGCGGCTTGCCGGGCCGAGGGCCCGAGGGGGTTGTCTCAAGAGTGAACACGCTGACCGGAAGCCACCGAAGCATCGCCGGCCCCGCCCGTACCGGCGCCGTGACGGTCCTGCTCGCCCTCGCCCTCACCGCCTGCGGCAGCGGCAACCGTGCCGCGGAGAACTCGGCCGACCAGCTCTCCGCCGATCCGCTCACCGCCGTGCGCAGCTCCGCCGAGATCACCGGGCGGACGGGCTCGGCCAAGGCCGTCACCGAGTTGGTCACCGAATCCCCGGACAAGAAGGTCGTCTTCAACGGCAGCGGCGACTACGACTACCAGAACCGGATCGGCAAGCTGCAGATCGACGTTCCGCCGGGCGCCGCCACCACCGGCAAGATCGTCGAGGTGGTGCTGCCCGGCACGGTCTACCTGCAGAACAGCGGCGCCAAGATCCCCGAGGGCAAGTGGGTGAAGCTGGACGTCCGTCAACTCGCGGACGGGAACCTGGTCAGCAGCGGGGCCACCGACCCCGCCAGCGCCGCGGGGGCGCTGCGCGGTGCGCAGAAGGCCGAGCTGGCCGGCGCCGAAACCGTCGGCGGCGTCGTGCTCAAGCACTACAAGGGCACCCTCGACCTGGCCAGGGCGGCCGCCGCCACCGGTGGCCGGGGCGGTGACGGGCTGCGCATGGGCGCGCAGACCTTCACGGTGAAGGAAGTCCCCTACGAGGTCTGGCTGGACGCGCAGGGGCGGCTGCACAAGGTGGTCGAGACGTTCTCGTTCGCCGGGGTGGCCGGTTCCAAGGAGGCGAAGGACCAGGTGAAGGTGGTCTCCACGGTCTCGCTCTCCGACTTCGGTGCCGCGGTGGACGTGAGTGAGCCCGGAGCCGCCGACATCGTCTCGATGAAGCCCTCCGCCTCACCCAGCTAGCGGCCCGTGGCCGTGCCCGAAATAGTTCCTGCGGCGGCAGAGATGGCCCGTCCGTGCCATGGGGGATGGCCCGCTTCCTCCCTACGCTGGTGTCGGAGGCTACCGGCCTCCTGCCGTACGGTCGGAGGGGTGGTGCGCATGGGGGCGTCCTCGGAAGGCCGCGAGGGAGGCCACGACCAGACCGCACTGGATGAGATCGAGCTGGCCGGTGAACTGATGATCGCCGCTACCGCCAGCCCCGAGGAGCGGCTGGCCCCCGAGCACATCGACCAGGTCCTGCTGAACTGCGACATCTCCGGAGCCGAGGACGCGGCGCACCGGCTCGACGGAGGATCAGATCCCGCGCCGGGGGAGTCAGGAGCGCAGTAGCCGGGAGATCGCGGCGCCGGCCTCCGCCACCTTGGCGTCCAGCTCCGCGCCGCCGTGCTCGGCTGCGGCTGCGATGCAGTGCCGCAGGTGCTCCTCCAGCAGCGCGAGTGCGAAGGACTGTAGTGCCTTGGTGCTGGCCGAGACCTGGGTCAGGATGTCGATGCAGTAGGTGTCCTCGTCGACCATCCGCTGCAGCCCCCGCACCTGGCCCTCGATCCGGCGCAGCCGCTTCAGATGATCGGACTTCCGGGAGCTGTAGCCGTGCGGCCCGTGTGCCTCGGTGTTGGTGATCGTGGTCATCCCGGCCCGCCTTAGGTGTCTTCGTGAACCACCAAGGTCCAACAGCCCGCCCCTTGAGTGTGTTCCCGATCACGTGCGATCGGTCGCGGTCCCAGGCTGTCCGGCGGGAGCAATCCGGCCGCTGTTCCGTCAGACTGGGGGCTTACCTCTGCACGGCGCTGTGCAGACCTGCCCGCCTGTCTTGGTGCCCTACGGAAGCGGAACTTCCGGTTCGCGTGTCGTCACCCCGTTTGCACAGTTGTGACGGCTTGCGCCTAGCATCGTTCAGTCCCTACCCCGCACATCGGAGATTTCCGTGCGTTTTAGCCTGACCCCGAAGGAGACGAGCTTCTACGACATGTTCGCCGCAGCCGCGGAGAACCTGGTCGTCGGATCGAAGCTCCTGCTGGAACTGCTGGGTTCAGACGTGTCGGCCCGCGCGGAGATCGTCGAGCGCATGCGCGCCGCCGAGCACGCCGGCGACGACACCACCCATGCGGTGTTCCACCAGCTGAACTCCTCCTTCATCACGCCCTTCGACCGCGAGGACATCTACTCCCTGGCCTCCTCGCTGGACGACATCATGGACTTCATGGAGGAGGCGGTCGACCTGGTCGTCCTCTATGACATCCAGACCCTGCCGAAGGGCATCGAGCAGCAGATCGAGGTGCTGGCCCGGGCGGCCGAGCTGACCGCGGAGGCGATGCCGCACCTGCGCAGCATGGAGAACCTGACCGAGTACTGGATCGAGGTCAACCGGCTGGAGAACCAGGCGGACCAGATCCACCGCAAGCTGCTCGCCCACCTGTTCAGCGGTCAGTACGAGGCCATCGAGGTGCTCAAGCTGAAGCAGATCGTGGATGTCCTCGAGGAGGCCGCCGACGCCTTCGAGCACGTGGCCAACACCGTGGAGACCATCGCGGTCAAGGAGTCCTGACCAGCGTGGACATGGCAGCACTCATCGCCGTCATCGGCGTGGCGTTCTTCTTCACGTACACCAACGGCTTCCACGACTCCGCGAACGCCATCGCCACCTCGGTGTCCACCCGGGCGCTCACCCCCCGGGCGGCGCTGGCGATGGCCGCCGTGATGAACCTGGCCGGCGCCTTCCTGGGCAGCGGCGTTGCACACACCGTCTCCAGCGGGATCATCGAGACCCCGATCGGCAGCCAGGGCATGGGCATCCTGTTCGCCGGCCTGGTCGGCGCGATCGCCTGGAACCTGGTCACCTGGTACTTCGGCCTGCCGTCCTCGTCCTCGCACGCGCTCTTCGGCGGCCTGGTCGGCGCCGCGCTGGCCGGCGGGACCGAGGTGATCTGGTCCGGCGTGATCGACAAGATCATCGTCCCGATGGTGGTCTCGCCGATCGTCGGCCTGATCGGCGGCTTCCTGGCGATGCTGGCGATCCTGTGGATCTTCAGGCGGGCCAACCCGCACCGCGCCAAGCGCAACTTCCGGGTCGCTCAGACCGCCTCGGCCGCCGCCATGGCCCTGGCCCACGGTCTGCAGGACGCCCAGAAGACCATGGGCATCGTGGTGATGGCGCTCACCATCTCGGGTCACCAGCACACCGGCGACATCCCGATCTGGGTGAAGATCTCCTGCGCCACCATGCTCTCGCTGGGCACCTACGCGGGTGGCTGGCGGATCATGCGGACCCTCGGCCGCAAGATCATCGAGCTGGACCCGCCGCAGGGCTTCGCCGCCGAGGCCACCGCCTCGACGGTCATGTACATCACCTCGTTCGTCTTCAAGGCGCCGATCTCCACCACGCACGTGATCACCGCCGCGATCATGGGCGCGGGCGCCACCAAGCGGATCCGCGCGGTGCGCTGGGGCGTCGCCAAGAACATCGTGCTCGGCTGGTTCATCACCATGCCCGCGGCCGGCCTGGTCGCCGCGCTGATGTACGAGCTGGTCCGCCTGTTGTTCCTGTAACCGGACACCGTGTGACCGGACACCGGCCGGGCATGGCAGGGCCCGCCCCCACATCTCGGGGGCGGGCCCTTCATCATGCTCCGCGGCGGCACCGCCATGCAGCGCCGCAGAGCAGTCTGCGGATCGGCCGGATCAGCCGAAGCGGCCGGAGATGTAGTCCTCGGTCGCCTGCACCGACGGGTTGGAGAAGATCCGGTTGGTGTCGTCCAGTTCGATGAGCTTGCCCGGCTGGCCGACGCCGGCCAGGTTGAAGAAGGCGGTGCGGTCCGAGACGCGGGCCGCCTGCTGCATGTTGTGGGTGACGATCACGATGGTGAACTGCGACTTCAGCTCGCCGATCAGGTCCTCGATGGCGAGGGTGGAGATCGGGTCGAGCGCCGAACAGGGCTCGTCCATCAGCAGGACCTGCGGCTCGACCGCGATGGCGCGGGCGATGCACAGGCGCTGCTGCTGACCGCCGGAGAGGCCGGCACCGGGCTTGTTCAGCCGGTCCTTGACCTCGTTCCACAGGTTGGCGCCCTTGAGGGACTTCTCGACGACGCCGTCCAGGACGGACTTCTTCCTGACCCCGGCGAGCTTCAGCCCGGCGACCACGTTGTCGTAGATCGACATGGTCGGGAAGGGGTTCGGCCGCTGGAACACCATGCCGACCGCACGGCGGACGGCGACCGGGTCGACGTTGGCGCCGTACAGGTTCTCGTCGTCCAGCATCACCTTGCCCTCGACCCGGGCGCCGGGGATCACCTCGTGCATCCGGTTGAGGGTGCGCAGGAAGGTCGACTTGCCGCAGCCGGAGGGGCCGATGAAGGCCGTCACCGAGCGGGGCTCGATGGTCATCGAGATGTCCTCGATGGCCCGGGTGCTGCCGTAGTACGCGGACAGTCCACTGACGTCGATGCGCTTGGCCATGATCTTTCTTCTTCTCTCGTCGTCTCGTACGTCAGTCGGTGTCAGTGGCCGGCCTTGGGCGACCGCCAGCGGGCGACGCCCCGGGCGATGAGGTTGAGCCCCATCACGAAGGCGATCAGCACCAGGGCGGCACCCCAGGCTCGGGCGTAACCGAAGTCGTTGTTGACCAAGGCGTACTGCTGCCAGATGTAGAGCGGCAGGGACTGCTGCGGGCCGTTGAACGGGTCGTTGTTGATGAAGTCGGCACCGAACACCAGCATCATCACCGGCGCGGTCTCGCCCGTGATCCGGGCGACGGCGAGCATCACACCGGTGGTGATACCGCCGATCGCGGTCGGGATGACGATCCGCAGGATGGTCTTCCACTTGGGCACGCCCAGGGCGTACGAGGCTTCCCGCAGCTCGTTCGGGACGAGCTTGAGCATCTCCTCGGTGGAGCGGACCACCACCGGCATCATCAGGATCGCCAGCGCGAGGCTGCCGGAGAAGCCGGAGTACGGGAAGCCGAGCAGGATGTTCCAGAGCGAGAGGATGAACAGACCGGCGACGATCGACGGGACACCCGTCATCACGTCTACGAAGAAGGTGACCACCTTGGCCAGCCGGCCCCCGCCGTACTCGACCAGGTAGACAGCGGTCAGCAGGCCGATCGGGGCAGCGATCGCGGTGGCCAGACCGACCTGCTCCAGGGTGCCGATCAGCGCGTGGTAGATACCACCGCCGGGGCCCGCGGAGATGACGTTCTTCATGGAGTGGCTGAGGAAGTTGCCGTTCACCACCCCGATGCCCTGCTGGACCGTGTAGATCGTCAGGGAGGCGAGCGGAACGACGGCCAGCACGAAGGCGACCCAGATCACCGAGGTGGCGAGGCGGTCCTTGGCCTGGCGACGGCCCTCGATCTTGGCCGCGGCGCCGTAGCTGATGACCACGAACAGCACGGCGGAGATCAGTCCCCACTGCAGGTGGCTCTTCAGCCCGGCCCCGACGCCGATCGCGCAGCCCAGGGCGACCGAGAGGACCACCGTGGCGGGCGGAGCCCACTTGGGCAGCCGCGCGGAGGTCAGGCCGCGGCGCAGCAGCGGCTCGGCGGCGGCAGCAGTCGTCACGGTGCTCATGCGCTGTACTCCTTGCGGCGCGCGATGATCAGGCGGGCAGCGCCGTTCACCAGAAGGGTGATCACGAACAGGACCAGGCCGGAGGCCATCAGCGCGTCCCGACCGAAGGGCAGTGCCTCGTTGAACTTCAGGGCGATGTTCTGGGCGAAGGTGCCGCCGCCCGGGTCCAGGATGTGCAGCGACAGGACGTTGCTGGCGGAGAGCACCGTGGCGACCGCGATGGTCTCGCCGAGCGCGCGGCCCAGGCCGAGCATCGAGGCCGAGATGATGCCGGGGCGACCGAACGGCAGCACGGCGGTGCGGATCATCTCCCAACGGGTCGCACCGAGGGCGAGTGCCGCCTCCTCGTGCATCCGCGGGACCTGGCGGAAGACCTCGCGGGTCACCGCGGTGATGATCGGCAGGATCATGATCGCCAACAGGATGCCGATCGTGAACAGGTTGCGCGGGGTCACCCCGTGCTGGGTCTGGCTGAAGACGTACGTCCAGCCCAGGTACTGGTCCATCCAGGCGGTGAGGCCGCTGATGTGCGGCACCAGGAAGAGCGCGCCCCACAGGCCGTAGACGATGCTGGGGACGGCGGCCAGCAGGTCCACCAGGTAGGCGAACGGCTGGGCGATCTTCCGCGGCGCGTAGTGCGAGATGAAGAGCGCGACACCGATCGCGACCGGGACCGCGATCAACATCGCGATCAGCGCGCTGACGATGGTGCCGAAGGCCAGTACGGCGATGCCGAAGACCGGCTTGGGGCCGTCGGGGTTCCACTCGAAGGTGGTGAGGAAGTTGCCCTCGTCCTTGGAGAGGGCCAGGCCCGAACGGTAGGCCAGGAAGCCTGCGATGGCGGCCATGATGACCAGCAGCAGGATGCCCGAACCCCGGGAGAGGTTGAAGAAGATGCTGTCGCCGACGCGGCTGTCGCGTCGTGGCCGACGGTCCCTGCCCTCAGAGGTGGCAGGGGGGGATGAAGTCATGATCGTCTACTCCGGTCTGGCGGCGCTGCCCCGCAGGAGGGCGGCACCATGGCGGCGGTGCCCCGGACTATGTGGTCGTGAGGTCGGCCGGGCAGCCCCGCCCCCCTTCGAGGGCTGCCCGGCCGGTGGTGCGGATTGGATCAGGCGAGGGTCGGGATGACCGCCTGCACCTTGGAGGCCAGCTCCTTCGGCAGCGGGACGTAGCCCTTGGCGCCGATGGCCTGCTGGCCGTTGTCGCTGATGGTGTAGGTCAGGAAGGACTTCAGGGCGTCCACGGTGTCGGCCTTGTTGCCCTTGTCGCAGACGATCTCGTAGGTGACCAGGACCAGCGGGTAGGAGCCCTCGTCCTTGGTCGCGTAGTCGAGGGTCAGCGCCAGGTCGCTGCCGGTGCCGGCGATCTGCGCCTTGGCGAAGGTGTTGGCGGCGTTCTCGGCGGTCGCGGCGACCGGCTTGGAGGCGCCGGTGGCGATCGAGGCGCTCTTCAGGCTGTTGGTCTGGGCGTAGGACAGCTCGACGTAGCTGATCGAGTTCTTGACCTGCTTGACCTGCGCGGCGAGACCGGCGCTGCCGTTGGCCGACTGGCCGCCCTTGCCCGCCCAGGTCTTGCCCGACGGGTAGCTCCAGGCGCCGCCACCGGCCTTCGACAGGTACTTGGTCAGGTTGTCGGTGGTGCCGGAGTCGTCCGAGCGGTGGAAGGCCTGGATGTCGGCGTCCGGCAGGGTGACACCCGGGTTCAGCTTGGCGATCGCCGGGTCGTTCCACTTGGTGATCTGCGAGTCGAAGATCTTGGCCAGGGTCGGGCCGTCCAGGACCAGGTTGTCCACGCCGTCGACGTTGTAGACGATCGAGATCAGGCCGCCGACCATCGGGAGGTCGATGCCCTGGCCGCTCTTGCAGACGGCCTTGGAGGCGTCCACCTCGGCGGGCTTCAGGGCCGAGTCGGAACCCGCGAAGCTGACCTTGCCCTGGTTGAACTGCTGGACGCCGGCGCCGGAGCCGCCGCCGCCGTAGGTGAGCGTGGTGCCCGAGCAGGCGGAGCCGTAGGAGTTCTTCCAGATGTCGATGGCGTTGCTCTGCGCGGTCGAACCGGCCGCGAGCAACTGGCCCTTTCCGGCGCAGGCGATCTGCGCGGCCGGGGCACCGCTGGCGCTGCCGCCCGACGACTGGGAGCTCGGGGTGTTGTTGTCGGAGCCGCAGGCCGAGAGCGACAGCGACCCAACGAGCGCCATGGCACCGATCGCGAGGGCCTTGGTGCGGCCGTTCCGCTGGAGCTTCACAGGGTGTCCCTTTCTGTGGCACTACCCGCGCCCATCGGGCTGAGCATCGCTCGCAGACGCAGGTTTTGCTGAGGTCCGGGGCCCGTTCGGCCCTCCGGTAACCCCGAAGTTAGGCCGGGCAGGTGACACGTCAGGCGGTCGTAAATGAACGGAGAGTGAACCTCGAACGGATGGCAGGAAACAGCGTCCAGTAATAACGGTTGCGTCACGGGCAGAACGCGGCGTGATCACTCGGACGGAGCACACCGTCGGTCGGCCAGCAGCGCCAGCAGCGCATCCACCAGATGCCGGTCACGCTCGTGGGTCAACCGCTCACGCGCCTTCCCCGGCGGCAGCCACTCCATCCGGTCCACCTCCCGGTTCGGCGCGAACCGGCCGCCGGTCGGCACCGCAGCCCAGTACCGGACCTCCTTCGGCCGTCCCTGCGCCAGGTAGTGCTGCGCCGGCAGTTCCTCCCCCAGCACACAGCTCAGACCGGTCTCCTCCCAGACCTCACGCAGCGCGGCCTCGCGCCAGCCCTCGCCCGGGTCCAGCTTCCCCTTCGGCAGGCTCCAGTCCCCGTACTTCGGCCGGTGGATCAGTGCGATCCTGGGCTTCTTCCGCCCATTCCCGTTCTTCTTCTCCGGCCCGGGCACCCAGAGCACCGCACCCGCCGCCAGGATCGTCGGCCCGTAGCCGGACCGACGGCGCATTCCCCGGCCAAGGCCTGCTCCGACGCCGTGCGGTGCGCTCAGGCGGTTGCCCATTCATCCCATCCGTGGTGCTGGAGGTACCCCCTGGGCCTCCGGAAGACCAAGGGTGAGTTTCGGCCACTGGTGGCCGAAGGCGTACCTGGCCGCCTCCACCTCCAGTCGCTGATCAGCATGCACCACGCCGAGGACGTAGGCCGTCGCCGGGGTGATCCGCGGCGTCCGCGCCGCCGTGGCCACGGTGACCGCCGCGTCCGCCGCCTCCTGGTGGCGGTGCAGCGTACGGTCCAGCAGGTCGAGCTCCGGATCCGGGGCGTCGCAGACCTCCAGCGCGTACCTGGCCCGCTTGACCAGGATCCGCACCCGGTGCCACGGCGCATCGTCCGCCGCCACCGCGGAGTCCGCGTCCACCTCGCCGTCCCGGGCCCGGGACGGCCCCGGCTCCCTCGACGCCGGGACCGTGCCCAGCCGGTGCAGGCCCTCCCCGCCGTACGGGGTCGCCGCCCGGCTCAGCGGCAGCCGCTGCACCTCCGCCGCCAGCGCGCCGAATGCCTCCGCCGCCAGCGCCGGCAGCGCCCCACCCGGCTGGCCCGACACACCGCCCTGCAGCGGGACGTCGCCGGCCAGCAGGGTCATCCGGTCGGCCAGCGCGTGCAGCCGGGCCGACCGCAGCTCCTGCAGCACCGTGGAGTGGGCCCTGGTCCTGGCCAGGGTGAGCTGGCGCTCCAGCAGCGCTCGCGCCTTGGGCGCACCCGTGTGGCCCGCGAGCATGCCGGGCCCCTGCGGATCGGTCTCACTGAGCGAGTCGAGCGCCGCCAGCAACCGGGCCGACCGCCGCAACAGGGCCGGCTCCTGCGCCAGCAGGTTGAGCAGCCAGCGCAGTTCGGACCTGCTCTCCTCCGCCCACTCACGGTCGAGGACCGCCGCGAAGGTGTGCAGCGCACCGCCGATCCGCCGCACCGCCCGGAGCAACTCCGCGGTGCCCGCCGCCGCGGCCGCACTCGCCCCGCCCGCCGGGAGCGCCCCCGGTCTCGAACCGGCCTCGCCCACCGCCTGCGGCAGCGCGCGCAGGAACGCGCCCGCCCGGGCGGTGAGATAGCCGGAGATGATCTCCCCGGAGGAGGCGTTCGCGGCCTTCGGCCCGGTCCGGGCCGTCATCGGCACATCGGTCATGGCTGGGTTCCCCGTCCCCCCGGGGGCCGTTCCCCAGGGCTGGTGGCCGACTGCTGTGGACGCTGGTCGCTGCCACGGCCGCCTGCCGATTGCCGCCGGCCGGCGGTGCCGACCGGCGACGCGTGCTGAGCTGGTAGGTGCTGAGCTGGTGGGTGGTGCGGTCAGATGGAGCTGGGGTGATGGGTAGGTGGTCCGGTCAGCGGGCCGCCCGGGACGTCCGGCGGCGCTGACGCGAATCGACCAGGAGATCCTGGACGTGCCGCAGCGGCTGCCCGTCGCCGTCCTGGGAGTGCCTGGTCCAGGACCCGTCCGGGCCGAGGTGCCAGGACGCGGTCTCGTCCGCCATTCCCAGGTCGAGCAGCCCGGACAGCTCCACCCGGTGCGCCGGATCGGTCACCCGGAGCAGGGTCTCGATCCGCCGGTCCAGATTGCGGTGCAGCATGTCCGCACTGCCGATCCACACCTCGGGCTCGCCGCCGTTGCCGAAGACGAAGATCCGCGAGTGCTCCAGGAAGCGCCCCAGGATGCTGCGCACCCGGATGTTCTCGCTCATCCCGGCCACACCCGGCCGGATGGCGCAGATCCCGCGCACCCACACGTCCACCGGCACGCCCGCCTGGGAGGCCCGGTAGAGCGCGTCGATCACGGCCTCGTCCACGATCGAGTTGACCTTGATCTTCACGTAGGCGGGCCTCCCGGCCCGGTGGTGCGCGATCTCCGCGTGGATCCGGGCCAGCAGTCCGTCCCGCAGCCCGCGTGGCGCGGTCAGCAGCCGCCGGTACGACTCCCGCCGCGAGTAGCCCGAGAGCCGGTTGAACAGGTCCGAGAGGTCCGCGCCGACCTGCGGATCCGCGGTCAGCAGCCCCAGGTCCTCGTACAGCCGGGCGGTCTTCGGGTGGTAGTTGCCGGTCCCGACGTGCGAGTAGCGGCGCAGGACGTCGCCCTCCTGGCGGACCACCAGCGACAGCTTGCAGTGCGTCTTCAGCCCGATCAGGCCGTACACCACGTGGCAGCCGGCCTCCTCCAGCTTCCGGGCCCACTTGATGTTCGCCTGCTCGTCGAACCTCGCCTTGATCTCGACCAGCACCAGTACCTGCTTGCCCGCCTCCGCCGCGTCGATCAGCGCGTCCACGATCGGCGAGTCACCGGAGGTCCGGTACAGCGTCTGCTTGATCGCCAGCACGTCCGGGTCGGCCGCCGCCTGCTCCAGGAACGCCTGTACCGAGGTCGAGAAGCTGTCGTACGGGTGGTGCAGCAGCACATCGCGCTCACGCATCGCCGCGAAGATGTCCGGCTGCGAGGCCGACTCCACATCGATGAGCCCGCGCGCCGTGCCCGCCACGAACTTCGGGTACTTGAGCTCCGGACGGTCCAGCTCCGCGATCCCGAACAGACCCGTCAGATCCAGCGGCCCGGGCAGCGGGAAGACCTCCGCCTCGGTGATGTTCAGCTCGCGGACCAGCAGGTCCAGGATGTACGGGTCGATCGATTCCTCGACCTCCAGGCGCACCGGCGGACCGAACCGCCGCCGCATCAGCTCCTTCTCCAGCGCCTTGAGGATGTTCTCGGTGTCGTCCTCCTCCACCTCCAGGTCCTCGTTGCGAGTGACCCGGAAGGCGTGGTGCGCCAGCACCTCCATCCCCGGGAACAGCTCCTCCAGGTGCGCCCCCATCACGTCCTCCAGCGGGACGTACCGCTGCGGCGACGCCTCCAGGAAGCGGGAGAGCGATTGCGGCACCTTCACCCGGGCGAAGTGCTTGTGCCCCGACACCGGGTTGCGGACCACCACGGCCAGGTTGAGGCTCAGGCCCGATATGTACGGGAACGGGTGCGCCGGGTCCACCGCGAGGGGCGTGAGCACCGGGAAGATCTTCTGCCGGAACAACGTGTGCAGCCGGGCCTGCTCCTTGTCGGTCAGCTCCGACCACCGGACCAGCTCGATGCCCTCGACCGCCAGGTCCGCCAGCACCTCCTGCTGGAAGGCCGCGGCATGGCGGGCCATCAGCTCACGCGACCTGGTCCAGATCTGGTCCAGCACCTCGCGCGGCTGGAGACCGGAGGCCGAGCGCTGTGCCACCCCGGTGGCGATCCTGCGCTTGAGGCCGGCCACCCGCACCATGAAGAACTCGTCCAGGTTGCTGGCGAAGATGGCCAAGAACTTGGCTCGCTCCAGCAGCGGTATCCGCGGGTCCTCGGCCAGCTCGAGCACCCGCTCGTTGAACGCCAGCCAGCTGCGTTCCCGGTCCAGGAATCGCCCCTGCGGGAGCTCCTCGAGCTCCGGGGTGGCGGCGGAGGTGTACTCGTCGTGGTCCTCCAGCGCCAGGCCGAGCACCGAGGAGACGCCCGGGACCGGGATGGCGGCGTCGGTGCCGGCACCGGTGCCGGTCAGCGGGTTGACCCGGGCCGGCGCGGTCGCCTGGGCCACGGGGTCGGCCTGGGCCGCCTGACCCGCCTGCTTGCCCGCCGGTGCGGTCGCGGAGGCGCTCTTGGCGGCCGCGGACGCGGTCTCGGGGGCGTTCGAGCGCTTGGCGGCTGCTCTGGCCTTGGTCGCGGGCGCGGCGGCCGTTGCCGAGGTACCGGTTGCCGACGCGGCTGCGGAGCCCTTGGGCGAGGAGGGGGACGGTGCGGCAGGTGCAGGGCGGGGGACGCTCATGGGTTCCAGCTCCTCCAGCAGGACGGTGTCCGGGCAGTGCCCGGCGCTCGGACGGCCGGAGCCCGTCGTCACGTGAGCGCCGTTTCCGCCCTCCGGCCCCAGCTCCCCTCCGCTGGGTGCGACCGGAAGGCGGTCGGCCCACGGATGCTGGCCGGCCGCGCAGGGACGAGGCGCTACGGACGTCATCCTGTGATCTTCGCGGCGGCAATTTAATCCACGGTAAACACCGCATGGCCGGGAGGAAAGCTGACGCAGTCACCCCCGTGGTGCGGCTGCACCGACATGCCGGAGGTCCCCCGGAAAACCCCGGGTGTCCCTCATGGCGCTGCCGGTCCCAGGCACCCCGCCCGGACTCGATCACGAACTCGGCCCCGGCTCCGGACTAGGTCACGACTCCGGGGCCGGCCGGTCACGAATCCCGGCGGGCCTGGACGCGGTACATCAGGTCCACCTCGTGGATGGTGAACCCCAACCGTTCATATACCCGGACGGCGGCCGAGTTGTCAGCATCCACATAAAGCATCACGGTCCGCTGCCCGCGGTCCTCCGCGAGGTGCCGGAGCCCGATGGCCGTCAGCGCCCGGCCCAAGCCGTTGCCCTGCTCCGTCGGGTCGACCCCGACCACGTACACCTCGCCGAGCGCCTCCGGGTGCACCTTCGTCCAGTGGAACCCGACCAGCCGCTCACCGCGGAAGGCCAGGAAGAACCCGCTCGGGTCGAACCACGGCTCGGCCAGCCGGTCGGCCAGGTCCTGCTCGGTCCAGGAGCCCTGTTCCGGGTGGTGCGCGAACGCCAGTGCGTTCAGCCGCAGCCAGGCCGCGTCGTCCTGGCCGGGGCGGAACGTACGTACCTCGACCCCGTCGGGCAGCCGCACGGCTTCGGGCACAGCCGCGGTGCGGCGCATCTGTCGCAGCTCACGCACCAGCTCGGCGCCGTGTACGGCGGCGAGGTGGCGGGCCGCCGGGTGACCGCCGTGGGCCCAGAACTCCACCGGCGCCTCGGGGGCCGCGGCCGCCGCCTCGACCAGGACCGCGTCCACCAGGTGCCGGCCAAGACCCTCTCCACGGGAGCCGGGTGCCACGGTCAGCTCGGCAGTTCCGGCCTTGCCACCGCTCGGCAGCTCCAGCTGCGCGTAGCCAGCCGCCTGGTCCCCGTCGGCCTGCTCGCCGGTCCGCTGGATCAGGTGCAGCACACCTGGGCGGGCCTCGGTCGCCTTGAGCCGGAGCCTGCCCTGCTCGGACACCGCCTGGCGCCCGTCCGCGACCGCGGCCACGGCGATCACGTCGGCGGCCGCCCGGGCCTCCGCCGCCGAGAGCAGCTGGGCAGCGACGACGTTGCTGACGGCGCTCGGCAGCGTCCGGGAGTGGGTACGGCGCGACGACTCGGAGCTGGAAGTGGCGGAAGAACTCATGAACCGACCCTACGTCGCGTCAGCCGTGGCTTGTAGGGCTTTCCCGCAGTCAGCCACGGCTCTGTCAGCTGCGCGACAGGGGCTCCGACCGGGTTCGCAATGCCATCGACCGGACGGGTCTGTCCCCGGATTCAGGATCCGGATCTGCCCGGAAATGCGGAAAGCCCCTCCCGGTATCCCCGGGAGGGGCTTTCACTAAAAATTGTTCGGCGGCGTCCTACTCTCCCACAGGGTCCCCCCTGCAGTACCATCGGCGCTGTGAGGCTTAGCTTCCGGGTTCGGAATGTAACCGGGCGTTTCCCTCACGCTATGACCACCGAAACACTATGAAACTGTCGACCCGCCGGCAGGGCGGTCGTTGTTTCAGAACAACACAGTGGACGCGAGCAACTGAGGACAAGCCCTCGGCCTATTAGTACCGGTCAACTCCACCCCTCACAGGGCTTCCATATCCGGCCTATCAACCCAGTCGTCTACTGGGAGCC
>NZ_JBVIMH010000008.1:83730-253999 GCF_055579945.1 Kitasatospora sp. NPDC032150 | reverse complement strand
CTGCTGTCGGCGGTGCCGGTGCCGGACCCGACCGGCCGCGACGGGCGTGAGCGGATCATCCTGTCCGGGGACATCCCCTCGCCGGCCAACCCGCCCTCGGGCTGCCGCTTCCGCACCCGCTGCTGGAAGGCCGAGGAGCGCTGCTCCGCCGAGCTGCCGCTACTCGCGGTGCCCTCGCTGGAGGGGCCGGCCGCGCACGAGTCCGCCTGCCACTTCGCCGCCGAGCGCGAGATCGAGCAGAGCGCCGCGGAGCGCGAGGCCGAGTAGCGCACGGCTTGTGTGACGCCGGACAACGGGGCGGGCCCCGGAGGGAAATCCCTCCGGGGCCCGCCCCGTTGAGCGGCTCAGAGCCGGCCGGTCTTACTTGACGTAGCCGATGTTCTCGTAGATCGGGTCCGACAGGCCGAAGGAGCCCAGGTTGGCGATGGACTTCTTCACACCGCGGATGGACGGACGCTGGTAGAAGGGCATGACGCTGCCCAGCTTCCACTCCTCGGCGTCGACCTTGTCGATGGCGGCGAACTCGTCCTGGGTGCTGGCGGCGCTGTTGGCCTCGTTCAGCAGCTTGTCGACGGCGTCACTGCCGATGTTGCCGTAGTTCTGGCCACCGCCCTGCTGCCAGATGTTGGTCGAGGAACTGGCCGGCCAGGCGTTGCCGAGCAGCGCGTGGACGGTCATGTCGAAGTCGCCCTTGTCGATGTACTTGGTGAAGAAGTCATCGCTCGGGACGGTGGTGACGGTCAGCTTGACGCCCACCTGCTTGAGCATCTGGGTGAGGATCGATCCCTCGTTGGCGGCGAGGTCGAGACCGGCCGGGATGACGAACTTGAGGTTGAGCTCCTGGCCGTCCTTCTTGCGGACGTCGCCGTCCATCTTCCAGCCGGCGTCGTCCAGTGCCTTCTTGGCCGCCTCGGGGTCGTACTTGCTCAGACCGTCCGAGTTGTCCTTGTAGCCGTTCTGGGTCGGCACCAGGAAGTGGTTGTTCATCGTCGTGGCGGGCCAGTCCAGGCCGTTCAGGTCGGACTTGGCGATGGTCTCGCGGTCGATCGCCTGGAAGATGGCCACGCGCACCTTCGGGTCCGTCAGCGTCGCGCTCTTGCCGTTGAGCCTGACGAGGCGGTAGTCGGGGCCACCGGCCTCGCGGACCGCACCGTCGGGGGTCGACTTGATCTGCTTGAGGCCGGAAGCGCTCTGGGCGTTGTCGAAGTAGTCGACCTCGCCGTTGGCGAAGGCCGGCGCCATGGCGTTGTCTTCCATCGACTTGAAGACGATCTTGTCCAGCATCGACTTGTCGCCCGAGTAGTCCGGGTCGGCCACCACGGTGACGGTCTTCGCGGTAGCGTCGATCTTGCCCAGCTTGAACGGCCCGGAGGTGACCGGGATCTTGTCCAGGAAGCCGTTGTTGAAGGCGTCCGGGGTGGCGGCGTACTTGGCCGGGATGAGCGGGTTGTTGGCGGCCCAGTTGAACATCGACTGCCAGTCCGGGAACGGCGTCTTGAAGGTCATGACGGCCTGGTAGTCGTCGGTGCCCTTCACCACGCTGTCGACCTGGTCGAAACCGGTGGTCGAGCCGACCTTGAAGTCCTTGTTGCTGCCGTTCTGGGCCTTGACGTTGGCGTCGATGTCCTGCCAGGTGATCGGGGTGCCGTCGGACCACTTGGCCTTCGGGTTGAGGGTCCAGGTGACGACCTGCTTGCCGTCCTTCATCTCGGACTTGGCGTCCACCAGGAAGGCCTTGTTCGGCGTCTGGTTGCCGCCCGCGTCCGAACGCCAGAAGGTCGGCAGGAGCGACTTCATGACGTCGATGGTGGCGGACACTCCGCCGTCGGTCTCCAGCGGGTTCCACTGGTCGGACATCTGCTCGATCGCCCAGTTGACGCTGCCGCCCTGCTTGAGCGCGGAGCGGTCCTTCTCGTTGATGTCGCGCGCGGTCGTCTTCGGCACGTCGGTCTTGGTCGGGGCGGCGGAGTCGTCGCTCTTGCTGCTGGAGCAGGCGGTCAGCGACAGCGAGGCGGCGGCGATGGTGGCGACCAGCGCGACCGGGATCCGGTTGTGCTTCAAGGGGTTCCCCCTGGTGGTGGACGGATATCTGTGATTAGGCCCGGCTGCGTCATTGGCGACGGGGTGGTGCCGGTGGAGACTTCTGGTACGGCGGTACCTGAGGGGCTCAGAGCACCTCGAGGGCCCCCGCGAAGTGGCAGGCGGCCGAGTGGTCGTCGGCCAGCGTCGAGTCCGCGGGGTCCTCGTCGCGGCAGCGCTGCTGGTCGCTATCGCCGAGGGTCTGGAACTTCGGGCAGCGGTTGCGGAACCGGCAGCCACTTGGCACGTCGGCCGGGCTGGGGAGGTCACCGGTGAGCAGGATCCGGGTCCGCTCGCGTTCCTGGCGCGGGTCCGGGAGCGGCACGGCGGAGAGCAGGGCCTGGGTGTACGGGTGGGACGGATTGTCGAAGATCGCGTCGGTCTCGCCGATCTCGACGATCCGGCCCAGGTACATCACGGCGATCCGGTCGGCGATGTGCCGGACCACCGAGAGGTCGTGGGCGACGAACAGGTAGCTGAGTCCGAGCCTGGTCTTGAGCTCGTCCAGCAGGTTGAGCACGCCCGCCTGGATGGAGACGTCCAGCGCGGAGACCGGCTCGTCCAGGACGACCAGCTTGGGCTCCAGCGCGAGCGCGCGGGCGATCGAGATGCGCTGCCGCTGGCCGCCGGAGAACTCCTGCGGGTAGCGGTCGGCGTGGTCGGGGTTGAGGCCGACCAGCTCCAGCAGCTCGGGCACCCGGGCGGCGATCCGGTCCTTCTCCCAGCCGTGCGTGCGCAGCGGCTCGGAGAGGATGTCGCCGACCGGCATCCGGGCGTCCAGGGCGGCCATCGGGTCCTGGAAGACGATCTGCATGTCCCGGCGGAGCGCCTTGCGGTCGGTCCGGTTCATGCTCTTGGTCTCCTTGCCGAAGACCGTGACGGTGCCGACCTGGTCCTTGGGAAGGTCCAGGATCTCCAGCAGGGTGGTGGTCTTGCCGCAGCCGGACTCGCCGACCAGGCCGAGCGTCTCGCCCTCGCGGATGTCCAGCGAGATGCCGTCCACCGCCCGCACCACACCGACCTTGCGCTTGACGAGTGCGCCCTTGCTGAGCGGGAAGTGCTTGGTGAGACCGTCGAGTTCGAGGACGGTGGCGCGCTCGGCGCGCGGGCGCCGCTCCAGCGCGGAGGACTCCGGCAGCTCCGGCACCGGGTAGATGGCGGCCGGGTCGAGGCCCTCGCCGAGCTCGTGGCTGCGGTGGCAGGCGGTCGGGTGGGAGGCGCCCTCCCGGAGCTTGAGCTCGGGCTCGCTCTCGCGGCACAGGTCGATCGCGATCGGGCAACGGGCGGCGAAGGGGCAGCCCTTGGGCAGCGCCACCATCGACGGCGGGTTGCCCTCGATCGGGGTGAGCGCGCGGCGCTCGGTGTCGTCCAGGCGCGGGATCGAGCCGAGCAGGCCGATGGTGTACGGCATCCGGGGGGTGTAGTACACCTCGTCCACCGTCCCGGACTCGACCGGCTTGCCCGCGTACATCACCTGGACGCGGTCGGCGAAGCCGGCCACCACGCCGAGGTCGTGGGTGATCATCACGATGCCGGCGCCGGTGACTTCCTGGGCCTTCTTCAGGACCTCGAGCACCTGGGCCTGGATGGTCACGTCCAGCGCGGTGGTCGGCTCGTCGGCGATGATCACCTTGGGGTCGTTGGCGATCGCCATGGCGATCATCGCGCGCTGGCGCATGCCGCCGGAGAACTCGTGCGGGAAGTTGTCGACCCGGCGCTTGGGGTCCGGGATGCCGACCGTGTTGAGCAGGTCGATGGCCCGCTCGCGGGCCTGCTCCTTGGTCATCTGCTGGTGGACCCGCAGCGCCTCGATGATCTGGGTGCCGACGCTGTACACCGGCGTGAGCGCGGACAGCGGGTCCTGGAAGACCATGCCGATGTCCTTGCCGCGGATCTTGGACAGCTCGTTGTCCGAGAGGCCGAGCAGTTCACGCTCGCCCAGTCTGACCGAGCCGGTGACGGCGGCGGTGTCGGGCAGCAGGCCGAGCACGGCCATCGAGGAGACGGACTTGCCGGAGCCGGACTCGCCGACGATGCCCAGCACCTCGCCCGGACGCACGGCGTAGGAGACGCCGCGCACCGCGTGGACCGGGCCGGCCTCACTGGGGAAGGAGACCCGCAGGTCGCTTACTTCGAGGACGGGCTGAGACTTGTCCAGCCGGGAATCGGTCACCGGTCGGAGTCCTTCCTTGGTACGGGTGCTGTCCGATGGCTGCGAGGGGTCCGTCGCGGCCGTCATGAGGCGCTCAGCGCGTCGGTGGCGGCGGTCCCCTGCGGTGCCTCGGTGGCGGCCGACTTGCCGGACTTCTCGCCGGACTTGAGCTTCTTGGCCTTGGCCTTCACGCCGGAGGCGTTCGGGTCGAGGGCGTCGCGCAGGCCGTCACCGATGAAGGCGACCGCGACGCCGATCAGCACCAGGCAGCCGGCCGGGAAGTAGAACTGCCACGGGTAGGCCGAGGCGTTGGTGGAGTTGGCGGCGATGACCGTGCCGAGCGAGACGTCCGGCGGCTGGACGCCGAAGCCGAAGTAGGACAAGCCGCTCTCGCCGATGACCGCGGCACCGACCTGGATCACGGTGTCGATGATCAGCAGCGAGGCCATGTTCGGCAGGATGTGGCGGAAGATGATGACCGGTCCGGAGACGCCCATGTACCGGGCGGCCTTGACGAACTCGCGGTCCTTCAGGGTCAGAGTCATGCTGCGGACCACCCGGGCGGTGATCATCCAGCTGAACGCGCCCAGCAGCACCACGAAGATCAGCCAGCCGGTCTTCTGGAAGACGGGCGACATGATGGCGATCAGCAGGAAGGACGGCAGCACCAGCAGCAGGTCCACACCCCACATCAGGACGCGGTCGGTCCAGCCGCCGTAGTACGCCGCGGCGGCACCGACGGAGGCCGCGATCACGGTGCTGAGCAGGCCCACCAGAATGCCGATCACCAGGGACTTCTGCAGACCGCGCATGGTGAGCGCGAAGAGGTCCCGGCCGTCCTGGGTGGTGCCCCACCAGTGGTCGCCGCCGGGGGCGGCGTTGAACGCCATGTAATCGTGGGTCAGGTAGTCGTACTTGGTCACCAACGGCCCGCCGTAGGCCGCGACGAAGAGCAGGACGATGACGGCCAGACCCGCGAGGGCCAGCTTGTTGCGGACGAACCGCCGGACGGTCAGTTTGGCGCGGCTCTGCCGCTTGGGAGTGTTCTTGGGCTGTTCGGTCGTTGCGGTGCTCATGGCTGCCTCTCCTTCGCTGCGTACGTGACGTGATGCTCGGACCGGTGCGTCAGCGCACCCGGACCCGCGGATCGAGCGCCGCGTACATCAGGTCGGAGAGGAAGCCCGCGATCAGCACGATCACGGCGGTGAACAGCGACACGGCGGCCGTCGAGTTGACGTCGTTGCGCATGATCGAGTTGACCAGCAGATCGCCCATGCCGTGCCAGCCGAAGGCCTTCTCGGTGAAGGTCGCGCCGACGAAGAGCAGGACCACGTTGTAGACCAGCAGCGGGACGACCGGCAGCACCGCGGTCCGCAGTCCGTGCTTGACCAGCGCCGTGCGGCGACGCAGGCCCTTGGCCCGCGCGGTCCGCAGGAAGTCGCTGCCGAGCACGTCCAGCATGGTGCTGCGCTGGTAGCGGCTGTAGAGCGCGACCTGGATCAGGATCAGCGTGATCCCGGGCAACAGCAGGTGCTCGGCCCGGTTGCCCAGGGCGGCGAAGTCCCAGCGGCCGGCGAACTCGGGGTCGGTCTCACCGGTGAAGTGGATGGTTCCCGCGCCGAGCCACTGGATCGACCCCAGTTTGAGGGCGAGGGCGAGCACGAAGACCGGCATGGCCAGGATGAAGAACGAGGCCAGGGTGGTGAAGTGGTCGAAGAACTTGTACTGCTTGATGGCGCCGAGCGCGCCGACGGCGACACCGCCGGCCGAGCCGATGATGGTGGCGAGCGCCAGCAGCCGGACCGAGACGCCGACCCGGCGGCTCACGTCGTCGCTGACCGGCGCGCCGTCGACGGTCTTGCCGAGGTCGCCGTGCGCCACGCCCTCCGCCCAGGTGGCGAAGCGGGTGACCACGGGCGTGTCCGGGTTCATGTTGACGTCGTCGAGCGTCTTCGTGATGGAGGCCTGGGACAGCGGAGGGTTGTGGCCCTCGTAGTTCGACCGCGGGTTCAGGCTCAGCGCTGCTACGAAATATGAGAGAGAGGCGGCAAGGACGACCAAAATCAGATTATTGGCCAGCTTGCGCAGCAAATAGCGACCCAAGGTGGTTCTCTCTCCCTAGTGCGGTCCCGCGTTCGCCGACTGCACAAGGGCCCCGACTGCGCGATCCGTGAGGATGGCGGGTCCCGCACTTGATGCTGAGGGGCGTCTCGGAGGTCGGACGGTTGGTCAGAAATACGGCAGCCGCTGTAGGACGGCTCGCTGCCACATCTTGCTAACCAGGTGAACGCTTGTCGACTGGCGCCGGATCAAATATTGGTAACGCTGGGCGCAATCCACCAGGTCGAAGACCGTTTTGACCGTAGGTTCTTCGGCTCCAGCCCCGGCTGAGGGGCGTATTTCAGGCTCCAATGCCGCCGGAACACAGGATTCCGCTACTGCGCGACGGTGGTGGCACGTCCGGCCATAAGTCGCCAATGGCGAGAATTCGCCAGCTTTCGCGGAGCAATGCGCGGGTGAATGGAAGTGTCCGCGATGAAAAACATATGTCCGATATGTGGATGTATGGAATCGTTGGACCGGTGGTGCGGGAACGCCGAAGGCCGGGACCCGTGAACAGGTCCCGGCCTTCGGTCGCGCGGTGGGCGGGTCAGATCTGGAAGCGGTAGACCCGGTCCTTGGCGGCGGTCTTGTCGATGACGGAGGCGATGCCGTCCGCGACGTCCTGGGGGGTGACCTGTACCGGGGCGCCGTCCTTCTTGATCTTGACCTTGTCGAAGGAGACCTTCTTCAGGGCGTCGTTCAGCTTGTCGAGGTCCCACTTCAGGACGACCTTGCCGGAGTCGTCCGGTGCCAGCGTGAGCGCCTGACTGGCGGTCACCTTTCCGAAGTCGAAGCTCTTGGTGCCCGCGTAGACCGTGACGGTGCCGTTCAGCACCGACTTACCGAGGCCGTCGGCGGCGGCCCTCAAGGCGTCCTCGGTGACCTTCGGCTGGGCCGCGGCCACCGGGACGGTCACCACGGCGTCCGGCTTGCCCGCGGCCCGGTCCCGGTACGCCTGCTCGATCAGGTCCATCGCGGCGTTGGCGTCCACGGCCTGCCCCGCCTTGCCGGGGACGACCTCGGTCTGGCCGGCGGCGGTGAAGCGGACGAAGCCCTCCTGGAGGCCCTGCGCCGAACTGCCGCTGAGGGTCTGGAGCGCGGCCTTGAGCTTCGCCCGGTCCACCTTCACCTGCGGCTCGACGGCGGTGCTGCCGCCGCTCAGCGAACCGATCACCGCGACCGGGTTGTAGGTGTGCTTGGTCAGTCCGTCCACGGTGGCCGTGGTGTCGAAGCTCAGACCCGCGGTGGCCGGGTCGAGGTTGACCGTCTGGTCGCCGAGCTTGAGCTTCAGCGGCTGCTGCCCGGCCTTGCCGACCGAGCTGTCCAGCGTGCTCACCGCCTGGTCGCGGGAGTCGCCGCCGATGTTCGTGCCGAGCACCGTGGTGCCCTTGGGGATGTCGGACTGATTGAGCATCAGGCCGGTTCCGTACGCGGCGGCGCCGGCGAAGAGCACTCCGCCGACCGCGTAGCCGGCCAGCTTCTTCACCCGGCCGCCGCGGGACTTGGCGGGGGCGGAGGAGCTGGAGGCGGCCTTCGGCTGCGGCGCCTTGGCGTCCGGGCCGGCGCTCTTGCCGGCCTCCGGGGAGGCCGGAGCCTCGGCGTCGCCACCCGGCTCGGCGCCCCTCGGGGCGGCCCCGAAGGGCGGGCCGGCCGGTGCGCCCGGTACGCCGGGGAACGGCGCGGGCGCCTCGAAGCCCGGCGATTCGGCGAAGCGGCCCTGGGTGGGCCTGCCGTCGGGGAAGGGGTGGGACCGGTCGGAGGTCGAAGTGGCCTGCGAGCCCGGGCGGCCCGGAGCGAAGGGGTCGGTGCCGGCCGCGGGCGGGGGAGCCGCGCCGAACCGGTTGGCCGCGGGCAGCCCGGATATGCCGCCGTGCTGCGGGTCCTGGCCGATCGGCTCGAAGCCGCCGATCTGGGTGTCCTCCGGCTCGCCCGCGGCGTAAGCGGGACCGGCGGCCGGGTCGGCCTGCTTGGGCGCAGTTCGACGGCGCGGTGCGGCGGCCTCGGTGCGGAACGGGTCACCCTGCCCGGGGCCGGTGGCGAACGGGTCAGCCGGTGCGGAACCGCCCTCGAAGCGCCCGCCCGGGACCGGGTTGCCCGCGAACGGGTCGGCCTGGGCGGGCGCGGTGGCGAACGGGTCGGCCTGGGCCGGAGCGTCCGCGAAGCGGCCGCCGCGCGCCGGGCCCGGCGCGAACGGATCGGTGGCCTGCCGGTTGCCCGCGGCGGGGAAGCCCTGGCCGGGCTCGACGGCGTTCTCGCGGTACGGGGCGGCGGAGTACGGGTCGTTGGTGGCCGGCCCGCCCGAACCGGAGGAACCGCCGCGGCCGGCGTCCTGGACGAACCCGTCGGCCTGCCGCTGCTGACCGTCCGCCGCGAAGGGGGAGGCCTGCGGGCCCGCCGGCCGGGCCCCGGGCACACCGCCCGCACCCGGCCGCGCCTGGTCCGCACGGCCCGGAAGACCCTGCTCCGGGGCGCCCTGACCGCGCGGCGCGGGCTCCTGCCCGGGCATCCGCTCCTGGCCCGTCTGCGCGGCGGTACCGCCGGGGCGCCCGCCCTCGTTGCGCGCACCGGCCGCGGTCGCTCCGGCGGCCGCACCGGCCATCGCCGCGCTGACGCCCGCGCCCAGGGTGCCGGTACCCGGAGCGGTCGGCGCCAGCCCGGCGTCCTGCTGCCGGCCCCGCTGGCGCGGCCGGAACCATTCGCCGGTCGAGTCCGAGGAGCCGCTCTGCGGCTGGGGGGCGGCCTGCTGGCCGGCGTTCTGCCACTCCGGCGGCAGGTTCGGCGGCGTCGAGGCCCGCGGGTTGGGGTCCATGACCCCGAGCACGGGCGAGGACGGTGTGGCGGAGCGGTGCCGGGGCCCGTTCGGCCCGGACGGCTCGGCGGGGGCGGCGCTCTCCTCGTTCTTCACGGGACTGCGCATCACCACCGGCGGGATCGGCCGGGAACCGGGGATGTTGATCCGGATCCTGGTGGTCAGCGTGGTCTCGGTCTTCGGCGTGTCGTCGTCCGCCCCCGGCTCGGTCGCAGCCGGGTCTTCCCCCAGCCTCCGGCCGGGGGTGCCCCCGGGGCCGAACGGATCGGCGGCGTGGCCGCCCGGGAGCCCCGTGCCGTACGGCGGGGTGCCCGACGGATACGCGTCCGGTCCCTCCCCCGGTCGCCGGCCGGAGTTGCCCCCAGGCCGGCGCGGCGGGTACGCGCTGTCAGATTCGCGGCTGCTCAATGCTGCTCTGCTCCGGGTTCGCAGCCGCGCTGTGGAACGGCGACCGCGGGTTGTGGGGCGTCAGCCCGGCCGTGCGGCGACTACTGCCGCGCGTTGGACCGGACAACCCCTCCGACACCAGTCTTCTTATCGTGTTGGCTGCGGCAAGCCGCCGGCCTTGCGATTGGGCGAAGCTACCTGCTCGTCCCGTGCACCGCATCGTCCGGGGCGGTTCTGCCGTTGCACCACCTTACTGGGAAGAAGTGCACGGTGAACTGGTTCGGATAGAACCTGATACGTCCGGTTCCTCCGATATGAGCGTACGTGCGGAGCACTTTGACTGCTCGTCGCGGAGGTTTCAGCGCTTGGGCCCCGGTACCCCGGGCCCGAACCCGCCCCGGGTCGGCAGGGTGGCGCAGATCACGCCGCCGACCGCGCCGAGGAAGAGGTAGGCGTACGAGGTGGGGTCCGCGGAGAGGATGAAGTCGCCCTTGGGGCGAGGGCTCATCAGCACCAGCAGCATCAGGAACCAGCCGCCCAGCGGTGCCCCGGCACCCAGCTTGGTGCCGGTGAGCCTGAGCCCGCCGTAGAACAGGCCCAGGCTGGCGGCCACCGCCAGCAGCATCCCGAACGGCGGCCAGAGCGCCTGTACGAAGCAGCCGCAGAGCGAGACCGCCAGCCCGAGCAGGAAGAGGACGACGTAGGCCACGATCCGTCCGGCGCGCGGCGGCTGAGGCTCGGCCAGCCGCTCGGCCTGGGTGCCGAGCACCTTGGCGGGGAGGCTGCGCCCGGCGGGCGCGCCCTTCGGGGCGGGGCTCACCGGAAGGACTCCGCACTCGCGGGGGCCGGCTCCGAACCGGCCGGTTCCCGCCCGGGGGCGATCGGTTCCGCCACGTCGAGGCCGGCGAACAGATCGGTCTCGGGTCGCTCGCCACCCGGTTCACCACGGACCAGCTGGTAGTACTCGGTCGTCACGATCGGCTGCGCGAGGTCGTTGCTGAGCGCGAAGAACTCGCCGTCCACGGTGATCTGGGTGCGGTGTGCCCGCAGTGCGGCCGTCTTGGCCGAGGCGTGGGCAGTCCCGTCGAACACGGTGGTGATCACCTCGTCGTCCACCACGCCCGGGATGTCCGACACCTGGGCCACCCCGGGGAACAGCCCGCGGACGGCGGCCCCGGCCAGCCCCCGCTCGATCACCGAGCGCGGCATCCGGGTCCAGTAGACCTTGGTGACGTGCCAGGCCGCGCCCAGCTCGGGCCGGTGGGCCGGGTCGGCCGCCAGCTCGTGGGCGCGCATGGCGACCAGGTGCGCCTTGATGTGGTCGGGGTGGCCGTAACCGCCCCGCTCGTCGTACGCCACCAGCACCTGGGGCCGTACCTCGCGGATCACCGCGACCAGGTGGCCGGCGGCCTCGTCCAGGTCGGCCCGCCAGAAGCAGCGGGGGTCGTCGTTCTCGGGCGCGCCCATCATCCCGGAGTCCCGGTAGCGTCCGGGCCCGCCGAGGAAGCGGAAGTCGGCGACGCCGACCGCGCGCATCGCCCCGGTCAGCTCGCCGATCCGGTACCGGCCCAGGGTGTCGTCCCGGTCCGCGGTCAGATGGGCCAGCTCGGGCGGGATCACCTCGCCGCCCTCCCCGAGGGTGCAGGTCACCAGGGTGACCTCGGCTCCCTCGGCGGCGTACCGCGCCATCGTGGCGCCGTTGCCGATCGACTCGTCGTCGGGGTGGGCGTGCACCAGCAGCAGGCGCCGGGTCGGCCGGTCGGTGGCAGAGGTCATGGACAGCAGCCTAGCGACCGGAGCCGGGACGGCGGCGCCCGGCGGCCGTCCGTGGGTGGGGTCCATCGGGCCGCTCCCGCTCTTCGCCGTCCGCCGGGCCGGCTAGAGCTTCAGGCCATTGAGCATCCCTGCCAGGTTGCTGGTCACCGCCTGGATCGACGGGGCGATCGAGCTGGAGGCAAGGTAGAAGCCGAGTAGCGCGCAGACGATCGCATGCGCCAGCTTCAGCCCCGATCGGCGGATCAGGACCACCACGATGACCAGCATCAGCATGGCCGCGGAGACGGACAAAGCCATGACGGCTCACACCCTTTCTCGGGTGCGCCGCCCTCGGCGAGGGCGGCGGCGGTCGGGACGTGCCGGACAAGCTCTCGACCCGGCCGGACGCGGGGTGCGGGCACACCTGGACGCGACGGTTCCGAATCGACCAGTCAAGGAATACCCGATCAGTGAGGGTTGCATTACTTTCCGTGAGTCCGCATGGTCGGGGCACGGGCGCGTCCATGCGGCGCACGGCCCGGTGGGAAGGGGGAAAGGGGCCGTGCCGAGTCTCTTCGGGGTGCTGCTCCGAACGAGTGATCACCGTGTCGGGCAGGCCGTATGGTTCGGTGCCATGACCACCGACACACCAGCGGACACCTTCCCCCGGCAGTACGCCCGGACCCTGCGCTACACCGTCGGCGCGCCCAGGTCCTTCACCGTCACATCCGACGGCTCCCGGGTCCTCTTCCTGCGCTCCAGGAGCGGCGGCGACCGGGCCAACCTGCTCTGGGCGCTCGACACCGCCACCGGCGCGGAGCGGATCGTCGCCGATCCGGCCGTCCTGCTCGGTGGCGGCGAGGAGGACCTCTCCGCCGAGGAGAAGGCCCGCCGCGAGCGCAGCCGGGAGGGCGCCGCCGGGATCGTCGGCTACGCCCTGGACGACGCCGGTGCGTTGGCCGCCTTCGCGCTCTCCGGGCGCCTGTTCGCCGCCGACACCGCCACCGGTGCCACCCGTGAACTCCCCGCCGCAGGGCCCCTGTTGGACCCGCGTCCGTCGCCCGACGGTGCGTACGTCGCCTACGCGACCACCCTGGGCCAGCTGCGGATCACCCGCACCGACGGCAGCGGGGACCGCGCCCTGGCCGAGCCCGAGCGGGACGGAATCACCTGGGGCCAGGCCGAGTTCATCGCCCAGGAGGAGATGGACCGCGACCGCGGCTACTGGTGGTCCCCGGACAGCGACCGGCTGCTGGTCGCCCGCGCAGACGACGCGCCGGTCCGCCGCTGGTGGATCGCCGACCCGGCCAACCCCGCCAGCACCCCCGCCGAGATCGCCTACCCGGCGGCGGGCACGCCCAACGCCGAGGTCGGCCTCTGGCTGCTCGGCCTGGACGGCTCGCGCACCGAGGTGAACTGGGACCGCGCGGCCTTCCCGTACCTGGCCCGGGTGCACTGGTCGACGGGCGGGGCACCGCTGCTGCTGGTCCAGGCCCGGGACCAGCGCAGCCAGCAGATCCGCTCGGTCGACCCGGCCACCGGTGAGACCGAGCTGCTGGCCGAGGAGCACGACCCGGCCTGGCTGGAGCTCTTCTCCGGCGTCCCCGCCTGGACCCCCGACGGGCGGCTGGTGCGGATCAGTGACGAGAGCGGCGCCCGTGCCCTGGTGGTCGGCGACCGTACCGTCACCGGCGGCGAACTGCACCTGCGCTCGGTGGTCTCGGTCGGTGCGGACGGCGTGCTGTTCAGCGCCTCGGCCGGGGCGGACCACGCGGTCCTGGAGCCCGGCGCGATCGGCGCGTTCACGATCGGCCTCGAGGACGGCGCGCAGCCGGTCGCACTCGGCGAGGCCGGTGTGGTGGCGGTCGTCGGGGCGGGTGGGGTGACCGTGCTCTCCTCCGCCGACCCGGCCTGGGCCGGCGCCAGGGTCGAGGTGCTGCGGGAGGACGAGGTGGTCGCCACCATCTCCTCCTACGCGGAGACCCCGCTGCTCACCGCCCGGCCGGCGTTCACGCTCGCGGGCGAGCGGCGGATCCCGTGCGCGGTCTTCCTGCCCACCGGCTACGACCGGGAACGGGACGGCCTGCTGCCCGTGCTGATGGACCCGTACGGAGGGCCGCACGGCCAGCGGGTGATCCGCTCGCACAACCCGCACCTGACCTCGCAGTGGTTCGCCGACCAGGGCTTCGCCGTGATCGTCGCGGACGGACGCGGCACCCCCGGCAATAGTCCGGCCTGGGAGAAGTCCGTCGCCTTCGACTTCGCCGGGGTCACCCTGGACGACCAGGTGGCCGCCCTGCGGGCGCTGGCCGGCGAGTACCCGCTCGACCTCGGCCGGGTCGGCATCCGCGGCTGGTCGTACGGCGGCTACCTCTCCGCGCTCGCCGTGCTGCGCCGCCCGGACGTGTTCCACGCGGGCGTCGCCGGCGCCCCCGTGACGGACTGGCAGCTCTACGACACCCACTACACCGAGCGCTACCTCGGCCACCCCGGCGAGCGGCCCGAGGTGTACGCGGCCAACTCACTGATCGAGGGCGCGCCCGGGCTGGAACGCCCGCTGCTGATCGTGCACGGCCTCGCCGACGACAACGTGGTCGCCGCGCACACGCTGCGGCTCTCCTCCGCGCTGCTCGCCGCCGGGCGGCCGCACAGCGTCCTGCCGCTCTCCGGGGTCACCCACATGACGCCGCAGGAGCAGGTCGCGGAGAACCTGCTGCTGCTCCAGGTCGACTTCCTGAAGAAGGCGCTGGCGGGCTGACCGCCGTCCCGGCCGGCGACTGCTGCCCCCGCCGCCGGCCGGGACCCGTGACATCCGTCATGGCGAGGACACGACGGTGCACACTGCCCGGCGGCACCCCCGTCGCGGGAGCCTGAGCAGGTCAGGCGATCGGGAAGGGTGTGGGGCGGATGGGCGCGGTCACGGCGGGGCTCAGGGCGGACGAGGAGGTCGCCGCCTTTCGCAACGTCAGCAAGAGCTACGGCCGGGTCAGGGCGGTCAACGGCCTCGACCTGGTGCTGCGGCCCGGTGAGACGGTGGCCCTGCTGGGGCCGAACGGGGCCGGGAAGTCGAGCAGTCTGGATCTGCTGCTCGGTCTGCGCGAGCCCGACCAGGGCAGTGTCTCGCTGTTCGGCGGCACCCCGCGCGCCGCGATCGAGGCCGGCCGGGTCGGCGCGATGCTGCAGAGCGGCGGACTGATGGGCGACGTCCTGGTCCGCGAACTGGTGAAGCTCGCCTGTGACGTCCACCCGCGCGGTCACCGCCCGGCCGAGGTGATGGAGAGCGCGGGCATCACCGAGCTGGCCGACCGCAAGGCGGACAGGCTCTCCGGCGGCCAGGAGCAGCGGGTGCGCTTCGCCCTCGCGATCGCCGGCGCCAACGACCTGCTGGTACTGGACGAGCCGACCACCGGCATGGACGTCTCGGTCCGCCGGCAGTTCTGGGCGGCCATGCGGGCCCAGGCCGACGCCGGGCGCACCGTCCTGTTCGCCACCCACTACCTGGAGGAGGCCGACTCGATCGCCGACCGGGTGCTGGTGCTGCACCGGGGACGGCTGATCGCCGACGGCACCTCGGCGGAGATCAAGGCCAGGGCCGGTGCCCGCCGGATCACCTTCGAGCTGCACCCCGCCGACCCGGACGCGGACGAGTCGCTGCTGCGCGCCCTGCCGGGCACGGTGAGCCTGGACGTCACCGGCCGCATCGACGGCGTCCGGACGGTACGGATCCGCAGCCGGGACGCCGACGCCTCGGTCGCCGCCATCTACCGGGCCGGACTCTTCCCGCGCGGCCTCGAAGTCACCAGCCTGGGCCTGGAGCAGGCCTTCCTGACCATCACCGGCGAGGGGGCACCCGTCCCCCGGCCTTCGGGCGGGGGGACCCCCGAGCCCCAAGGCCGGGGGACGGAGGCGGCCGCCGACGACGACTCCGCCGCCGAGGAGGGCGGGCGATGACCACCCTGATCCAGCTGGAGATCATGCGCACCCTGCGCAACAAGCGCTACCTGCTGTTCAGCCTGCTCTACCCGGGCCTGCTGTACGTGTTCTTCATCAACGCGTACCACGGCGGGAGCGTGGCGGGCGGCACCCCGGCGAAGTCGTACTTCATGGTGTCGATGGCGACCTTCGGCGCGGTCGGCGCGGTGCTCGGCAACAGCGCCCAACGGATCTCGCTGGAGCGCGAGAGTGGCTGGGTGCGGCAGTTGCGACTGACCGCGCTGCCCGGGCGGGCCTACACCGCCGCCAAGATCGCGTCCTGTGCGGTGACCACGCTGCCCGCGATCGCGGTGGTCTTCGCGATCGGCGCGGTCGAGGGGGTCCGGCTGTCGGCGGCCCAGTGGGGCGGGCTCGGGCTGGCGCTCTGGCTCGGCAGCTTCGTCTTCGCGGCGCTGGGCGTGGCACTCGGCTACGCGGCGGCGCCGGACTCGGTGCAGCCGATCGTCATGATCAGCTACATGCTGATGGCGGTCTTCGGCGGCACCTGGTTCCCGGTGACCGGCTCGCTGAAGAGCTTCGCCCGGTTCGACCCGGTGTACCTGTACAACCGGCTGGCCACCTTCACCCAGCCCGGACACTCGCTGGACACCGTCGCGGTGGGCGGGCTGGCCGGCTTCCTGGTGGTCTTCGTCGCCGCGGCGGCCCATCTGTACCGCAAGGACACCAAGCAGGCATGATGTCCGCCATGTCCAACGTCTCGCCGCCCTTCCGCCCCGTCGAGTCGGAGGAGGGGCAGTCGGAGTCGTACGGCAGCATCCCCGGTGGTCGGGTGGAGACCCGGCGCCAGCTGGTGGTCAAGATCGCCTGGATGCTGCTGTGGATGATCTACCTGGTCTACCCGGTCAAGGACCTGGCGAGCGGCAGGCACGGTACGGCCGCCGTGGTGGCCGGGGCACTGGCCCTGGCGACGTTCCTGGCCGCGTACATCGGTCTGGTCGCCGCCCGTTCGACCCGGTCGGAGAACTGGCGCGGCAGCTACCTGATCGTCGGGCTGATGGTGGGGCTGGCCACGAGCACCTCCTTCGGGCTCGGCCAGCCGTGGCTGACGCTCTTCACCTACTGCTCGGTGTGCGTGGCGACCGTGCTGCCGGTGCGGCTGGGACTGCCCGGGGTGGCCGGGACCACCGCACTGGCGCTGGCCGTCTCGCTGCTGATCCGTGCGGACCTCGACACCATGGCCGCGATCATCCTGCCCTGCTTCCTCGGCGGCCTGGCGATGACCGGTCTGCAGCGGCTGATCGCCACCATGCGCGAGCTGCGCGAGGCCCGGGCCGCCGTGGCCCACCTGGCCGCCGCCGAGGAGCGGCTGCGGCTCGCCCGCGACCTGCACGACCTGCTCGGCCACTCGCTCTCGCTGATCACGCTGAAGAGCGAACTGGCCGGACGCTTCATGGACTCCGACAAGCCGGAGCAGGCCCGGGCGCAGGTCGCCGACATCGAGAAGGTCGCCCGCCAGTCCCTGGTCGACGTCCGGGAGGCCGTCGGCGGCTACCGGAGGCCGACCCTGCCGGTCGAACTGGCGGCGGCCCGGACTGCCCTGACCACCGCCCAGATCACCCTGGAGGCCCACCACTCGGTGGCCGAGGAGCACCCGGGCCTCGGCAACGAGGAGGCCGGGGTGCTCGCCTGGGCCCTGCGCGAGGCCGTCACCAACATCGTCCGGCACGGCGCCGGCGCCACCGCCTGCACCGTCACCATGGACGAGACCTGGGAGGGCGAGGGCGAGCGCTACGCCGTCCTGGAGGTCACCGACAACGGCCGCGGTCCGGGCAAGTCAGCTCCGGGCAACGGCCTCTCAGGTCTTCAGGAGCGCCTCGCCCAGGTCGGCGGTCGCCTGGAGACCGGGCCGGGACCGCGCGGGAAGGGCTTCCGGCTGCGGGCGCTGGTGCCGGTCCACGCGCTCGCGAGCGGGCGGGTCACCGCGGCCGATAGTGTGCCCCGGTGATCAGAGTGCTGCTGGCCGAGGACCAGGGGATGGTGCGCGAGGCGCTCGCCGCGCTGCTCGGCCTCGAAGGGGACATCGACGTCGTCGCGCAGGTCTCGCGCGGGGACGAGGTCGCGGAGGCGGTCGAGGCGCACGACGTCGAAGTGGCCGTGCTGGACATCGAGATGCCCGGGATGACCGGGATCGACGCGGCGGCCGAGGTGCGCCGGCGCAGGCCGGGGACGAAGGTCGTGATCGCGACCACCTTCGGGCGTCCCGGCTACCTGCGCCGCGCCATGGAGGCCGGGGCGGACGCCTTCCTGGTGAAGGACGCCCCGGCGTCCGAACTGGCCGAGGCGATCCGGCGGGTGCTGCGCGGCGAGCGGGTGATCGACCCGGCGCTGGCGGCCGCCGCGCTGGCCGAGGGCGCCAATCCGCTGACCGCCCGGGAGCGGGAGGTGCTCGCGGCGGCCGCCGACGGCGCGGTCAACGCGGAGATCGCCAGACGGCTGCACCTCTCGGAGGGCACCGTGCGCAACTACCTGTCGATGGCGATCCAGAAGACCGCGGCCCGCAACCGCGCGGAGGCCGTCCGGGTGGCCAAGGACAAGGGCTGGCTCTGACCGGCCCGGGGCGGCTACGGCCCCCGGGGCCCGGTCAGTTGAGGCGGTGCCGGGCGGCGCGGGCTTCGTGGCGGACGCGGTCGGCGGACTCGGGGTCGAAGGCGTCCAGGATCTCCGCGTAGGCGTCCATCTCGGCCGCCCCCGCCAGGAAGTGCCCGGTGCGGACCAGGAGTTCGGCCCGCTCCAGCCGCAGGCTGGCCGGGTGACGGGGGAGCAGCAGGGCGAGCTCGGTGGCCCAGAGCTGGGTGCGGGCGTGCTCGGGACGGTCGGCGGCCCAGCTGCGGATGTTGCCGAGTACCCGCAGGACGGTGTCCAACGGCTGTGCGGGCGTGAGCAGTTCCGGCGAGAACTGGTGCCCGCCGGCGGTGACCAGCTGCTCGACGTCGTCCAGGTCGAGCAGCCGCCCGCCGTGGAAGGGATCGGCGAGCACGTACTCCTCGCCCCCGGCGGGTCCGCCCACCGCGACGATGAAGTGCCCGGGCAGGGCGACCCCGCGGACGGTGAGGCCGGCCCGGTCGGCGACCGCGCACCAGACCAGCGAGAGCATGATCGGCAGCCCGCGCCGCCGTCGCAGCACGTCCGGCAGCAGCGAGGACTCCAGCCGCCGGTAGTCCGCCGGGCGGCCGTGGAAGCGCTCCCGCCCGCCGAGCACGGCCGCGAGCAGCGCGGCGGTCTCCTCCGGGGTGGCCGGGGCGCGTTCGGCCACGGCCTGCCGGACGGCCGCCGCGTGCCGGTCGAGCGCGACCCGGCAGGCCGTCAGCAGCTCGTCCAGGGTGGCGGGCGCGTCCGGGTCGGCCAGGGTGTGCTCGGCGGCGGCCAGCAGGCAGAGCAGCACCGGATCGGGGTGCTCTGCCCGGGCCTCGGCACGGAAACGTGATCTGCTCTGCTCGGTCAACAGAAGCCTTCGTCGGTCCGGGGGTCGGTACTGCCGCGGGGGCCGGTCCTACCGCTGGGGAAGCTGGGCGTAGTGGTAAGTGTGACTCGTGCGGAAGCCGAGCTGGTCGTAGAGGGCGATCGCGGCGGTGTTCTCCGCCTCCACCTGGAGGCAGGCGCCGCTCGCGCCCTCCTCGGCGGCCCGGGCCGCGAGCACCGCCATCACGGCGGTGGCCAGACCGGCGCGGCGGGCGTACGGGGCGACCTCGATCGCGCCGAAGCAGGCCCACGGTCCGTCGACCACGCAGCGACCGATCGCCAGCGGGCCCTCGGGGCCGGGGACGGTCGCGAACCAGACCGAGGGCCCGCCGTGCAGCACCCGGACGGCGGCCTGCTCCAGCTCGGCGTCGGCGGTGACCCGGCGGTACTGGGCGAGCCAGTCGGGCCCGGCGGTGCGCGAGAGCCGGACCCGGTCGTGGCCGGTGCCCAGCCGGCTCAGCGGGGCCAGCGGCGCGGTGCGGACCAGGGTGGGGGCGTACCGGGCGCCCAGCCGGTCGAGTTCGGCGATCAGGTCCTCGGGTGAACCGGGGACGGTCACCTCGACGTGGGCGGGCAGGCGGCGCAGTCGGTACCAGTCCCGGACGGCGGTCAGCGCCTCGGGCAGCGTGAGCCCGGGATCGCCCAGCGCCTGCACCGAGTTGGCCCGCCGGGTGAATCCGGACGCGGCCCGCAGCGTCCACTCGCCGAGCGCCTGCTGCTCCACCGCGGGCCAGCCGCGCGCGACGATCCGCTGGAGTTCCACCGGGTCCGCCTCGGGCATCCGGGCTGCGCGGCGGGCCGGGAAGAGCGGCACGGTCTTACCCGCGACCAGCAGTTTCTCGGGGACCGAGACCGGGTGACCGTCCCGCGGGACGACGGTCAGCCCCCGGTCGTCCCACGATTCGAGCACGCCGATCACATCACGGAACACCGGACGGCCGTCCACGAACTCCGAGAGGCGCCGGACAGAGACCCGTCGTCCCACGTCAGAGCGGTCTATCCGGACCTCGGGACGGGGCTCGGCCGGATCTTGGCCTGTCATCTGGGGCACCTCCTGTGCATTTGCGTGCTCTGACCCGCGATACTAGGGCGGGCATCGACGACACCGCGCTCACCCGCGCACGCGAGCAAGAGCAAACAGTTTGGGGCGCCAGCCCTTCCGAGGAGGAACGAAAGCGTGACCTACGTCATCGCGCAGCCTTGTGTCGACGTCAAGGACAAGGCGTGCATCGAGGAGTGCCCGGTCGACTGCATTTACGAGGGCCAGCGCTCTCTGTACATCCACCCGGATGAGTGCGTCGACTGCGGTGCGTGTGAGCCGGTCTGCCCGGTCGAGGCGATCTTCTACGAGGACGACACCCCGGAGGAGTGGAAGGACTACTACAAGGCGAACGTCGAGTTCTTCGACGACCTCGGTTCGCCGGGTGGCGCCTCGAAGCTCGGCCTGATCGAGAAGGACCACCCGTTCATCGCGGCCCTCCCGCCGCAGGGCGAAGAGTGAGCAACTGAGTGAGCACGACTGACACTCCGCACGCGCCGCTCCCGGGTCACCCGGGAGCGGCGCGCCGCGTCTCGGACCTGCTGCCGGTCTTCCCCTGGGACAAGCTGGAGCCGTACAAGCGCACCGCCCTGGAGCACCCCGGCGGGATCTGCGACCTCTCGGTCGGCACCCCGGTGGACCCGGTCCCCGAGGTGATCCAGAAGGCGCTGGCCGCCCACTCCGACACCCCCGGCTACCCGACCGTCTGGGGCCCGCTGGAGCTGCGCCGGGCGATCGCGGGCTGGCTGAACCGCCGGGCCGGCGCCGAGATCGGGCCCGAGGCGATCCTGCCCACCATCGGTTCCAAGGAACTCGTCGCCTGGCTGCCCACCCAGCTCGGTCTCGGTCCCGGCGACCAGGTGGCCCACCCCCGCCTGGCCTACCCGACCTACGAGGTCGGCGCCCGGCTGTGCGGCGCCGAGCCGGTCGAGTACGACGACATCGCCGAGCTCGACCCCGCGCGGGTCCGGCTGCTCTGGCTGAACACGCCCTCCAACCCGACCGGCCGGGTGCTGTCCAGGGACGAGCTGCGTCGCGCGGTGGCGTGGGCGCGCGAGCACCGGGTGCTGCTGGTCAGCGACGAGTGCTACCTGGAGCTGGGCTGGGAGGCCGATCCGGCCTCGGTGCTCGATCAGGAGGTGTGCCGGGGCGACCACGAGGGCCTGCTGGCGGTGCACTCCCTCTCCAAGCGGTCCAACCTGGCGGGCTACCGCTCCTCGTTCGTCGCCGGGGATCCGGTGGTGATCAAGGAGCTGCTGGAGATCCGCAAGCACGGCGGCATGATAGTGCCCGCCCCGGTGCAGGCGGCCACCATCGCCGCCCTCGGCGACGACGTGCACGTGGCCGAGCAGAAGGCCAGGTACGCGGCGCGGCGGACCGCGCTGCGCAGCGCCCTGGAGGCGTACGGCTTCCGGATCGAGCACTCCGAGGCGAGCCTGTACCTGTGGGCCACCCAGGACCGCCCCTGCTGGGAGACCGTGGCCGAACTGGCCCGACTGGGCATCCTGGTGGCGCCCGGCGACTTCTACGGCCCGTCCGGCGGGCAGTTCGTGCGGGTGGCCTTCACGGCGACCGACGAGCGGGTGCGGGCGGCGGTCGAGCGGCTCACCCGCTGAGGTGCGAAAGGCCTCCCGCCCGGTTCCGGGCGGGAGGCCGGTGGCGGGTCAGTGGCCGAGGCCGCCGAGGATCTGGCCGATCGGGCCGAGGCCGAGCGAGTCGAGCGGGTTGCCGCTACCGAGGTCGGGCACGCCGCCGAGGCGGTGGGTGTCGGCGTGGCCGGTCAGTCGGCCGAGCGCGTCGGTGAGGGGTGCCGCCTTGGGGAGGCTGCCGGGGAGCCGGTCGGTGACGGCGTCGGTGTTCGGCACGCCGCCGGTCGGCAGGGCGCTCGCCACGGTGGTGCCGCCGGGGACCGAGTGGGTGAGGTGCTCCAGCTCGGCCGAGGCGCCGCGGGTGCTGGGCATGGTGCGGGTACCGGGCAGCTCGGGCAGCGCCTCGCCGGCTTCCGGGGCGAGCCGCTCGGTCAGCACCGGGAGGGCCTTGTCGGCGGCCTTGGTGGCGACCTGGGTGAGCGCACCGGTGACGGCGGCGGTCCTGACGGTGGGGCCGGCGACCTTGCCGAGGGAGTGGTCGGCGCCCGGCAGTGCCTTGGCGATCGTCTTGCCGGCGGCGTCGGCGGCGTCGGCGGCGTCGGCGGTGGCAGGGACGCCCGCCCGTGCGGTGGCGGCGCCGGTGGCACCGAGGGCCTCGCCGGCCTGGTGGGTCGCTTCCGCCACCGTGCCGGCCGAGTCCGGAGCGGAGTCCAGCTGGGTCAGCCCGGCCCCCAGCTCGGTCGTCGGGGGCACCAGGTCGGCGGCGGAGGCGGAGCCGGCCCCGACCAGAGGTGCCGCACCGGCCGCGACGAGCAGCGCGGCCTGGGCGATCCGGCGCGTGAGGGGGAGAGACATGGTGCTCCTAAGTGGTGAGGTTCGTGCCGTCCGGCGAACGGACGACGTGAATACCGCTGGAGGAGCGAGAAGGTTTCGGGCCGTACAGGTCAAGCGTTTTTAAAGATCGGACGATCGTTTTTGGGGCAATCCGGACGGATCGGTCAACCGGCGGACGCCTGCGGAAACGTCACCTCCCTTGCGGCGCAAGGGGGACCAAGCCGCGGCCCGATGCCCGCCCGGAGCGGGTGGCGCCGGGGCCGGACGTCGATCGGGATTGACCGGAATCACCCGTTCGAAGGAGGGCCGGTCAACCGCGGGTCAACGGGCGTCAGCTCTTGGCGGGCGCGCCCAGGGTGATCAGCACCCGGTCCGTCGAAGGGGCGGTGGCACTCGCCTTCCAGCCGTCGTTCGGCCGGTCCACCCGCCAGATCCTGCCGTCGTACGCCACCGCGCCGATGCCCAGCTGCTGCGCCTCGGCCACCGACCACTGGGCCACCGCCCAGCCGCTCTGGCTCAGGGCGTCGGGGCCGGAGTCGGTGCTGGTGGCAGGCTGCGGGGTGAGCGCGATCACCGTACGCGGGTCGTTGTCGGCCTTGGCGGCGGGCGCCGAGCTGACGGTCTTGCCGAACTCGCGGCGGACCCGCGCGCCGACGTCCAGCGGCTGCGCCGTGGCGCCGGCCGAGGGGGACGGCGAGGGGACGGTCAGGTCGTCCACCACGCAGCTGAGCGCGGCCGGCTCGCGGCCGGTGAGCACCGAGGCGACCAGCGTGGCGTTGCCCTCGTGCTTGGCGTACGCCTGCGGGTAGCCGCTGCGCTGCACCTGCTGGGCCGCGTCGGTGAGCGGCATCCGGGCGTAGCCGGGGATCTTCACCAGGCTGTCGAGGAACTTGTTGGTGGCGTACACCGGGTCCATGATCTGGTCCACCGTGCCCCAGCCCTGGGACGGCCGCTGCTGGAACAGGCCGACCGAATCCCGGTCGCCGCCGGTGATGTTGTGCAGCTTGGACTCCTGCATCGCGGTGGCCAACGCGATGGTGACGGCACGTTCGGGCAGGCCGCGGGAGATCGCCACCGAGGCGATGGTCGCGGCGTTGGCCGCCTGCGCGAGGTCGAGCGTGCCCTTGCCGGCCGCGGTGTTTATCGTGCAGCCCTCCGGCGGCGCGATCAGCCGTTCCCGGTTGAGGTAGACCACCACGCCCGCCAGCACCGCGAGGGCCAGCAGACCGATCAGCACCCGGCGCACCGGCCGTCGGCGGCGGACGCCCGCCTCGCCGTCCTGCTCGCCCGTTGCCATTTCGGTCACCGCTGCCCCTCTCGCCTCGCATCTGTGCGCTCGCACACCGTACCCACTCGGACGGCTGTGCGGGGAAGGCGGTTGCGCGGGCCCTCGGGAAACACGGCTCCCAACAGGGCTCGGACGTGACCGGTACCACGTGCGGCGAGCCTGCGGTCGGGCGGTCGCGGCTACGCTAGGTGTCCATGAGCAGCCCTCACTCGCCTCTGGACCTGACCCTCGACGGCGGCGCGCTGACCGCCCGGCTCGTCGACTTCCCCTCCGTCAGCGGAGACGAGCAGGAGCTCGCCGACGCGGTCGAGAGCGCACTGCGGGCCCACCCCCATCTCACCGTCGACCGGTACGGCAACAACGTCGTCGCCCGCACCGACCTCGGCCGGGCCCAAAGGGTGCTGCTGGCAGGCCACTTGGACACCGTGCCGATCGCCGACAACCTGCCCTCCCGCGTCGAGGGCGACCTGCTCTACGGCTGCGGCACCTCGGACATGAAGTCCGGTGTCGCGGTCCAGCTGCGACTGGCCGCCACGCTCACCGAGCCGAACCACGACCTCACCTACGTCTTCTACGACTGCGAGGAGATCGAGGCCTCCCGCAACGGCCTCGGCCACCTGGCCAGGGAGCGCCCCGACTGGCTGAAGGCCGACTTCGCGGTGCTGATGGAGCCCAGCAGCGCAGTGGTCGAGGGCGGCTGCCAGGGCACCCTGCGGGCGCAGATCAGGCTCACCGGCACCCGGGCCCACTCGGCCCGCAGCTGGCTCGGCGACAACGCCATCCACCACGCCGCCGAGGTGCTCGGCCGGCTCGCCTCGTACCAGGCGCAGCGGGTGGAGATCGACGGCCTGGAGTACCGCGAGGGCCTCAACGCCGTCCGCATCGACGGTGGTGTGGCCGGCAACGTCATCCCCGACGAGTGCGTGGTCACCGTCAACTTCCGCTATGCGCCCGACCGCAGCATGGAGGACGCCGAGGCGCACGTCCGCGAGGTCTTCGACGGCTTCGAGGTCACCGTCACCGACCACGCCCCGGGGGCGCTGCCCGGCCTCGCCCAGCCCGCCGCGCAGGCCTTCCTCGCGGCGACCGGCGGGCAGGCCCGCGCCAAGTTCGGCTGGACGGACGTGGCCCGGTTCAGCGCGCTCGGCGTGCCCGCGGTCAACTACGGCCCCGGCGACCCGAACCTGGCGCACAAGCGCGACGAGCACTGCTCGCTGAGCGCGATCGCCGAGTGCGAGGAGCGGCTGCGGGCCTGGCTGGGCTGAGCGTCCGGTGGGCCCGAGTGCCCGGGCCGCCAAGGCACTTGGGCCCACCGGACGCCCGGTCGGGGCGAGCGCGCGGCCGGGCCGGGGCGTCGGTCCAGTAAACCCCGATGCCTTCCTGCGTTCTCCCGCTGTTTCCCGAAAAGCCGGAGCGGCGGGCGTAGGGTTTCGCCATGACAGGCACTGGAGAGGAAAAGCACTACGGGCACGGCCCTGAGCGGGCCGACGCGCCCGAGCGGAAGAAGGCCTGGCCGGAGAAGCAGAAGGGCCCCGTGCTGCTGCGCCGCGACCAGGTCGGAACCGGCACCACGGACCAGCGGCTGCTCGACACCACCGGACCGACCGACTGGCTGCACACCGACCCGTGGCGGGTCTGGCGGATCACCTCCGAGTTCGTCGAGGGCTTCGGCGCGCTGGCCGAACTCCCGGCCGCGATCAGCGTGTTCGGTTCCGCCCGAACTCCGGTGGACTCGCCCGAGTACGCGGCGGGCGTGGCGATCGGACGGGCGCTGGCGCAGGCTGGCTACGCGGTGATCACCGGCGGCGGGCCCGGTGCGATGGAGGCCGCCAACCGGGGCGCCTCGGACGCCGGCGGACTGAGCGTCGGCCTCGGCATCGAGTTGCCGTTCGAGCAGGGGATCAACGAGTTCGTCGATCTCGGCCTGAACTTCCGGTACTTCTTCGTCCGCAAGACGATGTTCGTGAAGTACGCGCAGGGCTTCGTGGTGCTGCCGGGCGGACTGGGCACGCTGGACGAACTCTTCGAGGCGCTGACGCTGGTGCAGACCAGGAAGGTGACCCGGTTCCCGGTGATCCTCTTCGGCAGCGCCTACTGGGGCGGCCTGGTCGAGTGGTTGAAGAACACCCTGGTCGCCGAGAAGAAGGCATCCCCGCAGGACCTGGAACTGTTCCACATCACCGACGACGTGGACGAGATCGTGGAGATCCTGGCGGCGAGCCGCCGTCCGAACGGTGACGTCTGAGCGGCCGGTCGCACCGGCAGGGGCGCGGGGGAGCGGCGCGAGGAACCCCGCCCCTTCACGGACGGTCACTCGCGCACTTCCCCGCGCTCCCTGTTGCCGGTCGGTCTAAGCCAGGCCGCGGCGGGCGACCGCCGGAGGCCGGGTGCCGCGGATCGAGGCGACCATGTCGAGGACCTGGCGGGTCTCCGCGACCTGGTGCACCCGGTAGATCCGGGCGCCCAGCCAGGCGGAGACGGCGGTGGTCGCGAGGGTGCCCAGCAGCCGGTCGTCGACCGGTCGGTCCAGGGTCTCGCCGACGAAGTCCTTGTTGGAGAGCGAGACCAGCACCGGGAAGCCGGTCGCGGTCATCTCCGGCAGTCGGCGGGTGGCCTCCAGCGAGTGCCGGGTGTTCTTGCCGAAGTCGTGGCCCGGGTCGATGATCAGCCCGTCCCTGCGCACGCCCAGTTCCAGGGCCCGCTCGGCCAGCCCGACGGTGACCCGCAGGATGTCCGCCATCACGTCCTCGTACCCGATCCGGTGCGGCCGGGTGCGCGGCTCGGCGCCGCCGGCATGGGTGCAGACCAGACCCGCTTCGTACCGGGCGGCGACCTCGGCCAGCTTCGGGTCGGCCCCGCCCCAGGCGTCGTTGAGCAGGTCGGCGCCGACCTCGCAGACCGCCTCGCCGACCTCGTGCCGCCAGGTGTCCACGCTGATCACGGCCTCGGGGTGGCGCTTGCGCAGCTGGGCCACGAACGGGACGGTCCGGCGCAGCTCCTCCTCCACGGTGACCTCTTCGCCCGGGCCCGCCTTGACCCCGCCGATGTCGAGGATCGCCGCGCCCTCGGCCACCGCCCGGTCGGCGGCGGCGAAGGCGGCCTCGTCGGCGAACGTCGCGCCGCGGTCGAAGAAGGAGTCCGGGGTGCGGTTGACGATCGCCATGATCACCAGCTCGTCGTCGCCGAACTCACGTGGCCCGAGGCGCAGTACCACCGGAATCTCCTCCACAGCTCGCCCGGGTGCGATGATGGGCCCCGGCCTACCTCAGGGACCATGATCCCACCTGTTACCGGGGCCGGCTCGGAGTGTGGAGGACAGCTCGTGTTCTGGGTGATCGTGGCGGCGATGGCCGTGGTGGTCGGCGGCGCTGCCCTGGTGGCGCTCGGCGGAGGCGGCGGCCTGCAGGAGGCGGTGCCCGACCGGATCACCGCGCGGCTGCCGCAGGACCGTCCGCTCAGCCGCCACGACGTGGACGAGATCCGGCTTCCGATGGCCCTGCGCGGCTACCGGATGGACGAGGTGGACGACGTGCTCGACCGCCTCGGCGCCGAGCTCGCCCACCGCGACTCGCGGATCGCCGAACTGGAGGCCGCCGCGGCGGTGCCGGCCCCGGCGCGGGCAGTGGCCGCGGAGAGTGAGCAGCCGCTGCCCGGCCTGGAGACCTTCGACGAGTCGGCCGAGGGGCCAACCGGCGCAGAGCGGGCCGGAGTTGACGTGCCGGATGGGGGTGCGGGGAGCATCGGCACGGCGGACGCCGGGGCGAGGAGCGCCGAGGGGAAGGGCGCCGAGGGGAAGGGCGCCGGGGCGACGGGCGCCGGGGTGGCGGACGCCGACACCGCCGCTGACGGAAGGGACGAGCAGTGACCGGCGCCGTACCCGGCCCGGACGGCCTGCTGCGCTGCGCCTGGGGCCTGTCCACCGACGACTACCTCGAGTACCACGACACCGAGTGGGGCCAGCCGGTGCACGGCGACGACGCCCTGTTCGAGCGGATCTCCCTGGAGGCGTTCCAGTCCGGGCTGTCCTGGATCACCATCCTGCGCCGCCGGGAGGGCTTCCGGGCGGCCTTCGCCCGCTTCCGGATCGCTGACGTGGCCGAGTTCGGGCCCGCCGACGTCGAGCGGCTGCTGCAGGACGAGGGCATCATCCGCAACCGGGCCAAGATCGAGGCGACGCTGGCCAACGCCCGTGCCGCAGCGGCCCTGGGCCCCGGCGGCCTGGACGAGCTGATCTGGCGTCACGCCGGCGCCCCGGACCGACCGGCCCCCCGCACGATGGCGGAGGTGCCGGCCGTCACGCCCGAGTCCACCGCGCTGGCCAAGGAGCTCAAGAAGAACGGCTTCCGCTTCGTCGGCCCGACCACGGCCTACGCCCTGATGCAGGCCTGCGGGCTGGTCGACGACCACCTCGTCGACTGCCACGCGAGGGGAGTCCGCTGAGCCGCGGCGGTCCTACCGGCCCAGGAAGACCGGCTTCTCCTTGGCGAGGAAGGCGTTCACCGCGATCCGGTGGTCCTCGCTGGCCCCGGCCAGGGTCTGCAACTCGTCCTCCTTTTCGAGCAGTTCGTCCAGTGAGTGCGAAGACCCGTACGCCAGCGACTCCTTGATCGCGCCGTACGCGACCGTTGGACCCTGGGCCAGGCGCTTGGCGAACTCCCGTGCGGTGTTGGCGAGTTCGGCGGGCGGAACGACCTGGGTGGCCAGCCCGAGCCGGAGCGCCTCCTCGGCCTTCACCGTCCGCGGCAGCATCAGCAGCTCGGTGGCCCGGGCGTGCCCGACCAGCCGGGGCAGGGTCCAGGAGGCGCCCGAGTCGGCGGTCAGCGCGACCCCGGCGAAGGAGGTGTTGAACCCGGCGGTGTCGGCGACGATGCGGAAGTCGCAGGCGAACGCCAGCGAGGCGCCCGCGCCCGCCGCCACCCCGCCGACCGCCGCGACGGTCGGCTTGCGCATGCCGGCCAGCGCCCGCAGCAGCGGGTTGTAGTGCTCGGCGACGGTGCGCAGGGCGCCCTCGCCGGTCTCCTCCTGCCGCTTGAGCAGCCCGACGTGCTCCTTGAGGTCCTGGCCGACGCAGAACGCCCGGTCGCCGGCGCCGGTGAGCAGCACCGCCCGTACCGCACTGCTCTCGGCGGCCTCGGTGACGGTGTCCCGCAGCGCCACCTTGGTGGCCACGTCCAGCGCGTTCATCGCGTCCGGGCGGTTGATGGTGATGACGGCGAGGCCGCCGTCGAGCTCGTACAGCACGGAGTCGGACATCGGCAGGTCTCCCCGGGTCTCAGATGGTGGGACGGTGTCAGCATGCCCGAGTCGGTGGCCCGCCGGGGAGTGTGAGGTGCGGCACCTTTTCGCGTCGTTCCGGGCATCGGACCGGCATCGGGGGAGTGCCGGAGGAACGCCGGGGAGTCCTGGTGGAGTAGCGCCCTGATGAGGCTTCCGGCGTGCGAGGGGCGGGTCGGACGGGGGCGGCCGGGCTTGCAGAGGGAGTGATGTTGGTCATCGGGTCGCCGCATGCGGGATAATGGCTTCCGATCAATGCGTTCGATACCGGCGGTGGACGGACTGCCGGTGCGTAGCTGAGCGGTTGCAGGAAGGGGAACGAGCATGGCGGCCATGAAGCCGCGGACGGGTGACGGCCCGCTCGAGGTCACCAAAGAGGGGCGAGGCATCATCATGCGAGTTCCGCTCGAAGGCGGCGGACGCCTCGTGGTGGAGCTCACGCCCGATGAGGCCGATGCCCTGGGTGAGGCCCTGAAGAAGGCCTGCGGCTGACGCGGCGGGTGCTCCCCTCATCCTCGGAGATGATGCGCACGGAACCCGGGTCCCGGTTCACGCCGGACCCGGGTTCCGCTTTGTGCGGGGGAGTTGAGCCGGACGCCGGTCAGCGTTTGACGGCGCACAGCAGGCCGTCGCTCACCGGCAGCAGGGCGGGCAGCAGCCGGTCGCTCTCCCGGATGTCGCGGACCAGCTCGCGCACCGCGTCGGTCTGCGGGTCGCCGTCGTCGGGATCGGCCAGCCGGCCCTCCTGGAACACGCCCTCGAAGCAGACCATGCCGCCGGGTCTGAGCAGCCGTAGCGACTCCGCCAGGTACTCCTGCGACTCGGCCGGGTCGCCGTCGCAGAACACCAGGTCGTACTGGCCGTCGGCGAGTCGCGGCAGGACCTCGAGCGCCCGTCCGGGTATGAAGCGCGCGCGGTTGGGGGCGAACCCGGCCGCGTGGTACGCCTCGCGGGCGAGCTGCTGGCGGACCGGTTCGGCGTCCACCGTGGTGAGCACGCCGTCGCTGCGCATGCCGCGCAGCAGGTAGAGGCCGGAGACGCCGGTGCCGGTGCCGATCTCGGCGACCGCCTTGGCGTCGAGCGCGGCCGCGAGCAGCCGCAGGCAGGCGCCGCCGCTGGGCCCGATCGCGCGGATGCCCGTCCTGGCTGCCTGGGCCCGGGCGTAGGTGAGCACCGCGTCCTCGCCGATGTAGGTATCGGCAAGAGCCGCATGAGCGGGCCCGAACTCGCTGATGGCTGCCTCTTTCGGAGCGCCGGCTGTCGGCCTGGTGGCGGCCGGATGTCGATATTTCCTGCCACAGATTACTGGCCGACCGGGAACCGCGTTCGAGGACCGGGCGTTGATCCAGGAGAACGGGCGGTCGGTCCGGGTACCTGCCCGGCCGAGCACTTTTATCCCGATCTGACGGGTGAGGTGGATATGGTGGTGGCCCTGCTGGGCAGAAGAGCCGACCGAGGAGGTGTGGCCGAGGGCGACGTCCCTGTGCGGCGGCACCCCCGCGGCACCGCGTCGGCCCGTACGCCGAAGCCCGTGATGAACCAGTCTGCGCACTCCCCCCTGGACAAGTCGACCGCAGCCGACACCGCGATGGCCGAGGCCCCCGCCGAGCTCGCGACCTTCGCCGAGGGCCCCGACGCGCAGACCTGGACGCCGCCCAGCTGGGAGGAGATCGTCGAGGCGCACAGCGCCCGGGTCTACCGGCTGGCCTACCGGCTGACGGGAAATCAGCACGACGCCGAGGACCTGACCCAGGAGGTCTTCGTCCGCGTCTTCCGCTCGCTCTCCACCTACAGCCCCGGCACCTTCGAGGGTTGGCTGCACCGGATCACCACCAACCTGTTCCTGGACATGGTGCGCCGCCGCCAGCGGATCCGCTTCGACGCGCTGGCCGAGGACGCGGCCGAGCGCCTGGCGAGCCGTGAGCCGAGCCCGGCCCAGCACTTCAGCGACACCCACTTCGACGCCGACGTCCAGCACGCCCTGGACACCCTGGCGCCCGAGTTCCGGGCCGCCGTGGTCCTCTGCGACATCGAGGGCCTCTCGTACGAGGAGATCGCGGCCACCCTCGGGGTGAAGCTGGGCACCGTGCGCAGCCGCATCCACCGGGGCCGCTCGCACCTGCGGACGGCGCTGAAGCACCGCGCCCCCGGTTCCGCCCCCGGGCGCGTCCGCCGTGGCGGCACGGCCGAGCCGGTGGCGGTCGGTGTTGAGTCCGGCTCCCTGGGCGGGAGTGAACGGGGGCGCTTGTGAGTGGCGCCAACCGTTCGGGATCCGGCCGTGCCACGGGTGCGGCGGGGGAGCCCGCGAGCCGGCTGCGACGCGGGGCCGGCTGGGCCCAGCGCGGCCGCCGCAGCGAGCCGGAGGGCCATGAGCTGCGGCCCGTCGCGGTCCGTACTGCCGAGCCGGCGGCCGAGGAGCACCACCTGGGCGACCGGCTGACCGCCTTCCTGGACGGCGAGCTCGGCCATGACGCCCGCGAGCGCGTCCAGGCCCATCTGGCGACCTGCGCCGACTGCCTGGCCGAGGCGGACGAGGGCCGCACGGTCAAGCAGCTGCTGACCCATTCCGGCACCCCGGCACCCTCCATGATGCTGATGTCCCGTCTGCTGGCGGTCGCCGCACTGCCTGACGACGGGCCCGGTCCTGGCGCCGGTCCCGGCGCCGGCGCGGACGACGTCGGGGCGGGGACGATCGGCGGCAGCCGGCTGACCGGCGGTTCGTTCGGGCGTGGGGCCGGGGCCTCGTTCGGCAGCGGGGCGCTGGGCGCAGAGTCGCCGCTGCCCGGAGTGGATCCGCGGGCCGGCCGCTCGGGTTTCCTGCGCCGCTCGCCGGTCGGGGCGCTGCCGGTGTCCGCGCCGCTGGCCGCCCTGGTGGAGCCGGTCGCGGTCCGCCCGGTCGGCCACCACCACCCGCAGCCTCCCGCCGCGCCGTTCCGCCTGATCCGCGGGCGCAGATTCGTCTTCGCCGCCGCGGCCGGGGCGTTCTCGGTGGCGGCGGTCACCCTCGGCGGGGTCGGCGAGGTCGGTGCCAACCAGCAGCACGGCGGCAACAGCGTGATCCCGGCCCGGGGCACCGGCGGCCAGCTGGTCCCGATGACGGTCCAGCAGCCGGTGGACTTCCCGGTCCTCCCGGCCGGGGCCCCGTACGGTGCCGGGGCCGTCCCGCAGGCCCCGTACAGCGTCCAGCCGCAACCCGTCCCGTCACCTCACCAGCACGAGTTCCGTTAGCCGACCGGGCCCCGGCCGCACCGCTGCCGGGAGGGTTCGCCGCGGCTAGGCCATCGGCCGGTCTTTGCCACCGCTTCATCCCGCGGTGGGGCACGGACCTGGTCGGTGGCCATTACGCTGTATAGACCGTTGTCCGCAGGGCTCATCGGGTTCGACCACCAGGAGCTGGGAGCTTACGTGTTCCAAGACATAGGCCTACCTGAGGTCCTGACGCTGATCGTCATGGGCCTGGTGATCTTCGGGCCGGACAAGCTCCCCAAGCTGATCCAGGACCTCAGCGGCTTCATCCGCAAGGTGCGGAGCTTCGCGGACAGCGCCAAGGAGGACATCCGCAGCGAGCTGGGCCCGGAGTTCAAGGACTTCGAGTTCGAGGACCTGCACCCCAAGGCCTTCGTCCGCAAGCAGCTGCTCGGCGGGAACGAGGACCCGCTGGGCCTCAAGGAGATCCGGGACGGCCTGGACATCAAGTCCGTGCTGGGCGACGAGCCCGCGCCGGCGATGACCGGCACCAAGGCCGACCTGACCAAGAGCGCCGTGCCGGCCGCCTCCGCCGGTGCCCCGCTGAAGGACGGCGAGCGCCCTCCGTTCGACCTCGACGCGACCTGACGTCGCGCCAGTTCGCCCCGCCCGGCAGTGCACAGCTGGGCGGGGCTTGGCCGTTTCCCCGGTTATGGTGTCGGTTGCCTCCGCTGTGCCGTGGCTCACGGCCGGTCCGGCGCCGATTCGCCGGACGGAGGCACCGCCGTACGCCACCGTGGAGCGCGCTACGGCACAGAACGGCGCATTCGAGGAGGCCCGGGGATGGACACGACGAGTCATGCTGCGGTGGGGACGGCCGAGGCCGTGGTCGGTGCCCAGGCGGGCCCGGTGGTCCCGGCCGATCCGCTGGAACCGTACCTGGCGGCGGACTTCCCCTGGTACGGGCTGGACGACGGCTGGAGCGGCCGCCGCTGGCTGATGCAGGCCGGCGGCGGGGGTGTGCGGGCCGCCCAGCGCGGTGCCATCGACTACGGCACGCTCGGCCACGGCGAGGAGCCGGCCAGGACGTACGAGGCCCGGGACCTGCGCCGTTTCGCCGTGGTGGTCACCGTGGCCCGCCGGGACGTCCGCCGCAGCGCCGACAACACCGGCATGCTGGAGGCCACCTCGACCTCCTCCGCCGCGTGGCTGGCCGGCTCCGGCCTGCTCGCCCACAGCTGGCCGGGCCAGCTCGACCGGGCCCTGCGCCAGGACTGGCTGGACCAGCAGTCCGCCCTCGCCTGGGACCTGGCCGACGACCTGGACGGGCCGGGCTGGAGCTCGCTCACCCTCCCGGTGAACGGCCTTCCCCAGCCGTTCCGCTACCGCGAGTCCGAGTACGGCTGGGTCCTGGCCGGCGAGGCGCCGGGCGTCCTCCTCGGTGCCTACGGCCGCGGCGTGAGCGCCTACGGCGTCGGCTTCGCCACCGTCCCCGACCTGACGGCCTACACCCGGCTCTGAGGGGGACGGCCCGTCAGGGACGAGGGGCGGCCTGAGCAGCCCCGCGCCCCCGTTGCCGGTCGGTCCTAGAACTTGTTCTTCGGCGTGAGCCCGAGCGAGAGTCCGGAGAGGCCGCGCTTGCGGCCGCCGAGCTTGCCCGCGACGGCGCGCAGGGCCGCGCCGGCGGGGGAGTCGGGCGCGGCGAGGACGACCGGGCGGCCGTCGTCGCCGCCCTCACGCAGCCGGACGTCGATCGGGATCGAGCCGAGCACCGGGACGGTCGCGCCGACGGTGCGGGTGAGGGCGTCGGCGACGGTCTGGCCGCCGCCGGTGCCGAAGACGTCGATCATCTCGTCGCAGTGCGGGCAGGGCATGCCCGACATGTTCTCGATCACGCCGACGATCTTCTGGTGGGTCTGCACCGCGATGGTGCCTGCCCGCTCGGCCACCTCGGCGGCGGCCATCTGCGGGGTGGTGACGATCAGGATCTCCGCGTTCGGGACCAGCTGGGCCACCGAGATGGCGATGTCGCCGGTGCCGGGCGGCAGGTCGAGCAGCAGGACGTCCAGGTCGCCCCACCACACGTCGGCCAGGAACTGCTGGAGCGCGCGGTGCAGCATCGGGCCGCGCCAGACCACCGGGGCGTTGCCCGGGGTGAACATGCCGATCGAGATGACCTTCACGCCGTTCGCCTGGGGCGGCATGATCATGTCCTGGACCTGGGTCGGGCGTCCCTCGACACCCAGCATCCGGGGCACGCTGTGGCCGTAGATGTCGGCGTCCACCACGGCGACCTTCAGCCCGTCGGCGGCCATCGCGGCGGCCAGGTTGACGGTGACCGAGGACTTGCCGACGCCGCCCTTGCCGGAGGCGACCGCGTACACCCGGGTCAGCGTGCCCGGCTTGGCGAACGGGATCTCCCGCTCGGGCGCGCCGCCGCGCAGCAGCTGGGAGAGCTCCCTGCGCTGCTGGTCGCTCATCACGTCGAGCTCGACCTCGACGCCGGTCACGCCGGGCACCTTGGTGACCGCGTCGGTCACCCGGCCGATGATGGTCTCGCGCATCGGGCAGCCGGAGACGGTCAGGTACACCGCGACGCGGACCGCGCCGCCCTCGGCGATCTCGACCGATTTCACCATGCCGATCTCGGTGATCGGGCGGTTGATCTCCGGGTCGTGAACGGTCGCCAGGGCCTTGCGTACGGACTCCTCCGTGACGCCGGGGGCAACCTCAGTCTCGTTGGCCATGCCTTGATGGTACGGCGAACGTCGAAGTAGTTGACGCCCCAGTAGCGTGCCGCCGGTCACAGCAGCTCGGAGGACTCCCGCTGGCCGTCGAAGCGCTGGCCGTCCAACTCCTTGAGCAGCGACTGGAGCTCGGAGCGGATGAAGTCCCGGGTGGCGACCTCGCCGAGCCCGTGGCGCAGGGCCGCGACCTCACGGGTCAGGTACTCGGTGTCGGCGATGTTCCGGTCGCTGCGGGCCCGGTCCTGCTCCATGTTGACCCGGTCGCGGTCGTCCTGCCGGTTCTGCGCGAGCAGGATCAGCGGCGCCGCGTAGGAGGCCTGGAGCGAGAGCACCAGGGTCAGGAAGATGAACGGGTACTGGTCGAAGCGGACGTTCGGCGGCAGCAGGGTGTTCCAGACGACCCAGATGATGATCACCACCGTCATCCAGACGATGAACCGCCCGGTGCCCAGGAAGCGGGCGATCCGCTCGGAGAGCCGGCCGAAGGCCTCCGGGTCGTAGCTGGGCAGGGTGACCAGGCCGGGGCGGCCGGTGCGCGGCTGGTCGAGCCGGCTGCGGGCGGCGGCGCTGCTGCCGGTGCCCTCCGGCCTGGACGAGTGCCGGCCGCCCTCCCTGGCCCGCAGTTCGCGCAGCTGGCGCAGTTCGCGCAAGTCGCCCTGGAGGCGCTGGTTGCGGCCCTCGTCCCGTCTGCCCCTGCGGTCAGCGTCCACCGGCGGCCTCCCTCTCGTGCTCGTTCTCCAGGGCCTCGTCGCCGTGCAGTGCCGCTTCGCGCCAGTCGTCCGGCAGCAGGTGGTCCAGTACGTCGTCGACGGTGACCGCGCCCAGCAGGTGGTCGGCCTCGTCCACCACTGGAGCGGCGACCAGGTTGTACGCGGCGAGGTAGCTGGTGACCAGCGGCAGCGGGGTGTCCGGCGGCAGCGGGTCGAGGTCGTCGTCCACGATCGAGCCGACCAGGACGTAGGGCGGCTCGCGCAGCAGCCGCTGGAAGTGCACCGTCCCCAGGTACGTGCCGGTCGGCGTCTCGTTCGGCGGGCGGCAGACGTACACCTGGGCGGCGAGGGCGGGCTTGTGGTCGGAGATCCGGACCCGGGCCAGCGCCTCGGCCACCGTGGCGTCCGGCTCCAGGACGATCGGCTCGGTGGTCATCAGACCGCCGGCGGTGTCCTCCTCGTAGGAGAGCAGGCGGCGGACCGAGGCCGCCTCCTCGGGCTCCATCAGCCCCAGCAGTCGCTCGGCCGCCTCCTCGGGGAGGTCGGAGAGCAGGTCGGCGGCGTCGTCCGGGTCCATCGCCTCCAGGACGTCGGCCGCGCGCTCCTCCTTGAGCTTGCCGATGATCTCGATCTGGTCGTCCTCGGGCAGCTCCTCCAGGACGTCGGCCAGCCGGTCGTCGTCCAGCGCCGCGGCCACCTCGGCACGGCGCTTGGCCGACAGGTGGTGCATCACGTTGGCCAGGTCGGCCGGGCGCAGCTGCTCGAAGGTGGCCAGCAGGTTGGCCGCGCCCTGGCCCTCCTCGGTCAACGAGAAGCCGGTCACCGCCGACCAGTCCAGGGTGAGCGTCTCACCCCTGGCCTTGCGCAGCCGGGTGACCTTGCCGGTCTGCACGAAGACCTTGCTGATCTCCCACTCGCGCACCCGGGTCTGCACCATCGCGACGTCCAGCACCGTGACCTGCTCGCCGGTCTTGGTCCAGGTCACCGTGCGGTCCAACAGCTCGGCCAGGACCAGGGTCTCGGACGGCCGCTGTTCGAACCGCCGCATGTTGATCACACCGGTGGTCAGCACCTGCCCGGACTCCAGGCTGGTCACCCTGGTCATCGGGAGGAAGATCCGGCGCCGGCCGATCACCTCGACCACCAGGCCGAGCACCCTCGGCGGCCGCCCGCCTATCCGCAGCGAGACCACTACATCCCGCACCCGGCCGACCTGGTCGCCGTTCGGGTCGAAGACCGCGATCCCGGACAGGTGCGAGATGAAGACCCGGCTGCCTGGTCCTGCCATGGAGTCCCTCTCTCTGGCCGCTGTGCTCTGCTCGCCGCAAGGGTACCGGTGCCATCCGAACGGAGACCCGCCGACCGACGGGGGTCTTCCGGAGGGCGTGGGGACGCCCGCCGGGGGCGCCCGAGGTGCGGGGGGAACCGCGCGACCAACCATGCACCCACGTGCGGATCCAAGCCACTCCTGGACCGTTCGGGGGCGCCGCATGGCCGATCCGACTGCGCCGGCGGCCGGGTACGGGTCCTCGCGCGGTACCGCGCGGCCCCGGCGGGCTCAGCCCTTCCGGCTCCTGAACAGGAGCTTTGGCAGCCCCGCCGGGATCGGCTGACGGGTGATCACCGGCGAGGGCATCGGGGTCGCGGAGTGCGAACCGTCCGGCATCGACCCCGGCTGCTCGGTGAGCGGCCCGGACGGCTCCAGCCGGAGCACCCGGCACTCGCGGGCCCACCGCTCCCCGATGGCCTCGGTGTCGGGTGCGTTCAGCCGCTTGCCCTTGAGTTCCTCGACCGCGCCCGTCCAGCCCTCGCTCCCCGGCGCCAGCTCGCTGACCCGGGCCGTCCAGCCGACCAGCCGTCCCCATTTGTCCTTGCTGCGCACCGTCACCGCTGCGGTCGAGCCCGCGGCGAGTCCGTGCAGCGGCTGCTCGGCGCCGTCGCCGACCACCACCACCGCGCCGTCGTGCCACGCGTGCCAGAGCGCCCGGCTGTGCGGCTGCCCCTCGGCGCGTACCCAGAGCAGGCCGGACTTCTTCGTGGCCTCCTCCAGGAGCGCGCGGTCGAGGAAGGCGTCGGCGGTCGTCGTAGGCTCCATGCCGCACAGCGTACGGCCTGGGTGTCCGCATGGTGTCTCACCGGTCAGAACGGCGGTCACCGGTACCGGGCACAGGGCTTAGGTTTGGATCCGATCCGTCCGCTACCGCCCTCCGGAGGAGAGCCGTGCCCGCCGCCAGGCCCGACACCGAGGTGTCCACCGCCGCCGGGAGTCCGGCCGGTGCCGCTCCCCCTCCGCTGCCGGGGCCGGACCTGGTACTGCTCGCGATCTCCATCGGCGGGATCTCGCTCTCCGCCCCGCTGATCAGCGCCACCGCCGCCCCCGCACTGGCGATCGCGCTCTGGCGCAACGTCATGTCGGTCGGAGTGCTCGGCCCGTACGCGCTGCTGCGGCACCGCGCCGAGCTGCGCGGCATCGGCCGGCGGCCACTGCTGCTGGCGATGGCGGCGGGCGTGCTGCTCGCGGCGCACTTCGCGCTCTGGATGCCCAGCCTGCGGATGACCTCGGTGGCCTCGTCGACCGCGCTGGTCACCACCACGCCGCTGTGGACGATCCTGCTGATGCGACTGGCCGGCCACCGGGTGCCACGGCTGGTCCGGCTCGGTGCGACGGTGGCCTTCGCCGGGGTGCTGGTGCTGACCGGCGTGGACCTGTCGCTCTCCCCCCGGGCCCTGCTCGGCGATGCGCTGGCACTCGGCGCGGGGCTGGCCGCCGCGGGCTACGTACTGCTGGGCGCCGAGGTCCGGCGGACGGTCAGCACCACCGCGTACACCCTGGCCTGCTACGCCACCACCTCCGCCGTCCTGCTCGGCGTCTGCCTGATGGCCGGGGCCCCGCTCGCCGGTTGGCCGGCCGGGGTGTGGTGGCAGATCGCGCTGCTGATGGTGACCGCGCAGCTGCTCGGGCACTCGCTGAGCAACCGGGTGGTGCGCACCCTGGGCCCGTCGGTCACCTCCACGGCCGTCCTGCTGGAGACCCCGGGCGCGGCCCTGATCGCGGCCCTCTGGCTGGGCCAGTGGCCGCCGGCCGCCGCCTACCCGGCCGTCGCCCTGATCCTGCTCGGCCTGGTCCTGGTCGCCCGCGGCGGCCGCACCGGCTGACGCCGAAGGCGGCCGCGGAGCATCGGAGCCGCCGCTACAGCCAGCCGTTGCGCCTGAAGCCCCGGTACATCCCGATGCAGATCAGCACGATCCCGCCGAGCACCACCGGATACCCGTACTGGCTCTTCAGCTCGGGCATGTCCTCGAAGTTCATGCCGTACACACCGGTGATCATGGTGGGCACGGCGAAGATCGCCGCCCAAGCAGTGATCTTGCGCATGTCCTCGTTCTGCGCCACCGAGACCTGCGCCAGGTTGGCCTGGAGCAGCGAGTTGAGCAGCTCGTCGAAGGCGTGCACCTGCTCGATGACCCGGGCCAGGTGGTCGGCGACGTCCCGGAAGTACTTCTGGATGTTCGGGTCCACCAGCCGCTGCACCGGCTCGGAGAGCTGCTGCATCGGCCGCAGCAGCGGCGCCACCGCGCGCTTGAACTCCAGTACCTCGCGCTTGAGCTGGTACAGCCGGCCGACGTCGGCGCCGCGCCCACCCTTGTTGGTGAAGACGTCGTACTCGACCTCGTCCACGTCGCTCTGCAGCCGGTCCGCGACCAGCAGGTAGTTGTCCACCACCTGGTCGGCGATCGCGTGCAGCACGGCAGACGGGCCGCGGCCGAGCGGTCCGGAGCCGTCCGGGTCGGTCTCCAGCCGGTGCCGCAGCTCGTGCAGCGAGTTGTGGCCGCCGTGCCGGACGGTGATCACGAAGTCCGGGCCGACGAAGACCATCAGCTCGCCGGTCTCGACCACCTCGCTGGTCGGGGTCAGCTGGTCGTGCTCCACGTAGCGGATGGTCTTGAACACCGAGAACAGTACGTCGTCGTAACGCTCGACCTTGGGGCGCTGGTGCGCGTGCACCGCGTCCTCGACGGCCAGCGGGTGCAGGCCGAAGCGCTGCGCGATGCCCTCGAACTCGGCCGCGGTCGGCTCGTGCAGCCCGATCCAGCTGAACGATCCTGCACCTGTCTCCTCGCCCTGCCGCACCCGCTGTGCGGCCTCGCGCGGACTGCAGGTCTCGCCGTACCGCTTGCCGTCCCGGTAGACCGCGCAGTCCACCACGGCCGAGACGGCGCGCCCGTCGAGGGCGTCGAACCCGTCGGCGTCGGTCCGGCGGCGGTGTGGACGGACGGCGGCGCGCAGGCTGTTGATCATCGACATGGCAGGCTCCTCGGACGGGAACCGTCGCACGGCGGTCCGGTGGCGGGCGGAGGGTGCGACGGTGGAAGAAACACCAAGTGATTCCGGGCCCACGGCCGGTCCAGCCGCCTTGCTGGGGCGCGATGAGGACTGCGTGGCTCCGGGGAGGGTGCTCGCCGGGCCGAGGGTGACGCCACCTCAGTTGCCGGATCGGGAAACGATCAACGGCGGGTGCGGTGAGGGCTGCGCGGCGGCCGGGCAGAGCTGCCGGTACTGCATGGTCGGCTGGTATCCACCGCAACCACCTCCTTCATGCCGCTGCCCCGGGAAGAGGATCCCCGGTGGCCAGCTGCCCACACTAACAGTTGGCGTGTGGACGGGGACGGGGGGTTCGAGCGCCGCTCCACGACCGGGCGTTAAGGTCTGGCCATGGCGCACGACTTCCCTCTCTTCGGCGACCCCACCGACCCTACGGGGAACGATTCCGGCGAGCTGACCCGCGAGGCGGTGCTGGCGGCCGTCGAGGCCCGTCTGCTGGCGACTTTCGGGGAATCCAGCGGCCGGGCGGCCGTCACCTTCCTCGGCGCGGACCGGATCGAGGTGCTGCGCTTCGGCCCCGACGCGGACGGACTGGTGAGGTACGCCACTCTCGGCATGTCCGCCGCACCGATGTCCGACCCGACCGCCGTGGTCGCCGATCCGGTCCGCGGACCCCGGGTCGAGTTGGTGCTCACCGTCCGCGGGGGGCGCGACGACGTACTCCGCACGCTGGCCACCTTCGCCGCCACCCCGCAGGTCGAGGGCCTGGTCCTGGCCCCGGGCGGCTCGCTCGACCTCGGCTCCCCGCTCTGGGAGGGCGCCCCCTTCACCTCCGTCCTCGCCGCCGAACCCGGCGGCCTGGTCCCGGACCTGGAACTCCCCGACCCCGCCGACCCGGTGCGCTTCCTGCCGCTGCTGCCGATGACCCCCAACGAGGCCGCCTTCAAGCGCGTCCAGGGCGCCGACGCCCTGCAGGAGCGCTGGCTGCGCCACGGCACCGACCTCCGCGATCCGCACCGCCGCGGCGTGCCGCTCGACTGACCCGCCGTCAGGCGGGGGCTGCTCTCCCGGGGCGCGGAGAACCGGGGAGCCGGCCGGGTGGCCCGCGCGTCCGCGCGGGGCTTCAGCCGGTGATCGGTCGGGCCCCCGTCGCCTGGGCCACCAGCGCCTCGTACACCTCGGGAGCGGTGGTGTACTCGCCGAGGCGCACGTCCTTGCGGCTGCCGTGGTAGTCGCTGGAGCCGGTGGTCAGCAGGCCCAGCTCGGCGGCCAGTCCCCGCAGGCGCTCGCGGGTGTGCTCGTCGTGGTCCAGGTGGTCCACCTCCAGCGCGGCCAGCCCGGCCGCGGCCAGATCGGCGATCACCTGCTCGGACACGGTGCGTCCGCGCTTGACCGCCCCGGGGTGCGCGAACACCGGCACCCCGCCCGCCGCCCTGACCAGCCGGACCGCCGTCACCGGGTCGGTCTCGTGCTTGCGGACGTCCGCCCGGCCGCCGTTGGCCAGCCAGTCCGGGGTGAAGGCGTCCGACACGGTCGGCACCGTGCCCGCCTCGACCAGCGCGCTGGCGATGTGCGGACGTCCCACCGAACCCGCGCCCGCGATCCGCTGCACCTGCTCCCAGGTGATCGGCGCGCCCAGCTCCCGGCAGCGCTCCACGATCGCCCGCCCGCGCCTGAACCGGTCGGTGCGGACCAGCTCGCGCTCGGCGGCGAACTCCGGCTCGGCGGGGTCGAACAGATACGCCAGCAGATGCATGCTGATCCCGTCCACCTGACAGGACAGCTCGGCGCCCGGCACCAGGGTCAGCCCGGTGCCCCGGACGGCCTCGGCGGCCTCCGCGTGCCCGGACACCGTGTCATGGTCGGTCAGCGCGACCACGTCCAGCCCGGCCGCCACCGCCGCGGCGATCAGCTCGGTGGGGGAGTCGGTGCCGTCGGAGGCGTTGCTGTGGGCGTGCAGGTCGATGCGCACGGTCTTCGACACTCCAGGAACGGGGACGGGTGAGCTCCAGGATAGTTAGCGCCGGTTGACGCCCGACGGGCCTTCGACCCCTCCCGGCTCCCGGCGGCCGACGGCTCCCGGCCCGCCCGACGGCCGGAACGCCCGCCTGCCGGGGATGCTCCTATGGATGTCAGCCGAGCAGTCGGGGCGAGAGCGCCCCGCACGGCAGCAGTTCGAGCTCGGCGCCCGCGTCCCGCAGATCGGTCAGCACGAGCTCGTCGTACATCATCAGCGCCGACTGCTCGGGCCAGGCGATGGCCCAGAGCCACAGCCCGCGCGCCTCGCCGGCGAAGACCGCCCGGTCGGCGGGGGCGTCCGGGACGTGGAACATCGGGGTCGGGCGGCCGGCGGCGAGCAGTTTGGCGTCGGCGGGTTTGTAGAGCGACACCGTGGCGCCCGGATCCGGCCCCGGCAGGCCCGCGTACCGTGCACCCAGGCCGACCCCCAGCTCCTCCGCGATCAGTACCAGTTCGCCGAACCCGCCCAGTGGCGCCGGCCCCGAGCAGGCCACCGCGGTGGCCCGGGCCCCCGAGACGTCGTCCCCGGCATGGGCGATGCCGGTGAACAGCCAGCCGACCGGCAGCGGCCAGGGCAGCCAGACGGGTACCTGCGAGCGGGCCACCGCCACGCTCAGCGCCTCCACGCTCGGGGGCAGCACCGGCTGCATCGGATGCACGGCACCGTGCTGGTCGCACTGCCAGGTGTCGGAGAAGAGGCCGGGCGCGCGGACCCGACCACCGCACCTCGGGCAGCTTGGCTCGCCCCTCATAGCGGACAACGCTCCTCCCTCCGGAGCGCCGCGTCAAGGACGATCACTCGTACGGAGTGCGTCGCGTTGCTCCCCAGGGGTGGCCGGCGTCGGCGGCTGCCCCCGGGAGTGGATGTCCGGTGACGGGCGGCGGCAAACGTCCTGCCGGGAACGGGCATTGGGATCTGAGCGGAAGCGGGTGGATCGACCGCGGCTCGAACGCACTGACGCCCCGTCGACGACTCGGACCCAAGCGGCCGGAGGGTGACGGGGCGTCAGTTCGGTATCGGAACGTCGGACGCGGCCTCGGCGGGGGCCTCGGTCGGTCCGGCGTGGGTCAGGCCGCCTTGCACGGTCGGATGTACAGGCGTTCGCCGGTGCGGGCGGCCGCCTCCACGAACTCGCGGACGGTGTCCGCGTCGGCGATCAGACGGTCGGTGACGGTGCCCCGGGTGTCGTCCAGTCGGAGGATCTCAAAACGCATGGGCCTCTCCCTTCCCCCGCCCCGCTCGGGGCGATTCGGCTCGGTCGTCGTACGGGTGCCGTTTCCGGCGTGTGAACCACGGTGTCGTGGCACTGCTTCCGGGTGATTGCCCGGGCGTGAAGTCCTGGTTTCGGGCGAACTGACGCCATCGAGGTCAACGGGGCGGCAGGCGCGACTGTTCCCGGACAGAATCAAATATTACCCGACCTAACGAAATTTGTCGCGTGGGTTGTCCAGACCAGGTGGGCGCGGGTGGACGGTGCCGGCCGGGCGTGCGGCGTCCGATCAGGCGTCAGCTTCCCGGCCGCGAGGGATCAGTCGGCCCAGAACTCGGCCAGTGCGGCGGCCGTCGCGGCCGGCTGCTCGGCGTTGGGGGAGTGCCCGGCACCGGCGATCACCACCTGACGGGCGGCCAGCCGCTCCGCCATCCGGGACTGCTCCTCGACCGGCCAGGCGTAGTCCTGCTCTCCCGAGACCACCAGTCGGGGCAGTCCGGCGGCGGCCAGCTCCGCGACCAGGTCCGGGGCGGCGACCAGGTGGCCGCCCATCGAGACCAGCGCCTGCGGAACGTTCGCCAGCCAGCGGCGGTGCAGGAAGTCCGAGATCTCCGGGCGGGGGGCGGGGACGCCCTCGTCCTGATCCATCCGGCGCATGACCTGCCAGATCGACTCCAGGTCCATCGTCCCCAGGGCGTCGATCAGCAGCCTGGTCCTGGCCGCCTCTTCCGGCGCGATTGTGCCGGGACCGGTGGCGAGCAGCGTCAGCGAACGCCACGGCAGCTCCCGCCGCCCGTCCGTCGCGGTGAGCACGGCCTGGCGGGCCACCTGGCCGCCGAAGGAGTGCCCGAGCAGGTGCAGCGGCCCGTCGCCGGCGAGTTCCGCCGAGAGCGCGAGGACGTCGCCGGCCAGCTCGTCGATCCGGTACGCGGCCGGATCGGCCGGGCCGCCGGTCTCGTACTGGCCGCGCTGGTCCACCGCGAGCACCCGGTAGCCGGCCGCGGCCAGCGGCTCCAGCAGCGCGATGAAGTCCTCCTTGCTGCCGGTGAACCCGGGCACCAGGAGCGCCGTCCCGCGCACCGCCCCCGTCCGGGGCAGCGCCTCAAGCGCGGCGAAGGCGCCTCGGGCGGTCTCCAGTCGAAGCGCCCGGGCACAGCCGGGAAGCGTCAGGAACGGCGGCGTGCTCATCGGCCCTACTCCTCGGTAGCCACAACTACCCCGAGCTTAGCCACTCGCGGAGGCTTCCGGAGCGGGCGGGAATCCGGTGAGGCGTCCGGGAAGCCGTCCGGCGCGCCGGGGAGAAGCCGACGGGCGGGCCGGGTCGCGAGGACCAGGCCCGCCCGTCCGGGGGGTCAGCTCTCCGGGGCGGCCTCGGGGGCCTCGGCGGAGCGGCGGGTGCGGGTGCGCGTACGGGGGCGGCGCGGGGCCTGCCCGGCCTCCGCCTCGCCGGTCTCGTCCTTCACCGTCGCGGCGCCGGACTCCACGGCCGCCGCGGTCTCGGCCCCGGCCTCACCGCTCGCCGCGATGCGCGTGCGCCGACGGCGCCGGCGCGGAGCCTCGACCGCGCTCTCGCCCGCGGCGGTGTCGGAGAAGACCGCGGCCGGAGCGTCGGCCGGAGCCGCAGCCTCGGTCCCGGCCGGAGCCGCGGCCTCGGCGGTCGCCACCTCGGCGCCCACGCCGCCACGGGTCCGGCGACGCTGCCGGGGCGTACGCGCCGGGCGCTCGGCCGGGGCCTCCTCGGCAGCCGCAGCCGTGCGCCCGCCCCGCGAGCGGCCGGAGCGCGAACCGCGTCCGCCGGTCTCGCCGAGGTCCTCGACCTCCTCCGCGTTCAGGCCCGCCCGGGTCCGCTCGGAGCGCGGCAGGACGCCACCGGTCCCCGGGGTGATCTTCAGCAGCTCGTACAGGTGGGCCGAGGTGGAGTAGGTCTCCTCCGGCTCGTTGAACGGCAGGTCCAGCGCCTTGTTGATCAGCTGCCAGCGCGGGATGTCGTCCCAGTCGACCAGCGTGACGGCGGTGCCGGAGGCCCCGGCGCGGCCGGTGCGGCCGATCCGGTGCAGGTAGGTCTTCTCGTCCTCGGGGCACTGGTAGTTGATGACGTGGGTGACGCCCTCGACGTCGATGCCGCGGGCGGCGACGTCAGTGCAGACCAGGACGTCGACCTTGCCGTTGCGGAAGGCCCGCAGGGCCTGCTCGCGGGCGCCCTGGCCGAGGTCACCGTGGACCGCGCCGGCTGCGAAGCCGCGCTTGGTCAGCTGCTCGGAGACGTCGGCGGCGGTCCGCTTGGTGCGGCAGAAGATCATGCACAGCCCGCGGCCCTCGGCCTGCAGGATGCGCGAGACCATCTCGACCTTGTCGAGCGAGTGGGCACGGAAGACGTGCTGCTCGATGTTGGCAACGGTGGTGCCGGTGTCGTCCGGCGCGGCGGCCCGGATGTGGGTGGGCTGGCTCATGTACCGGCGGGCGAGGCTGATCACCTGGCCCGGCATGGTGGCCGAGAAGAGCAGGGTCTGCCGCTTGGCCGGCAGCATGGTGATGATCTTCTCGACGTCCGGCAGGAAGCCCAGGTCGAGCATCTCGTCGGCCTCGTCGAGGACCAGCGCGCGGACCTTCGACAGGTCCAGCTTGCGCTGGCCCGCCAGGTCGAGCAGCCGGCCCGGGGTGCCGACCACGATGTCGACGCCCTTCTTGAGCGCCTCCACCTGGGGCTCGTACGCCCGGCCGCCGTACACCGCGAGCACGCGGACGTTGCGGACCTTGCCGGCCGTCTGGAGGTCGTTGGTGACCTGGGTGCACAGCTCGCGGGTCGGCACCACGATCAGCGCCTGCGGGCTGTCGGAGAGCTGGTCCTCGGTGGTGCGGCCGGCGTCGACGTCGGCGTGGACCACGACCCGCTCGATCAGCGGGAGGCCGAAGCCGAGGGTCTTGCCGGTGCCGGTCTTGGCCTGGCCGATGACGTCGTGCCCGGTCAGCGCGACCGGCAGGGTCATCTCCTGGATGGGGAAGGGGTGGACGATGCCGACGGACTCCAGGGCCTCGGCGGTCTCCGGGAGGATCCCCAGCTCCCGGAAGGTGGTCTTGTGTTCAACGGTGGTGGACAGGGTGCTGCCTCTTCCATGTGGTGGGGCCGAGAGCGAGAGGCGGGGCGGGCAGCCGCACGGCTGCTCGCGGGCCTGCCAGGCCCTGCCGCAGCCGCGGGACGCACAACCGCGCCTGCCCCTGCGGCCTGCCGGCTCGCGCGGCCCGGTAGCGGGCGCGTCATCCGGCGGCGTGGGGGAGGGTTCCCGTGAGGAGCCAGGCGCGGGACCTTCGCCGTACGGCGCGGTCCGCAACGGCCCTCGCTCGGCCACTGATGCGGTGCCAAGGCTTGAAGTCCAAGCCAAGGTCGGAGCCGATCGGCTCTCCGACCGGGCATCCGCGTACGTGAGTGCTCGGTGCCGCACGGAGTACGTCTGCGCGGCCTGCCGTGGGTGGCGGACCGCGCGAATACACCAAGCCTCGCCACCAACCATACAGTCCGGCGACCACTCGAACACGTGACGCGGCTAACGCGGCAGCCGTGCTGGTCGGCGGTGTCCGGCGGCGGGGGTCGGCCGGTCTAGGGTGGCGAGCCGTGACTGTGCCCCTGGTGGGCCGGGTGTCGCCGGATCGCCCGACCGACGCGGGCTCTCGGCGGCCGGGCCCGGGCCGCCGCGCTGTGGCAGAGTCCCGACTGTACAACGGGGCATCGAGAAGCGAGGACTGATGGAGACTCAGGAACCCGGGGCCGAGCACCCGATCGGTTCGATCGGGGACTGGACGACCTGCGCGGCGGACCCGGGCTACCGGGCGGCCGTGCTCGACCTGCTCGGCGCGCTCGCGTACGGCGAGCTGAGCGCCTTCGAGCGGCTCGCCGAGGACGCCAAGTTCGCCCCCGGCCTCGCCGACAAGGCCGCGCTGGCCAGGATGGCGTCCGCCGAGTTCCAGCACTACCAGCTGCTGCACGACCGCCTGGTGGAGATCGGTGCGGACCCGACCGAGGTGATGAGCCCCTTCGTCGAGCCGCTGGAGTCCTTCCATCGGATGACGGCCCCCTCGGACTGGCTGGAGGGCCTGGTCAAGGCGTACGTCGGCGACTCGATCGCCAGCGACTTCTACCGCGAGGTGGCGGTCCGGCTGGACGACGACACCCGCGAGCTGGTGCTGCGGGTGATGGCGGACACCGGGTACGCGCAGTTCGCCGTGGACCGGGTGCGGCAGGCGATCGAGGCGGACGGCCGGGTCGGTGGGCGGCTGGCGCTCTGGGGCCGGCGGCTGATGGGCGAGGCGCTCAGCCAGGCGCAGCGGGTGGTGGCCGAGCGGGACGCGCTCTCCAACCTGCTGGTCGGCGGCGCGCAGGTGCAGGGCTTCGACCTGGTCGAGGTCGGCAAGATGTTCACCCGGATCACCGAGGCCCACACCAGGCGGATGGCCGCCCTGGGGCTCGCCTCCTGAACCTGGGCGGCGCGGCGGCCCCGGGCGGTGCGGAGCGGTCTTCACGGAGCCGGGGCCGCGGGCCGCTCAGGCGTGGCGGTGGCGGCCGTGTTCGGCGGCGAGCTCGGGGCGCGCCAGCACCGAGACCAGCAGGGCGGATCCGATCGCCGAGATCGCCAGTGACACGGCGGGCAGCCCGGCGTCGAGCGTGAACCGGGAGATCAGCCCGGACAGCAGGGCCGCCACCACTCCGGTGCCGACCGTCAGGCTCCGTGGCGCCGGGAAGTACTCGGGCAGCAGGGTCAGCGCCCCGGCCCCGACGGCCAGTCCGATGAGCGCGAAGGCGAACGACTCGACGAGCACGGGTTGCCTCCCGGGGCCGATCGGGGCGTGCGGCACAAGGTGCGCACGGGGTTCCGGTTCGGCCATACCCGGCCGCCGCCGGCGGTACGCGCACCGGATGAAAACGGCGTTGCCCCGCCCCTCACGAGGAGGAGCGGGGCAACGCCGTGGAACCCTGCGGCGGTGACCGCCTCAGACGGTGCCGAAACCGACCTTGCGCGCGGTCGGCTCGCCGATCTCGACGTAGGCCAGGCGGTCGGCCGGGACGATGATGCGGCGGCCGTGCTCGTCGGCCAGCGAGAAGACCTTCGAGGTGCCCTCCAGTGCCTTGGCGACCGCGCTCTCGACCTCGTCGGCAGACTGCGAGCTCTCAAGAACGATCTCGCGGGGCGCGTTCTGCACGCCGATCTTGACCTCCACGGCTTCCTTCCCTCCAGGGTTGCAGCCATCCATGCGCGCGCCATTTGAACGTGTGTTCGTGGTGATCGCGCCGTACGGCTTCACCTTAGAGCACCGGCACCGCCGCAGGCCGAAGGTCCGGGGATCGCCCGGGTGCCCGCTCAGCCGGCGGACGCCTCCTTGGTCTGCTCGCCCGGATGCATCGGGAAGCCCTTCAGGCCGCGCCAGGCCAGGCTGGCCACCAGCCGGACGGCCTCGTCACGGGGGATCTCCAGCCCCTGCGAGAGCCAGTAGCGGGCGGTGATCTGGGCCAGGCCGCAGACTCCGGCGGCGAGCAGCTTGGACTCCGCCTCCGGCAGGTCGGTGTCCTCCGCGATCACCTTGCTGACCAGCGTCGCGCTGGCGTCCGAGGCCCGCTCGACCCGCTCGCGCACGGCCGGCTCGTTCGTCAGGTCGGACTCGAAGACCAGCCGGAACGCCCCGGACTCACTGGAGACGTAATTGAAGTACGCATCCATGGTCGCGGCGACCCGCTGCTTGTTGTCGGTGGTCGCGGAGAGTGCCTGGCGGGTGGCCTCCACCAGGGCGTCGCAGTGCTTGTCCAGCAGCGCGAGGTAGAGCTCCAGCTTCCCCGGGAAGTGCTGGTACAGCACCGGCTTGCTGACCCCGGCGCGGTCGGCGATGTCGTCCATGGCCGCGGCGTGGTAGCCCTGGGCGACGAACACCTCCTGCGCGGCACCGAGCAGTTGTTCACGGCGGGCGCTTCGCGGCAGGCGGGCACCGCGCGGGCGCTCCTGCGCCTCCTGGATGGCCGTCACGGGCGCTCCTCACTTGACGGTCTGCGGCAGCGCGCCCATCGCGTGGACGGTGTGCCGGGTATAGCTGGCAAGGTCACTGATTCTACTTTTGAGTAATGGGATCTGCCCCTGGTGCAGGCGAGAAAAGCGCAGGAAAGCCTTGTCGGGCGCCCACAACGGGAGCCCACAATACGGCGCCGGGCCGCGCTGTCCAGAGGGCGAGATGGAACTGTTCGGCGGGGGTGGGGGCCTGGTTCCGGATAATCCGATCCCCCTACCATCGTCCTCCATGAGCGCTGAGCAGCAGGTTGGGTCCGAGGTCGCGCCGGTCCGTACCGTCGCCGTTCCCGGGGCGGTCCTCTCGGTGAGCGGGCCCTCGCCCGACAGCGCGGGTCTGCCGCCCGCGCTCTTCGTCCACGGACTGGGCGGCTCCGCCGACAACTGGACCGACCTCATGGCGGCCCTCGCCGACCAGGTCTCCGGTGAGGCCCTGGACCTGCCGGGCTTCGGCCGCTCCGGGCCGCCGCAGGACGGCAACCTCTCCGTCTCCGGTCACGTCCGGGCGGTGATCGGCTACCTGGAGGCGTCCGGGCGCGGGCCGGTGCACCTGTTCGGCAACTCGCTCGGTGGCGCGGTGGCCGTCCGGCTGGCGGCACTCCGTCCCGACCTGGTGCGCAGCCTCACCCTGGTCTCGCCCGCCCTGCCCGAGCTGCCGCCGCAGCGCACCGCATGGCCGACCGGCCTGCTCGCGGTGCCCGGCGTGCCCGCGCTGCTCCGGCGCACCCCGGCCGGCCGCCGCACCCCCGAGCAGGCCACCGACGGCTTCCTCGACCTGGTCTACGGCGACCCGGCCGCGGTACCGGCCGGGCGGCGGGAGCGCGCGGTGAACGAGTACCGGAGGCGGCTCGGCGTCCCGTACGCGATGCAGGCGACGGTCGGCTCGGCACGCGGGATCGTCTCCGCCTACACCGAGCGCGGCGACCAGGCGCTGTGGCGGCAGGCCGAGCAGGTGAAGGCGCCGGTGCTGCTGGTGTACGGGCTGAAGGACAAGCTGGTCTCGTACCGGTCTGCGCGGCGGGCCTGCGCGGCCTTCGCCGACGCGCGGCTGCTGGTGCTGCCGGACTCCGGGCACGTGGCGATGATGGAGCACCCGGAGCCGGTGGCGCGGGCGGTCCGCGAGCTGCTCGCGGAGGTCTGACCGCGCGGCGCGGAACCCGCGGGGCACGGGGAGCGACGCGTCCGGCCGGGGCGGCGCGAGTGGGGCACCGCCCGGGGGCAGGTTGCCGGGTCGAGACGTGCTGCGCCGGTGGAGGTCACGTGGGTTCACTCGTTCAGGTGGCAACCGGGCGGCTGACCGAGGAGGGGCCGGGGTCTGGTTCTACCTTCGTGGTGTCGGACCGAACAGGTGTGGGGGAGTAGTAGCCGCCGGTGCCCCGCGGGGCGGCTGCGCGGGCCAACGGTCGAGCGTGCCGGGCCCGTAGCGGGTGCTGCCCTCCCGGAGTGTCGCGCTTCCGCCGAGCGCCGGGCCGCCGGGCACCGGATCTCGCGGCGGGGCGGGCTCGACGGGTCCAGGTCCGGCCTGCCGCCGGCAGCCGTCCGGTCCCGATCGCCCTGCTCTGGAGGTTGTCGTGCGCGTCGCTCCGCTCACCGAGGGCACCCGTCCCGACGCGCGGCGTACCGAGGAGGGTCGGTGCGATCGGCTGTTGGCTGAGGAAACGTACCGGCAAGCCGCCGTGCTCACCGCCGGCAGCGAGTGCGGCCGGCGATGGCAGCGGCGCTGCGGCGCGGACCTCGACCGGATCCGGGTGGTGACGGGCCCGGCGGAGCCGGGCGCGCTGCCGGAGGCGGCCTGATGGGCCGCGATGAGGAGCCGTTACCGCCCCCGGCGGCGCAGGTGCGGCCGGGGGCGGCGGCCGGCCGGGAGCACCCGTCGGTCCGGGGCCGGTCGGGGGGCCCGGTGCGGGAGCTGGCCGAGCGCTATCGGTCCGTCTGCGAGCAGACGGTCGACCCGCTGGACATCGCGGCCGGCTCGGAGGGGGCCGGGCCGGGGCTGGGCCCGGCAGGCGCGCCGGCCGCCTTCCGCGCCCGGACGCGTCCCGTACTGCCGGTCGCGGTCGGTCTGCACCCGGCGTTGCTGGCCGTGCTCTCCTCCGCGGCGCTCGCCGTCCTGGCCGCGCTCGATCCGGGACCCGCTGCCGGGGCGGGCCTGCCGGCCGCCGCAGTGGGTCGGGTGTCCGTGCCGCTGCCGCCCTACGCCCGGGCGGTGCTCGGCCGTCCCGGGGGGTAGCGGCCGGCTGCTCCGCCGCTCTGAACCGGCCTCGTCCGTACTCGACCGACCTAACACCCGTAACCTGCCGTGCCCGCGAGGGACGGCGTCGTGGAAGGACACCCCCGATGAGGGTGCTGCTGCTGGGAGCCGACGGTTTCATCGGCCGCCGGGTCGCCGACCGTCTGATGGCCGACGACGAACTCCAGGTGACCGTGCTCGGCCGCCGCGACTCGGCCGACATCCGCTTCGACCTGACGGCGGGCAGCCCCGGGGCGCTGGCCAGGTTCCTGGACGCGGTGGTCCCGCAGGTGGTGATCAACTGCGCCGGGGCCACCTACGGCTCCTCGCGGACCCTGATCAGGGCGAACACCCTCGCGGTCGCCACCGTGTGCGAGGCGATCCGGCGCAGCCGGGAGCCTGCCAGGCTGGTGCACGTCGGGTCGGCGGCCGAGTACGGTCCGATGCCCTCGGGCGTGCCGATCCCGGAGGGCGCCGAGCCGCGGCCGGTCGGCCCGTACGGGGTGTCCAAGCTCGCGGGGACGGAGCTGGTGGTCTCCTCGGGGCTGGACGCGGCGGTGCTGCGGGTCTTCGACGTGGTCGGCCCGGGGTCGCCGGCGGCCTCGCTGTTCGGGCGGCTCGCCGAGGGGCTGCGCCGGGCGCTGGAGCAGGACGAGCGGCAGGTGCGGATGCCGGACCTGTCCGGATACCGGGATTTCGTGGATGTCCGGGACGTCGCCAGGGCGATCCAGGCGGCGGCGGTCTCGGCCGCCACCGGCGTGATCAACGTCGGTACCGGCCATGCGGTCCGGGCCCGGGACGCGGCCCAGCTGCTGGTCAGGACCGCTGGTTTCGAGGGCTCCATCAACGAGGATGCCCGCCAGGTGCTGGTGCCGAGCCAGAGTGCGGCCGACCCCGGCCACCGGGCCGCCGAGCCGCACCGGCCGGCGGAGGCCCGTCCGGTGCTGGAGCCGGTGCAGTGGCGGCAGGCCGATGTGCGGACCGCCAGGGACCGTCTCGGATGGCGGGCACTGGTGCCGCTGGAGGAGTCCCTGGGCGACATCTGGCTGGAGACGGCCTGCCGGGTCTGACCGCGCACAAGGCGTGCCTGGCAAGGGTGGTGGCGAGGCCCGGCCCTCGGCAGCCGGTCCACCATCCGGCGGTGCCCGTCTCGCCAGTCGGACATGCTGTCTCGGAATAGCGGCCCGGCATGACACTGTTGGCTTAAGCGGAATCGAAAGCTGTACAGAACTGACGACCATCGGAGTCCACGTGTCGCTGCCACCCCTGGTTGAGCCGGCCGCCGAGCTCACCGTTGACGAGGTCCGCCGGTACTCCCGTCACCTGATCATTCCGGATGTCGGGATGGCCGGGCAGAAGCGGCTGAAGAACGCCAAGGTGCTGTGCGTCGGCGCCGGTGGCCTCGGCTCGCCCGCCCTGATGTACCTGGCCGCGGCCGGTGTCGGCACGCTCGGCATCGTCGAGTTCGACGTCGTCGACGAGTCGAACCTCCAGCGCCAGATCATCCACGGCCAGTCCGACATCGGCCGCTCCAAGGGCGAGTCGGCGCGGGACTCGGTCAAGGAGATCAACCCGTACGTCAACGTGATCCTCCACGACGAGCGTCTCGACAACGACAACGTCATGGAGATCTTCTCCGGCTACGACCTGATCGTGGACGGCACGGACAACTTCGCCACCCGCTACCTGGTGAACGACGCCGCGGTGCTGCTCGGCAAGCCGTACGTCTGGGGCTCCATCTACCGGTTCGACGGCCAGGCCAGCGTCTTCTGGGCCGAGCACGGCCCCTGCTACCGCTGCCTCTACCCGGAGGCCCCGCCGCCGGGCATGGTCCCGTCCTGCGCCGAGGGCGGCGTGCTGGGCGTGCTCTGCGCGTCCATCGGTTCGATCCAGGTCACCGAGGCGATCAAGCTGCTCGCCGGCGTCGGAGACCCGCTGGTCGGCCGCCTGATGATCTACGACGCCCTGGAGATGACCTACCGCCAGGTCAAGGTCCGCAAGGACCCGAACTGCGCCGTCTGCGGTGAGAACCCGACCGTCACCGAGCTGATCGACTACGAGTCCTTCTGCGGTGTCGTCTCGGAGGAGGCCCAGGAGGCCGCGGCCGGTTCGACGATCACCTCCAAGCAGCTCAAGGAGTGGATCGACAGCGGCGAGAACATCGAGATCATCGATGTCCGCGAGGTCAACGAGTACGAGATCGTCAACATCCCGGGCGCCAGGCTGATCCCCAAGGGCGAGTTCCTGATGGGCACCGCGCTGGAGGCGCTGCCCCAGGACAAGAAGATCGTCCTGCACTGCAAGACCGGTGTCCGCTCGGCCGAGGTGCTGGCAGTGCTGAAGTCGGCCGGCTTCGCCGACGCGGTCCACCTGGGCGGCGGCGTGATCGGCTGGGTCAGCCAGATCGAGCCGCACAAGCCGACGTACTGAGCCGGCGGCGGAGGGCGACTCCCAGGGGCAGCCGGGGAGTCGCCCTCCGCCTCCCAGCGGGGCACCGGCGTGCGGTCCCGGCGCCGCCGCCGGTGCGCAGGGGCGGCCGGTTGATCAGAGCGCGTTCTTGCGCTGGAGGACGTTGTACGCGATCCAGCCCGGCAGCACCGGCAGCCAGAAGGTCAGCAGGCGGTAGAGGAAGACCGCCGGGGTGGCGACGGTCGGGGAGACGCCGGCCACCGTGAGGGCACCGATCAGCGCGATCTCGACCGGGCCGATTCCGCCCGGGGTCGGGATCGCGGATCCGGCCGCGTTGGCGGTCAGGAAGACCACGGCCACCACCGAGAAGCTCAGCGTCCCGCCGAAGGCCTGGATCGAGGCGTTCAGGCAGGCGGTGAAGCTCAGGGTGAGCAGCAGGATGCCGCCGAAGCCGGTGATCAGCTTGCGTGGCGTCTGCATCAGGTCGAGCATCCGGGGGACCACGCCGAAGAACAGCGAGCGGACCCGGGTCACCACGAACCGCCGCAGCGGCGCCACCGCCGCGACCACCAGCGCCAGCACGGCGGCCGTCAACACGCCGATGATCACCGCCCGTGAGGCGCCGAGATCGCCGCTGGTCTGGGTGCCGGTGACCAGGCCGAAGCTGAACAGCAGCAGCAGGTGCCCGCCGAGCCCGGCCAGCTGGGAGGCGCCGACACTCGCCACCGCCTGTCCCGGGCGGATACCCGCCTTCTGCAGGTAGCGGGTGTTCAACGCGATGCCGCCGATCGCGGCCGGCGCCACCAGCTTGACGAAGGACCCGGCCAGCTGTGCGGCCACCGTCCGCCCGAACGGCAGCCGCTCCGGTACGAAGCCGGTCAGGCTCATCGCCGCGGCGCCGTAGCTGGTCGCGGCGGCGGCCAGCGCGACCGCCGCCCAGACCCAGTTCATGTGGGAGAGCTTGAGCTGCGCGGGCTGGATGGTGGTCAGCGCCAGGTACGCGGCGAAGGTCAGCGCGATGACCATGATCAGGGTCTTCGGCTTGAGCCGCTCCAGCTTCGCCGGGGCCATCGGGGCCTCGGGCGCGATCTGCAGGATCTGGCCGCGGATCCGGCTCAGCAGGTCCTCGCCCGCGGCCGCGATGTCCTCCTCGGCCTGTGCTTGCGTCCGCTCGCCCGCCGCGACCTGGTCCAGCGCCAGCGCCTGGGCGGCGGCCTTGCGCTCCTTGGTGAGCCGCTTCAGGTCGACCCTGGTGGAGCGGCTCATCCCGACCGGCTGGAGCAGCGGCAGCGCGGCGGCGACCTTGTCGGCACCCAGCACCCGGTTGGCGACGGTTACCGTGCGCTCCGGGCCGACCCGCAGCGCGAAGGTGGTGACCAGCTGGGCGACGTCGATCCGCAGCGCCAGGTCACCGGCGGCGATGTCCCCACCGGAGAGGTTCACCAGGCAGCCGGTCTTCCCGTCCACCACCAGCATCGACTCGCCGGTGAGCCTGCGGTGGGCGATCCGCCGCTCGTGCAGCGCGCCGACCGACTCCCAGAGCGAGGCCATCACCTGGTCGGTGATCTCCTCGTCCGCCAGCTCGTCCAGGGTCGGCCCCGAGATCTTCTCGTAGACCAGGATCGCGGCGTCCGGCCCGAGCTCCGAGGTGGCCACCAGCTGCGGCGAGACCGCGCCGGAGGCGGCTGCCGCGTAGGCGATCAGGGCCTCCTGCTCCAGTGCCTGGCGCAGCGACTGCGGGCTGCGCCGGACGGCCACCGAACGCAGCCGCAGCCGCCGCCAGGCCCGGTAGAAGAAGCCGGAGGCCTGCTGCTCGCGGTCGATGATGTGGACGTCCAGCTCCGGGCCGTCCTGCTGCTGGACGTAGTAGCGGCGGGTGCCGCCGGGGGCGTCGGGGGCCCGGACCGCGCCCGCCGGCGCGAAGCCGACCTTCCGCAGGCCGATCAGCAGGTGCTGGCCGGTGGGGCGGATGTTCGGCGAGCCGATCGCGTACAGCGTGCCGTACGCCACGGACCAGCCGATCAGCACCGTCAGGATCAGTGAGAGCAGCGTGGTGTAGCCGCTGACCAGCTCGGTCAGGCCACTGAGGACGACCACCACCCAGAGCGCCACCCGCCAGCGCGGGCGGCTCGACATGCCGACCGCCGTCATGTAGGCGATCACCGGGGCCAGATAGCCGTGCACCGGGTCGGTCAGGGTCTGCCCGCCGCCCGGCGGCAGCTGGGTGAGCGCGTCCCGGATCGCCATCGGGGCGCCGGCCGCGACGTACCAGTCCACGCCGAGCGAGACCCCGTAGGAGAGCACGGAGGCGAGCACGCCGTCGGCGACCCGTAGGCCGTCGCGTTTGATCAGCCGTTCCACCGCGAAGGCCAGCGGCACGGCGAGCACCGCCACGCTGGAGACCAGGGCGGCGATGGTGCTCATCACGCTCGGGATGCGGTGGGCGTTGACGGAGATGTCGTTCTCCAGGCCCGTGGTGGTCGAGATGGCGAAGCGGGCCACCAGGAAGAGCGCCACGATGCCCGCGAGCCCGGCGAGGAACCGGATCAGGTCGGACGGGCGGTGCGCGCGGGCAGCGAGCAGCGGCTCGTCGACGGCGAGCATGCTGCGCCTCGGCTCGCCCTCCCGCACGTGCTTCTCCCCCTTGATCAACGACACCCGTCTCTGTGGTGCCGGTCGTCGCGACGGGACCTTCCCCGAAGCTGCGCGGGAGTGGCCGGTGGTGGGTCCTTCGGAGCCCCTGTCCACGTCCACGCCTGCCGTCCCGGTCATCTGGTCTTGTCCTCGTATCACCACTCACCGCCCCGAAGATGGTGGCATGCCCGGCGGGGTACCGCTGGACAGGGGCAGTATCGGGCGCGGCGGGCTCCGCGCGAGTGGCATTCCTCCGATCGGTCGGATGGGGAAGAATCACCCCGATGACGGAGAGTACGAACGCGGGTGGTCTGCCGCCCTTCGCCGAGTCGGTCCTCGACCTTACCGAGCGCATCCCGGCGGGCCGGGTGATGACGTACGGCGACGTCGCCGAGTACCTCGGCCAGGGCGGGCCCCGGCAGGTCGGGCGGGTAATGGCACTGTACGGCGGAGCGGTGCCCTGGTGGCGGGTGATCCGGGCGGACGGGCGGCCGCTGCCCGGACACGAGCACCGTGCGCTGGGCCACTACCGCGAGGAGGGCACCCCGCTGCGCACCGTCGGCGGCGAGATGCGGGTCGACCTCCGCCGCGCCCGCTGGGACGGACGGTAGCCGATCACGGGAGTACGAACCCGGCGGCTTCCGGTTGCGCGCGCGGATCCCCGCGCCCCCGGGGCGTTGCGTGGTTGCGGGCCGGGGACCGTAGGCTCGTTGGTCATGGGCCGGAGCGGCCCGCCCGCTGTCCGATCTGCCCAGGATGTTCGTGACCTCCCCTTTCCGCTTGGTGCGCAGCCCCCTCGCCCAGCCCGCCCCGCCCGTACTGGACGAGTACCAGCGAGCCGTGGCCGAGCACCCGGGCGGCCCGCTGCTGGTGCTGGCCGGCCCGGGGACGGGCAAGACCACGACCCTGGTGGAGTCGGTGGTCCGGCGGATCGAGCGAGGCACCGACCCCGAGAAGATCCTGGTCCTCACCTTCAGCCGCAAGGCCGCGATGGAGCTGCGCGACCGGATGACCGGTCGCCTCGGCAACGGCGCTCTCGCCCCGCAGGCCACCACCTTCCACTCCTTCTGCTACGCGCTGCTCCGCTCCCACCAGGACCCTCAGGCGTACGCCGAGCCGCTGCGGCTGCTCTCCGGCCCGGAGCAGGACGTGATGGTCCGCGAGTTGCTGGCGGGCCATGCCGAGGACGCCAGGCTGGGCGTCGGAGGGATCAGCTGGCCGCTGGACCTGCGCGCCTGCCTGACCACCCGCGGCTTCGCCGACGAGGTCCGGGCCGTGCTCGCCCGCAGCCGCGAACTCGGCCTCGGCGAGGCGGAGCTGAGCCGCTTCGCGGACGGGGTGCAGCGTCCGGACTGGGCCGCCGCCGCGCACTTCCTCGCCGACTACCTGGACGTCCTGGACCTGCGAGGCGTGCTCGACTACGCCGAGCTGGTGCACCGCGCGGTCCTGCTCGCCGAGCGGCCCGAGGTGCGCAAGTCGCTGCGCGAGCGGTACGAGGTCGTCTTCGTGGACGAGTACCAGGACACCGACCCCTCCCAGGTCCGGCTGCTGCGGCAGCTGGCGGGCGACGGCCGGGACCTGGTCGCGGTGGGCGACCCGGACCAGTCGATCTACGCCTTCCGCGGTGCCGACATCAACGGCATCCTCGACTTCCCCGAGTCCTTCCCGCGGGCCGACGGCCACCCCGCCGAGGTCAGGGTGCTGCGAGTGTCCCGCCGCTCGGGCGCCGTGCTGCTCGCCGCCACCCGGGAGCTGACCCGCCGGATGCCGATGGGCCGGCTGCCCGCGGACAAGCTCGCCCAGCACCGGGCGCTGCTGCCCTCCCGCGAGGGCGGCCGGGTCGAGGTGTACACCTACCCGACCCCCGGGGCGGAACTCGACAGCATCGCCGATCTGCTGCGCCGCGCCCATCTGGAGGACGGCATACCGTGGGGCGAGATGGCGGTCCTGGTCCGGGCCGGGGCGCGCTCCATACCCGGCGTACGGCGGGCGCTCGGCGCGGCCGGGGTCCCGCTGGAGATCGACGGCGACGACCTGCCGCTGCGCGACGAACCGGCCGTGGCCCCGCTGCTGCTCGCCCTGCGGGTCTGCGCCCGCCCGGCGGACGAGTGCACCGCCGAGACCACCCACGCCCTGCTCACCGGCCCGCTCGGCGGCCTGGACGGCTCCGACCTGCGGCGCCTGGGCCGTGCCCTGCGCGAGGAGGAGCGGCAGGCGCTGCGGGCGGCGGACACCGACGGGGACGCGGGCGGGCGGCCCGGGGCCGTACGCTCCGCCGAGGAGCTGATCCGAGAAGCGCTGGCCGAGCCCGAGCGGCTGGTCGCGATGGACCCGGCGTACGCGCGACGGGCCCGCGACCTCGGCACGCTGCTGCGCAAGGTGCGGGAACTGCTGGCCGGTGGCGGCGGCGCCGAGGAGGCGCTGTGGGAGCTGTGGGAGGGTGGCCGCCGCTGGCGCGAGCGGCTGGAGCGGGCCGCGCTGCGCGGCGGCGCGGCGGGCCGCAACGCAGACCGCGACCTGGACGCGCTGTGCGCGCTGTTCGAGACCGCCGCCCGCGCCGAGGAACAGGTCGCGGGCCACCGGGGCGCGCTGGACTTCCTGGCCGAACTGGAGGCCCAGGACATCGCCGCCGACACCCTGACCGTCCGGACCGTCCGGCCGGACGCGGTGCGGCTGATGACCGCCCACCGGTCCAAGGGACTGGAGTGGCGGCTGGTCGTGGTCGCCGGGGTCCAGGACGGCCTCTGGCCGGACCTGCGCCGCCGCGGCTCGCTGCTGGAGGCCGACCGGATCGGCCGGGACGGCCTCGCCGAACCGCTCTCCCCGGCGGCCCTGCTCGGCGAGGAGCGCCGGCTCTTCTACGTCGCTGCGACCCGGGCGAAGGAGCGGCTGGTCGTGACCGCCGTCAAGGCACCCGCCGAGGACGGCGACGAACCCTCCCGCTTCCTGCGCGAGCTGTACCGGGAGGAGACCGACCCGAGGACCGGGCGGGTGCGCAGTCGCACCCCGCAGGTCGCCGTCGAGGACGTGCCCCACCGGCCGCGCCGCCCGCTGTCCGTGTCCGCGCTGGTCGCCGAGCTGCGGGCGGTCACCGTCGACCCGGCGCGGGAGCCCGGGCTGCGCCGGGCCGCCGCCGAGCGGCTGGCCGTGCTGGCCGCCGCCGCGGACGAGGACGGGGTGCCGCTGGTCCCGGCCGCCCACCCGGACCGCTGGTGGGGCCTGCTGGACCGCTCCGAGTCCGCCGAACCGCTGCGGGAGGCGGCCGAACCGGTCCGGCTCTCCGGCAGCGGGCTGGAGCAGTTGGAGAGCTGCGCGCTCCAGTGGTTCCTGGACAAGGACGTCAAGGCCGCCGGGACCACCACGGCCGCCCAGGGGTTCGGCAACGTGGTGCACGCCCTGGCCGATGAGGTCGGCTCGGGGCGCACCCCGGCCGACCTGGCGGTGCTGATGGAGCGCCTGGACACGGTCTGGGACGCGCTGGCCTTCGACGCGCCGTGGAAGTCCCAGCAGGAGAAGGAGCAGGCGCGCGCCGCCCTGGAACGCTTCCTGCACTGGCACGTCCTGGAACGCGGCCGCACCACCGTGGCCACCGAGCACGGCTTCGACCTCACCCTGCCGGTCGGCGGGATCGACGTACGGATCCGGGGCTCGATGGACCGGGTCGAGCGGGACGCGGCCGGCCGCGCGTACGTGGTGGACTTCAAGACCGGCAAGCAGATCCCCACCGAGAAGTCGCTGCCCGAACACAAGCAGCTGGCCGTCTACCAGCTCGCCGTCCGGGGCGGAGCGCTCGCCGACCTGCCCGGGTTCGAGTCCGGCGCCACCTCCGGCGGGGCCGAGCTGGTACACCTGCGGGAGCCAGCCAAGGGTGCCCCCGAGGCCCCCAAGGTCCAGCAGCAGGGGGCGCCGGACGGCGAGCCGTGGATCGAGAACCTGCTCGCGGACGCGGCGGGACGGGTGCTCGCCGAGCGCTTCGTGCCGACGGCGAGTGACGGCTGCACCCGCTGCGCCTTCCGCAGCAGCTGCTCGGCCCAGCGCGACGGGCGCCAGCTGATCGAGTGAGACCGGCGGAGCCAGGGACTCCTCGGGGCAGGCGGGCGATCGACAGGGGCGCGGGAAACCGCGCGTTCCGGCAGGCACACCGGTTTGTCGGAGGTACCGGTTAGCTTGGAGTGCGTGCGTGCCGTGCTCAGTGACCCAGAACAGCTGAAGGAACTGCTTGGCATCCCGTTCAACCGGGAGCAGATGGCGGCGATCGGCGCGCCTCTGGAGCCCGCCGTGATCGTGGCCGGGGCCGGGTCGGGGAAGACCACGGTGATGGCCGCCCGGGTGGTGTGGCTGGTCGGCTCGGGTGCGGTCCGGCCCGAGGAGGTGCTGGGACTCACCTTCACCAACAAGGCGGCGGGCGAGCTGGCCGAACGCGTCCGGGACGCGCTGCGCCGGGCCCGGGTGCTGGACGCCGACGAGGAGGTGCTGGGCGAGCCGGAGATCTCCACCTACCACGCCTTCGCCGGCCGGCTGCTGAAGGAGCACGGCCTGCGGCTCGGCATCGAGCCGGACGTCCGTCTGCTCGCCGACGCCACCCGCTTCCAGTTGGCCGCCAAGGTGCTGCGTTCCGCGCGCGGCCCCTACCCGGCGCTGACCGGCGCCTTCTCGGGGCTCGTCGCCGACCTGATCGCGCTCGACGGCGAGCTGGCCGAGCACCTGGTCGAGCCCGCCGGGCTGCGCGCCTTCGACCAGGACCTGCTGGACGAGCTCGCCACCGCCAGGCTCAGCAACGACGACCTGCGCGCCGTCCCACAGACCGCCCGGGCCCGGCTGGAACTGCTGCAGCTGGTCGAGGAGTACCGCCGCCGCAAGCAGGCCCTCGGGCTGATGGACTTCGGCGACCAGATAGCCGCCTCCGCCCGGCTCGCGCAGCAGCGCCCCGAGGTCGGCGAGCTGCTCCGGGCGCAGTTCAGGGTGGTGCTGCTGGACGAGTACCAGGACACCTCGGTGGCCCAGCGGCTGATGCTCTCCGGCCTGTTCGGCAAGTCGCGCACCGCCTGTGGGCACCCGGTCACCGCGGTCGGCGACCCCTGCCAGGCGATCTACGGCTGGCGCGGTGCGTCCGTCGCCAACCTGGACGACTTCCCCGCCCACTTCCCGCGCCACGACGGCAGCCCCGCCACCCGGTACGCGCTCAGCGAGAACCGCCGCAGCGGCGGGCGGCTGCTCGCCTTCGCCAACGAGCTGGCCGCGCCGCTGCGCGCGATGCACCGGGGCGTCGAGGCGCTGCGCCCCGCGCCGGGGGAGGAGCAGAGCGGGTTCGTGCGCTGCGCCCTGCTGCCCACCCACGCCGAGGAGATCGACTGGCTGGCCGACTCCATCGCCCACCTGGTCGCCACCGGCACCGCGCCCGGGCGGATCGCCGTGCTCTGCCGGAGCGGCGCGTCCTTCGCGGACATCCACGCGGCACTGGTGGCCCGGGAGGTGCCGGTGGAGGTGGTCGGGCTCGGTGGGCTGCTGCAGCTGCCCGAGGTGGCCGACCTGGTCGCGGTCTGCGAGGTGCTGCAGGACCCCACGGCCAACGCCGCGCTGGTGCGGCTGCTGATCGGCCCGCGCTGGCGGATCGGCCCGCGCGACCTCGCCCTGCTCGGCCGCCGGGCCGCCGAACTCGTCCGCACCGCCCGCCCGGAGGGCCTGGACGCGCTGAGCGTCGCGGTGGCCGAGACCGACCCGACCGAGGTGGTCTCGCTGGCCGACGCGCTGGAGACCTTCCTGGAGGCCGAGCAGCCGGACGAGCTGCCGTTCTCCGCCGAGGCCAGGGTGCGCTTCGCCCGGCTCGCTCAGGAGATCCGCGAGCTGCGCCGGACGCTGGCCGAGCCGCTGATGGACGTGCTGCACCGGGTCCTGGCGGTGACCGGCCTCGAGGTGGAGCTCGCCGCCTCCCCGCACGCCCTGGCCGCGCGCCGCCGGGAGACCCTGCACGGCTTCCTGGACGTGGCCGCCTCCTTCGCGGACCTGGACGGCGACCCGGGCCTGACCGCCTTCCTGGCCTTCCTGCGGGCCTCCCAGGAGTACGAACGCGGCCTGGACAGCAGCCTGCCCGGCGGTGAGGACACCGTGAAGGTGCTCACCGCGCACAAGTCCAAGGGCCTGGAGTGGGACGTGGTCGCCGTCCCCGGACTGGTGAAGGACGCGTTCCCGAGCAGCAAGGGGCGCGAACGCTGGACCAGCACCAAGAAGGTGCTTCCGCACGCCCTGCGCGGTGACGCGGCCACCCTGCCCTCGGTCGGGAAGTGGGCGCCCAAGGAGATCGGGATCTTCAAGAAGGCGATGGCCGAGCACTCCGCCGTCGAGGAACTGCGGCTCGGCTACGTCGCGTTCACCCGGCCCCGCGCGCTGCTGCTCGCCTCGGGCCACTGGTGGGGTCCCAGCCAGAAGCGGCGGCGCGGGCCGTCGGGCTTCCTGCTGGAGTTGAAGGCGCACTGCGAGAAGCCGGGCTGCGGCGAGGTCGAGCGGTGGGCCGAGCCGCCGCTGCCTGATGCCGAGAATCCGGCGCTGGCCATCTCGGTGGAGACCCCGTGGCCGCTGCCGCTGGATGAGGCCGCACAGGCCGCCCGGCGCCGGGTCGCCGAGCTGGTGCACCGCCGTCTGGCCGGCGAAGTCGCCCCCGAGCCCGAGAAGTTGAGCCCCGAGGCGGAGCGTCAGGTGGCCTCCTGGGACCGTGATCTGACCGTGCTGCTGGGGGAGTTGGAGCGTTCCCGGCGCGCGGTGCGCGAGGTGCCGCTGCCGGCCTCGATGTCGGCCTCCCAGTTGATGCGCCTGGCTGCCGATCCGGACGGCTTCGCCCGCGAGTTGGCCCGCCCGATGCCCCGGCCGCCGCAGCCCGCCGCCCGCCGGGGCACCCGGTTCCACGCCTGGGTGCAGTCCCGGATCGAGCCGCTCATGCTGATCGAACCCGGCGCCCTGCCCGGCGTGGACGACGACGGGATCGAGGACGAGCGCGACCTCGAGCGGCTCAAGGAGGCCTTCCTGCGCAGCCCGTACGCGGACCGGACGCCGTACCGGGTCGAAGCTCCGTTCCAGCTGGTGCTCGCGGGGCGGGTGGTGCGCGGCCGGATCGACGCGGTGTACCGGGAGCGTGACGGTGGCACAGGGTCACCGGGCGTGTCGCGGTACGAGGTGGTGGACTGGAAGACGCACCGGGACCAGACGGCCGATCCGCTGCAGCTCGCCATCTACCGGCTGGCCTGGGCGGAGCAGATGGGGGTCGAGCCCGAGCAGGTCACGGCTTCGTTCCTCTATGTCCGCAGCGGTCGTGTCGTAAGACCGTCAGGACTTCCCGGCCGAAAAGAGTTGACCGAGCTCCTGATCGGGAATAGTGAAGAATGAGTCACGCAGAGCATCCAAGTCGTCACAGGATCGCACGAAACCTGTGCGCTGTGCACTTTTCACGCCTATTGTGAGGTCGGTAACCGGTCAACCCCAGTGCTCCGGCCGCCGACGAGGACGAAGTCCCTGACCCTCTGTCATCACCGCAGGTGTCCCCTGGCACCGGCCACCTTCCGCTGGAGAGACCGAAGTTGAGCGCGACCGGATGGATCAGAGAGCGGCTCGCGGGGCCGGTCCCGGGAGCCGTTCCAGGAGCCGTCACCGGCACCTGGCCGAAGACCGCCCTGGCGCTGCCGTTCATCGGCATGCTGCTGGTGGTCTCCCTCGACTACTTCAGCAACTCCTCGGTGACGGTCGAACCGGCCATCACCGCGGTCCCCGCACTGGCCGCCGTGGTCAGCAGACGCACGTGGTACCCGCTGGTGATCGGCCTGTTCACCGAGCTCGCGGCCTTCGTGATGGCGCTCTACAACGATGTGCTCGGCCAGTCCGTGCACACCGCCACCGTCTTCGCCATCGCACTGGTCGCCGGCATCGGCTGGGTCAGCGCGACCCTGCGGCTGCGGCAGGAGAAGGCCCTCGCCGACGCCCAGGTGGTGGCCGAGATCGCCAGGCGGGTACTGCTGCGTCCGGTCCCCGACCGGGTCGGCAGCGTGCGGGCCGCCGTCCACTACGCGGCCGCGGCGGCCCACGCCCGGATCGGCGGCGACCTCTACGAGGTGGTCAACACCCGGCACGGTGTCCGGGCCGTGGTCGGCGACGTCCGGGGCAAGGGGCTCAACGCGGTGGAGACGGCGGCCGCCGTGCTCGGCGCGTTCCGCGAGGCCGCCCACCAGGAGCCCGAGCTGGCCAAGGTGGCCGGCTGGCTGGCCGTCAGCCTGGACCGGGCCCTGCACGAGAACGACCACCCCGGGGTCGAGGAGGAGTTCGTCACCCTGGTCCTGATCGGAGTCGGCCCGGACGGCGTCGCGGAGATCGTCAACTGCGGCCACCCGGCACCACTGCTACTTCGGGCCGATGAGCCGGTAAGGGCGCTGGAGTCGGCGGAGAGCGTGCCGCCGCTCGGGGTGCTCGATCCGGCCGACGTCCGGCCGCCGGTGCACCGGGTGCGGGTGCACCCCGGGGACCGGGTGCTGCTCTTCACCGACGGCGTGATCGAGGCCCGCGACCACCGGGGCGTCTTCTACCCGCTCGCGGAACGCCTTCCGCAGGTCGCCTCCGGCGACCCGGTCGAGATCCTGGACCGGATCCACGACGACGTCGTGCGCCACGTCGGCCGCACCCTGGGGGACGACGCGGCGATGCTCCTGCTGCAGTACGAGCCGACCGTCCATCACCTCCCGCACCAGCCGGGCCACCAGGCGGCCGCCCCGGCCTGACGGGTGCGGGCGGACGGACCCTCAGAGCGTGACCTCGACGACCAGGGGCCGGTGGTCGGAGACCGCCGCCCGGGGGGCCGAGGCCGGCCCGACGGCGGTGCGGGGGACGCCGATCGCCAGGACGTGGTCGAACTGGACGGCCGGGTTGTGCGAGGGGTAGGTCGGGGTCCTCGCCAGGTCGTACCAGCCCTGGAGGCGCGGCCGCGGCTCCCGTACCCGCCGCCGGCGCGCCCCCGGTTGCATCGCCTGCGCCGCCCGCAGGCGGCGGGCCGCCCGCAGATCACGCCGTCGCGGCCGCTCCGACCTCCACTGCCGCGCGGTCTTCAGATCCAGTGCGCTGGCCCCGCCGAGCACCGTCCGGGGCATCGCGCCGATCAGGTTGAAGTCGCCGAGCACCAGGTACGGCTTCGGCAGGTCGGCGATCCACCGCCGGATGCCCGCGAGTTGGGCCATGTTCCAGCCGGGCACGAAGGACAGATGGGTGGCGACCACCGTGAACGGCCCCCGCTCGCCCTCCAGCACGGCGGCCACCGCGGCGCGCGGCTCGTCCGGTACGGGCGTCAACCCGCGCCGCCCGGCGACCCGCAGCGGCAGTCCGAACGGCGCGGGCGCGAACCTGCGCGCCCGCCAGTGCCGCACCGGCAGCCGGGTGAGCAGCGCCGTGCCGTACGAGGGCAGGTCGGTGGCGGTGTCGATGTCGCCGGGCCCGTACACCTGGAGGCCGGGGACGGACGGGTCGGGCACCCAGCCGGCCACCGGGGCCGGGCGTCCGTGCAGCGCGGCGGCGAAGCGCCAGTCGGCGGCGCCCATCGCCTTGGCGGCGGTGGCGGCCTGGTCGACCAGGCCGGAGCGCATCTGGTAGCGGTCGACCTCCTGGAGGGCGAGCACGTCCGCGTCCAGTCCGGCGATGGCCTCGAGCAGCGGGTCGGCGGCCTCGGACGGATAGGGCAGCGGGCTGCCGTCGGCGGCCAGGGGCTGACCGTGCAACAGGTTGAAGGTGGCGATGCGCAGCTGGCTCACCGTACGACGGTACCGGCTGCGCTTGAGTGGGCAGGGCATACCCGGTACACATACCGGGCATGTCCATCCGCCACGTCCTGCTCGCCCTGCTCGACCAGGGGCCGCGCTACGGCTACCAGCTCCGGGTCGAGTTCGAGGCCCGCACGGGCGCCACCTGGCCGCTGAACGTCGGGCAGGTCTACACCACCCTGGGCCGCCTGGAGCGGGACGGATTGGTCGCGCCGCAGGGTGCGGACGCGGAGGGGCGCCTGTTCCACGCCGTCACCGAGGCCGGCCGCGCGGAACTGCGCAACTGGTTCGAGACGCCGGTGCCCAGGAACGACCCGCCGCGCGACGAACTCGCGATCAAGCTGGCGATGGCGGTCACCGTGCCGGGGGTCGACGTCTCGGCCGTCATCCAGGGGCAGCGCCGACACAGCACGAAGGCGCTCCAGGACTACACCCGGCTCAGGGATCCGGCGCTGGACGGCGATGCGGATCGTCGGGAGGACCTGGGCCGGCTGCTGGTGCTGGAGCAGCTGATCTTCCGGACCGAGGCCGAGATCCGCTGGCTGGACCACTGCGAGAGGCGGCTGGCGCGGCGCCGCCCGGAGGGGACGAGCCCAGAGCTTCCGCCCGCCGAGGCCCCGACGGGCCGGCGGCCGTCACAGCCGGACCTGATCAGCCGCAGCGGACTCACCGGACGCGCCGAAGCGGAGGGGACCGTCCGTGTTGCCGAGCGGGTCGGGCCGGGGTGGCCAGGGCCGATGCGTGACGGAGGTTACGGGCCCGGTGCGCGGACGGCACGGGCAGACACCCACACGGGCGAACTAAAGTCGTCCGTATGACGAAAACCCCGGACAGCGCCGTCCGCTCCTACATTGACCAGCACCAGGCCGCCTTCCTGCAGGACCTCTCCGAGTGGCTGAGCATCCCGTCCGTCTCCGCCGACCCGGGCCGGGCCGGTGAGGTCCGCCGCTCCGCCGAGTGGCTGGCCGCGAAGCTGGCCGAGACGGGGTTCCCGGTGGCGGAGGTCTGGGAGACCGACGGGCTGCCGGCCGTGTTCGCTCAGTGGCCGTCCGGGGATCCGTCCGCCCCCACCGTGCTGGTGTACGGCCACCACGACGTGCAGCCCGCGGCCAAGGAGGACGGCTGGGCGACCGAGCCCTTCGAGCCGACGATCGTCGGCCGGCAGCTGTTCGCCCGTGGCGCGGCGGATGACAAGGGACAGGTCTTCTTCCACACCCTGGGTGTCCGGGCGCACCTGGCGGCCACCGGCCGTACCGCCCCCGCCGTCAACCTCAAGCTGCTGATCGAGGGCGAGGAGGAGTCCGGTTCGCCGAACTTCGCGAACCTGGTCCGCCGCGAGGCCGAGCGCCTGGCCGCCGATGTGGTGATCATCTCGGACACCGGCATGTGGGCCGAGGACACCCCGACCCTGTGCACGGGCATGCGCGGCCTGGCCGACGCCCAGATCGACCTCTACGGTCCGGACAGCGACATCCACTCCGGCTCCTTCGGCGGTGCCGTCCCCAACCCGGCCGACGTCGCCGCCTCGCTCGCCGCGGGCCTGCACGACGCCGACCGCCGGGTCGCGATCCCGGGCTTCTACGACGGCGTCGTCGAGCTGACCGAGCGGGAGCGCGAGCTCTTCGCCGAGCTGCCCTTCGACGAGGCGCAGTGGTTGAAGGTCGCCAAGTCGTACGGCACCCAGGGCGAGGCGGGCTACACCACCCTTGAGCGGGTCTGGGCCCGGCCGACCGCCGAGGTCAACGGCATCTGGGGCGGCTACACCGGCCCCGGCGGCAAGACCATCGTGCCGGCCGAGGCGCACCTCAAGCTCTCCTTCCGGCTGGTCGCGGGCCAGGAGGTCGAGAAGGTGCACGAGGCCGTCCGCTCCTGGGTGGCCGCGCAGGTGCCCGAGGGCATCCGCTACGAGCTGGTCTTCCCGGGCGCCACCCGGCCCTGCCTGACGCCGCTGGACCACCCGGCGCTGCAGTCCGCGGCCCGGGCGATGGGGCGGGCCTTCGAGAAGAAGATCCTCTTCACCCGCGAGGGCGGGTCGGGCCCGGCCGCCGACCTGCAGGACGTGCTCGGCGCGCCGGTGCTCTTCGTGGGCATCTCGGTGCCCTCGGACGGCTGGCACTCGATCAACGAGAAGGTCGAGCTGGACCTGCTGACCAAGGGCGTCGAGACCGCCGCCTACCTCTGGGACGACCTGGCCGAGAACTTCCGTCAGGCGTGAGCGCCGATCACCACGTGCAGTTGACAACCAGAACGGGGATGGACCGAGTTGAGCACCGTGCCTGATACCAAGCCTCTCGCCCTGGCTCGCGCCGGCGTGGACCGGGCTGCACAGCACCGGTTCGACGAGCCGTGGCTGGCGGCGGCCTGGAGTCACCCGAGCACCAAGGTGCTGCCGATCTCCGGCGGCGAGGTCTTCGTGGTCGACACCGAGCTGGGCACCGAACTGGTGCTGCTGCCTTCCTTCCAGGCGCCGCAGGGGGGCGACCGGTACTTCCTCGGTACCGACGAGGACGGCGTCTCGTACTTCGCGCTGGCCGGCGAGAGCCTGCCCGGCCGGCTGGACGGCGACGCCCGCCCGGCCGGGCTGCGCGAGGTCGGAGCGCTGCTCTCGGACCGCGACGCCGGGCTGCTGGTGCACGCGGTCGCGCTGGAGCACTGGCACCGGCTGCACAGCTTCTGCTCCCGCTGCGGCCATGCGACCGAGAAGGCGGGCGCCGGGCACGTACGCCGGTGCACCTCCTGCGCCGCCGAGCACTACCCGCGCACCGACCCGGCGGTGATCATGCTGATCACCGACGAGCAGGACCGCTGCCTGCTCGGCCGGCAGGCGATCTGGCCGGAGGGCCGCTGGTCCACGCTGGCCGGTTTCGTCGAGCCGGGTGAGTCGATCGAGCAGGCGGTGGCCCGGGAGGTCCAAGAGGAGTCCGGGGTCAAGGTCGCCGAGGTCCGGTACGTGGCCAGCCAGCCCTGGCCGTTCCCAGCCAGCCTGATGCTGGGCTTCCTGGGCAAGGCCGCGCCGGACGGCACCGCGATCACGGTCGACGGCGAGGAGCTGGCCGAGGCGCGCTGGTTCTCCCGCGAGGAGCTGCGGGCCCAGATGGCCGCGGGCGAGATCCTACCGCCGTCCGGAATTTCGATCGCGCGTCATCTGGTCGAACTCTGGTACGGCGAGCCGCTGTCCTAGACGACTCATCGGCAGTCGTCGGCCCGCAGGATCGAAAAAGGGGCGTGCAGAAAGTCTCTGCACGCCCCTTCGGGCTTTATTGTCGGATTAATTTGATCGATTCCTTGGCTGGATTCGATGACTTCCGACCGTGATTGTCGGGGTTGTCCGGAACGGGTCCGGGCGATGCTCGGGGATCTTCCCGGCCGGCCAGGCGGCCGCCGTGGGCCGACCGGGGCGGCGCGTTGCCGATCGGGCGGGTGCGCGTTGTGCCGGTGCGCGGTACCGGCAGGGGCGCGGATCCACCCCCGGTGCGCCGGTCGGAATGCGGCACCGGATTCGGCGGAGGTGTCACCGCCCGTCTGCAACCGTTCCGGTCCGGATCAATGCCTGAATCCTCGATCCCGGCCGGTATTGGCCGGTTCCGCTGAAATGGCGCAAGCCCTCTCGCTACATTCACTGGGGTGACAATCCCAAGGGGCAGTGCCCAATCACCGAAGTACCAGCGCCTGGCCGCCGATCTGCGCCGCCGCATCGCGGCCGGGGAGTGGCCGAGCGACGTCCCGCTCCCAGTCGAGGGAGAGCTGGAGCAGCAGTACGGCGTGGCCCGCAACACCGTCCGCCTCGCGGTCGACGTGCTGGTCAACGAGGGCAGGCTGGTCCGCCTCCAGGGCAAGGGGACCTTCCTCAAGGAGCACCCGGTGCTGGACCACCGGGCGTTCGGCCCGGCGCCGGCCCCCGGTCTGCCGGACTGCCTGACCGCACCCTCCGAGGTCTACCCGAAGGAGGCGAAGGCGGCGGGCCGCCGGTTGACGGTGGACTTCGAGATGCTGATCGTCCGGGCCCGGGTGGACGTCGCCGAGCGGCTCGGGATGCGGCCGGGCGAGGCGGTGGTGGTCCGCCGTCAGCTGCGGCTGATGGACCGTGAGCCGTACTCGATCGAGGAGAGCCACTACCGGGCGGGGCTGGCCGCCGGCACGCCGCTGATGGAGCCGGACCCGGTGCCGGGCGGCGACGAGTCGGTGCTGGCCGCGCTGGGCCGTACCGAGATCGGCGCGGTGGACCACCTGGTCTCCCGGATGCCGGGGCCGGAGGAGTCGGCCTGGTTCCAGGGCGGTCCCGGTGTGCCGCTGCTGGTGCAGACCCGGGTCACGTACGACCGGCGCGGCCCGGTCCGGGTGGTCGAGTCACGCTACTCGGCGGACCGCTGCCGGCTGGTGTACGGCCTCGGCGAGCTGGGTGCCAGGCCGGTGCCCCAGGCGGGCGGCGGCCCCGGGCCGGAGTCGGCCGAGGCCGCCGCCGAGCTGATTCCCGGTCAGGCGGCCAAGGCCTTCTTGACCTGAAGCAGGCTCGGGTTGGTCATCACGACCTGCTCGCCGCCGCCGACCGGCCGCACGAGCACGGTCGGCACGGTCTGGTTGCCGTTGTTCACCGACTCGACGAAGGACGCCGAGGTCGGGTCCTCCTCGATGTTGATCTCGGTGTAGCCGATGCCCTCGCGGTCCAGCTGGCTCTTGAGGCGGTTGCAGTACCCGCACCAGGTCGTGCTGTACATCGTGACGCTGCCGGACATGGCGATGGGCTCCTTAGGGAAGGGGGCGTGCGTTCTGCGACGAGAACATACGGAGTGCTTTCGGCATTCCTCGTGCGCCCGGCGTGTGACGTAGCACGCGCGCCGGTTTGTGGGGCGATCATCCGACCATCTTGCGGGGCCTGTGGACAACCCGAAACGGAATGTCGGCCGACCCTGCGAGGATGGACGGCATGCAGCAAGAGCTCCTGGGCGCCTCCGGCCCGTACGACACCCTCCGCGCCGCCGGTGGGGCGGCGCTCGGCGCCGACGCCGTGTTGGCCGGGCTCGACCCCGAGCAGCGGGCGGTGGCCACGGCCCTGCACGGGCCCGTGTGCGTCCTGGCGGGCGCCGGGACGGGCAAGACCAGGGCCATCACCCACCGGATCGCCTACGGCGTGCGCAGCGGCGCCTACCAGCCGCAGCAGGTGCTCGCGGTCACCTTCACCGCCCGTGCCGCGGGCGAGATGCGCGGGCGGCTGCGGCAGCTCGGTGCCGAGGGCGTGCAGGCCCGCACCTTCCACGCCGCCGCGCTGCGCCAGCTCCAGTACTTCTGGCCGCGGGCGATCGGCGGTGAAGTGCCCAGGCTGCTCGAGCGCAAGGTCCAGCTGGTCGCCGAGGCGGCCGGCCGCAGCGGCCTGCGGGTGCAGCGCACCGAGCTGCGCGACCTCACCGCCGAGATCGAGTGGGCCAAGGTCACCCAGATCGTGCCGGACGACTACCCGGCCGCCGTGGTCAAGACCGGCCGCGAGGCCCCGCGCGACCCGGCCGAGATCGCCCGGGTCTACGCCACCTACGAGCAGGCCAAGCGCGACCGCGGCGTGATCGACTTCGAGGACGTGCTGCTGCTCACCGCCGCGATCCTGGAGGACCGGCCGGAGATCGCCGATCGGGTCCGCGCCCAGTACCGCCACCTCACCGTGGACGAGTACCAGGACGTCTCCCCGCTCCAGCAGCGCCTGCTCGACCAGTGGACGGCCGGGGGCGCCAGCCTCTGCGTCGTCGGCGACGCCAGCCAGACCATCTACTCCTTCACCGGGGCCACCCCCGACTACCTGCTGAACTTCCGCAACCGGCACCCCGAGGCCACGGTGGTCAAGCTGGTCCGCGACTACCGCTCCACCCCGCAGGTGGTCCACCTGGCCAACGGCCTGCTCGCCCAGGCCGGGGGCCAGGCCGCGCGGCACCGCCTGGAGCTGGTCTCCCAGCGCGAGGCCGGTCCCGAGCCGGTCTACGTCGAGTACCCGGACGAGCCGACCGAGGCCGAGGCCACCGCGCACACGGTCGAGAAGCTGCTCGCCCAGGGCGTGCGGGCGAGCGAGATCGCCGTCCTGTTCCGCACCAACGGCCAGTCCGAGGTCTACGAGCAGGCACTGGCCGACCTTGGCATCTCCTACCAGCTCAAGGGCGCCGAGAGGTTCTTCGAGCGCCCCGAGGTGAGGGACGCGGTGATGCTGCTGCGCGGTGCCGCCCGCGCCGGGGCCGACCCGCTGACCGCCGATGCGCCCGACCTCGCAGGGCAGGTCCGCGCGGTGCTGGCCAGCCGGGGCTTCACCCCGGTGCCCCCGGCCGGATCGGGCACCGTCCGCGAGCGCTGGGAGTCGCTGGCCGCCTTGGTCCGGCTCGCCGAGGAGTTCGAGGCCGCCCGCCGCGGCGCGGGCGAGCCCTGCGACCTCGCCGCCTACGTCACCGAGTTGGACGCCCGCGCCGCGGCCCAGCACGCCCCCGCCGTCGAGGGCGTCACCCTGGCCTCGCTGCACGCCGCCAAGGGCCTGGAGTGGGACGCGGTTTTCCTGGTCGGCCTCTCCGAGGGCACCCTGCCGATCATCTACGCCAAGACCGACGAGCAGATCGAGGAGGAACGCCGGCTGCTCTACGTCGGGGTCACCCGGGCCAGGGTGCACCTGACACTGTCCTGGGCGCTCTCCCGCTCCCCGGGTGGCCGGGCGAGCCGCAAGCCCACCCGCTTCCTGGACGGCCTGCGGCCGGGCTCGGGCGCTCCCGGCGGGCGCTCGCGGGGCGGCCGCGGTGGGGTGGAGTACGGCGCCGAGCGTCCGGCCGCCCGCCGCTCGCGCGGCCCGGTCAAGTGCCGGGTCTGCGACCGCACCCTGACCGACGCGGTGGAGCGCAAGCTGCGCCGCTGCGAGGACTGCCCCTCCTCGATGGACGAGGCCCTGTACGAGCGGCTGCGCGACTGGCGGGCCCGGAAGGCGAAGGAGCAGGGCGCCCCGGCCTATGTGGTGTTCACCGACGCCACTCTGATGGCGATCGCCGAGGATGTCCCCACCAGTACCGGCGAGCTGGCCCGGATCTCGGGTGTCGGCGCGATGAAACTGGACAAGTACGGGGCTGCCGTGCTGTCGTTGTGTGCTGGGGAGGTACCCGAGGACGAGTCCGAGGGAGACCAGCAGGGGGAGATCACGGGGGGAGACTCGGGGGAGTCGGACGAGCCGGCCTAGCCGCTCGGAAGACCGCTCCGGAACCCGCCTCGGAACTCGCCGAAAAAATAGTTTGCGCGTCGTGCTGGGAGCGCAATAGCCTGCCGGAGCGGTCAAGGGGTCGAGACCGCGAGCTGTACGGGGTCACTCCTGAAACAGCTTTCCCCTGCGCACCATCAGCCATGCCTGAGCTTTGCTGAAGCTGAACTTGCAGTATCTGAGCCACACCTGACAGACATTCGAACATCGGAGCCCGGGGGACTGGGCACCGCGAGACGCCGAGAGGAGGCGATGACAGTGGGAACCAAGATGATCACCAAACTGACTGGCCAGACCGTCGTCGCCATGCCCTGGCGCGCCCTCTCGCAGTTCGACGCCTTCTGCACCCCGGCCTCCGCCGCGCAGCTGCGTGGCGTGGTCGTCCTTGCCGAACGCGGTCTGGGTCTCGACGCCACCGGTCTCTCTGTCGCCGATACCGCCGTTCTCGGCGGCGCCACTGTCAGTGGCGTTGGCAACACTGATGCCACGTCCGTCGAGGCGGGTCTGTCCCGTGTCGAGCGACCGCTCCAGGCATCGAAGGCCGTCGTAGCCGCCGTCAAGCATGGCGTCTATGCCCAGGTCATCGGTGCCGGAGCAGCCCAGAAGCAGGAGCAGCAGCAGATTAACCAGGCCACGGCCGCCTTTGCCGGCGCCATGGCCACCCGGATGCGGGCCTTCCGCGGGCCTGGACCCTGGAGAGAACGAACCTGAGCCATCCTCAGGTCGGCACTCCAGGGCCGCGGAAACCCGTACACCGGGATCCGCGGCCCTTCTGTTTGTCCGGTACGTCAGACCCACCCTGGCCCCTCGGGGCCTCCGATCCAACCCCACCAGTAGGTCCGGATCGGAACCACAGAGAGAAGACGAGGAACACCCACAGTGTCCACGGTCATCACACCGCCACTCCCGTCCGTACCGACAGACAACACCAAGGCCGACCAGGCTGACCCTCCGGAGGTTTCCCTCATGCAGCTCACCGCGCTCGACGACGCCGAGGCGCTCGGACAGCCCATCCCGTGTCGTGCCTTCGACCCCGAGGTCTTCTTCGCGGAGACGCCGGCGGACGTCGAGTACGCCAAGTCGCTCTGCGGCACCTGCCCCGTGAAGGAGGCCTGCCTGGCCGGTGCGCTGGAGCGGCGTGAGCCCTGGGGCGTCTGGGGTGGCGAGCTCTTCGTGCAGGGCGTGGTCGTCGCCCGCAAGCGGCCCCGGGGCCGTCCGCGCAAGAACGAGGTCGTGGCATGAACCCCGCGAAGTCCGCGGCAGCCGTCCGCCGGGGAGAGCAGCCCCCGCTGGACAGCGTGCTTCGGCACTCCATCCGCGTCGCCGCCGCCAAGGCGGACGCAGAAGCCTCCCGTCCCTTCCCGAGCAAGTACCACGAGCAGGACCACCACATGACCCCCGCCGCCATCGACTCCGCCGTCCGCGCCGAGCAGAGCACTGAACTTCAGATCCAGAACAGGACACGCGAAATGCATCTTCTCCAGGAATCCCTGGCACGGGCCCATATGCAAGAGCGCTTGCAAGAGGCCGAGCACCAACGTCTGGCCGTCCGCGTCGCGCGGGCCGCGAAGCTGAAGCGCCGGGCCGAGCGCGCTTCGCTGCGCGCCCGCAAGGCGCTCGCGGTCGCGGTGATGTAACCGGCCTCCGCGCCCTGCGGTTTGACAACCGCACCCCGTACGGCGATGGCCGCTCCCCTGCTCGCAGGGGAGCGGCCATCGCCGCATCCGGGACGCTGGCCGGGCGTCAGCTCTCTTCCAGGGCCTCCGCCAGCTCCTCCTCCGCGGCGCTCTCCTCGGCGAAGCCGGGGAGCCACTCCAGCATCTCGGCCCGGAACGGAGCCTTGGCGCTCAGCTGGCAGAGCACCCCGATGGTGCTGAGGGTGACCCGGTGGATGAGTAGATACGCGGGCGGCAGATTGAGCTGCTTGCCGAGGTTGTAGGCGGGCGAGCGGGGATCGGCGATCCGGGCCGCCTGAGCGCGCATCCAGCTACGGGTGAAGTGGAAGGTGTCCACGGTGGCCGGCTCGATGATCGGCAGCAGGTACTCCAGGACCGCGTCCGGATCCAGCTCGATCGACGGCTTGACGAAGCCCTCCTCGCGGAGCATCTCCAGAACTCCGGCGGCGTCCCCGGCCAGGGCCATCCGCAGTGAGTCCCCGATCGGGGCGGGCAGGCCCTCGGGCAGCCGGTCCACGGTGCCGAAGTCGAGCACGCCCAGGCGCCAGTCGGAGGCCGCCCGGCCGTCCTTGATGAGGCGGAAGTTGCCGGGGTGCGGGTCGGCGTGCAGCAGGCCGGTCCGGGAAGGGCCGGCGAACAGGAAGCGGGCGAGCAACTGACCGGCCCGATCGCGCTCGCGCTGGGTGCCGTTGGCGATCACTTCGGCGAGCGGGATGCCGTCCAGCCACTCGGTGACCAGCACCTGGTCGGTCTGGGCCACCACTCCGGGCACCGTGATGTCCGGGTCGTCGGCGAACTCCTCGGCGTGGCGGCGCTGGGCCTCGGCCTCCAGCTCGTAGTCGAGTTCCTCGGAGACCCGCTCGCGCAGCTCGGAGATCAGCGGCTTGATGTCGAGCCCGGGGATCAGCGGGCCCAGCAGCCAGGCGACCCGGCCGAGTTGGGCGAGGTCGGAGAGGAGTGCCTCACCCGCGCCCGGGTACTGCACCTTGACCGCGACCTCGCGTCCGTCGTGCCAGACGGCCCGGTGCACCTGGCCGATCGAGGCGGCGGCGGCCGGCTTGTCGTCGAAGCTCAGGAAGTTCTCCCGCCAGTCCTTGCCGAGTCGTTCGGCCAGTGCGGCGTGCACGGAGGCGGCGGGCATCGGCGGTGCGGCGTCCTGAAGCTTCGTCAAGGCCGCCCGGTACGGTCCGGCGACCTCCTCGGGCAGTGCGGCCTCGAAGACCGAGAGCACCTGCCCGAACTTCATTGCGCCGCCCTTCAACTCCCCCAGGACCTTGAAGAGTTGGTCGGCGGTGGCCTGCTGGAGCTCGGCGGTGACCACCTCCGCCGAACGTCCGCCGATGCGCTTGCCGAGGCCCAGGGTGGCGCGTCCGGCTATCCCGAGGGGGAGGGCGGCGAGCCGAGCCGTACGGGTCACTGCCTTGCGGGGAAGATCGCTCACCCGGGGGCCTCCCAGTCAGTTGTCCCCGTCGGTCACAACAGACCGGAGGATGGTGGTCACTACGCCATTGTGCCCGCTCGCCGGAGCTGTTCGGTCGAACGGTCCCATGGGATCGAGTCCATTGAACGAAAGCGCTGTTCGCGCTGATGATCACGTGAACGGCCGGTGACTTGGCGAGGTCGGGGCGCGCGGAGGGCGTGCCCCGGTTGTCGGGGGCGCGTATCAGGCCGGATGCATCGACTCCCCGGTGGCCGGCCGGAGCCGGGGCGCCGACTGCCAGAGGCAGCCGCAGTCCGGGTGGCTGGGCAGCCGAAGCCGCCGGGCCATGCCGTCGGCAGCCGAGACCTCGTACCAGCCGTCGATGCTCGGCGGGCTCCCGCCGTCCAGGTACAGCTGGACGTGCAGGGCCGCGAGCCCGGCCACCGCGGTGGCGAGCGCGCTGTCGCAGGCGGGCGTCCGAGGCCGCCCCGGGCCCTCGTCACCGAGCTGGGCGAGAAGCCTGGGCCAGGACTCGTCCTCGTCCCGCCGGGCCAGCGTGGCGCAGCTGCCGCAGGCCGAGGCGCCCGGCAGGACCAGCGGCCCGACGACGCCCAGGTGCTCCAGTACGCCGACGTACAGATGCGGGACGCCCGCGCGCATCAGCCGGTGGGCCTCGGCCGCCGTGCCGGTGAAGGCGCCGCTGCCGTCCCGAGGGGCCAGTACGACCAACATCGGCGGCGCGTCCGCGTCCGGCGTCCGGGAGCCGCGGCGGTGCCGCTCCCCGTCCGGGGAGCCAGCGGCCCGGTGCACCACCTCCCGGGCGGCGGTGGTGCGCAGCCGGCCGATCTCGGTCGGCGGGTGGCCGGCGGGGGAGCAGTCCTGGGCCGTGACGCGTCCCCGGTCCAGCACGGTGACCGAACCGACCCCGCCCGCGGCGAGGGCGGCGGCGACCGCCGCCCCCACCCGGCCGGCGCCGCGCACCTCCACCCGGGCCCGGCTGCGCCCCCGGAGCACGGCCGGGGCCTCGCCGGGCGCGGGGTGGACCAGGGAGAGCGAGGCCAGGTCGGGGCCTAGCAGGTCCTGCTGCGGGCGCGGATATCCGGCCAGGGTCCCGGCGGTGGCCTCCGCGTCGTCCAGCAGGCCGTTCTGCGCCAGCGAGGCGAGCAGCTGCTCGGCCACCCCGCTGCCGAGACCGAGCCGCTCACCGGAGGCCAGCAGGGCGCCGTGCTCCCGGGTGCCGTCGATCAGGTCCAGGAAGGCGGCGACGGGCTGGTCGACCTGCTCGACCAGGCGGGCGTGCCGATGGACGGTGCCGAACTGGAGGGTGTCTCTGTCCCGCCAGGCGCGGGAGAGTGCGGGCTTGAGCATGGGCCTGGAGAGGGGGTTCATGGTGGTCCTCCGGCGCGGTGCGGTGCGGTGCGGCGGTGCGGGTCGGGACGAGGACAGCGGTGCGGGGTCGGTGCAGGGCGGTTGGTGCGAGGTCGGCGCGGGTGCTGTCCGGGTGTTCACGACGGCAGGATGCCCGATCGAGCCGCCGGCCCGGCGCCGGTTGTCCACAGGCGCTGGACGATGATCCGACCATCGTTCCGCACAGCCTGTGGACAACTTTCGGGCCCGGCCGATCCGGAGTTCCGTCCCCGCTCGACCAAACGGACACTTCGGCCACGGCAGCGGACTTCTGTCGGTGACACCGGGTAACGTCGGGTGTCATGGCAGCCGAAAGGGACTCCCAGCCTTCGGTGTCGCCCAGGCGTGCCCGTGCAGCCCCCGGGCCGGGAGTGGCGACGCCGAGCGGCCGTGCGTGCCCCGCACCCGGCGCATCCCCGCTCTCCGGCGCCGCCGCGCATCCCGATTCCGCCTCGGTCCGCGAGGTCCCGTCCGCCCGCGAGGGCGCCCCGGGCCGGGACGTCCAGGTTCCCGACCGGTCCGAGGTCGAGGTGCGGCGCAGCGCCCGCCGCAGCCGTACGGTCTCCGCCTACCGCGAGGGCGACCGGACGGTGGTGCTGATCCCCGCCCGGATGTCGCACGCGGAGGAGCAGCGCTGGGTGGCGCAGATGCTCGAGAAACTGGCCGCCCAGGAGCGCCGCCGCACGCTCGGGGACGATGCCCTCCAGACACGGGCCCAGGAGCTCTCGGCGGCCTATCTGGACGGCAGGGCCGAGCCCGAGCAGGTCCGCTGGGTGACCAACCAGAACTCCCGCTGGGGCTCCTGCACCCCCAGCGAGCGCACCATCAGGCTGTCCCACCGGCTCCAGGGCATGCCCGGCTACGTGGTGGACTACGTACTGCTGCACGAGCTGGCGCACCTGTTGGTGCCCGACCACGGCCCGGCGTTCTGGGCACTGCTGGAGGCGTACCCGCGCACCGAGCGGGCCCGCGGCTACCTGGAGGGGGTCGCCTCCGCCGCCCGGCTGCCGCACATCCCCGGCGCGCGCGGTGGCCGTGCCCCGGCCGCGGACGAGGCGCCCGAATCCTGCGACTGACGCCCGGGGGTCCGCCCCCGGGCGTCAGCCGGTCGGCGGGGCCACCCGGCCCCGGACCCGCTCAGCCGGTCAGCTCACGGGCCAGGGCGACCAGTTCGCGGACGGAGACGTCGGTCAGCTCGGGCAGGCGGTCGTAGTCGAACCAGCGCAGGTCCAGCGACTCCTCGCTGATCAGCGCCTGGGCGCCGACCGGGGCGAGCGCCACGTACTGCACGTCGAGGTGGGTGTTCTCCGGCTGGTCCTTGCCGGCGCAGCGGACCAGGTGCCGGTCGAGCTTGACCGGTGTCGGCGTCCCGTCGACGGAGAGCAGTTCGAGCCCCTCGATGCCCGACTCCTCGGTGGCCTCGCGCAGCGCGGCGGCGGCGAGGGTGGCGTCGCCCGGCTCGCAGTGGCCGCCCATCTGCAGCCAGATGCCGACCTTGGGGTGCAGGGTGAGCAGCACCCGCCCGGCGGCCGGGTCCACCACCACGGCGCTGGCGGTGATGTGCGCGGGCAGGCAGCTCCGGTAGAGGCCCTCGGGCTGCTCGGCCAGGTGGCCCAGGTAGTCCCGGCGGAGCTGCTCCTGGTCGGCGTCGGCCACCGACCAGGCGGACAGGGCGCGGACGGCGTCGGCGTGTAGGCCGGTGCCGTTCGGGTCGATCACGGTCATGCCTTGGCCCCGCCCTCGTCCGTGCCGTTCTCGTCCGACTCCTCGTCGGCCTTCTCGTCGGCCTTCTCGCCCGGCGCCTTCGCACCCGGCGTGCCGTGCCCGCCGGCCGCGGCCTCGCCGAGCAGCTTGTTGAGCGCGTCGAAGTCGATGCCGCCCTCGAGGGCGTCACCGGTGCCCTGGTGCACGAAGCCGTCCGGGTCGTCCAGGTCGGCGGCGGTGGGCAGCATGTCGGGGTGCCCCCAGAGGGCGTCCCGGCCCTCGATGCCACGGGCGTCGGCCAGCGAGGCCCACAGCCGGGAGGCGTCGCGCAGGCGGCGCGGGCGGAGCTCCAGACCGACCAGGGTGGCGAAGGTCTGCTCGGCCGGGCCACCGGCGGCCCGGCGGCGGCGCACCGTCTCGCGCAGCGCGCCGGCCTGCGGCAGGTGCGGTTCGGCGGCGGCGTGCACCACCGCGTCCACCCAGCCCTCGACCAGGGCGAGGGCTGTCTCGAGCCGGGCCAGCGCGGCCTTCTGCTCGGGGGTGTCCTCGGGCTGGAGCAGACCGCCGGCCAGCGCCTCCTGGAGCGCCTCGGGGTTGCCCGGGTCGAGCTGGCCGACCAACTCCTCCATCCGGGAGGCGTCCACCTTGATGCCGCGCGCGTACGCCTCGACGGCGCCGAACAGGTGCGCCCGCAGCCACGGGACGTGGGCGAAGAGCCGCTGGTGGGCGGCCTCGCGCAGGGCCAGGTAGAGCCGGACCTCCTCGGCGGGGACGCTCAGGCCCTCGCCGAACTCGGCGACGTTCTGCGGCAGCAGCGCGGCCTTGCCGGCCGGGGCGAGCGGCAGACCGACATCGGTGGAGCCGACCACCTCGGCGGCCAGCGCACCGAGCGCCTGCCCGATCTGGGTGCCGAACATCGCGCCGCCCATCGAGCGCATCATGCCCATCAGCGGCCCGGCCATGGCCTGCATCTCCTCGGGCAGCACGCCGCCCATGGCGCCCGCGACCCGCTCGGCGACCGGGTCGACCAGGTCCTTCCAGACCGGCAGGGTGGCCTCGATCCACTCGGCCCGGCTCCAGGCGACGGCGGTACCGGCACCGGAGGGGAACTCGGTGACCGAGTCCAGCCAGAGGTCGGCGAGGCGGACGGCCTCCTCGACGGCCGAGCGCTCGGCGGCGCCGACCGAACGGTCCTTGCTCTTGCCCTCGGCGGGCTCGGCGACCACGGTCTGCCGGGCGATGTCCTTGGCCAGCTCCCAGTTCACCGGGCCGCCGTCGAACGAGAGCATCTGGCCGAGCTGCTGGAAGGCGGCGCCCAGGTCACCCGGGTTGAGGCCGCCGAACATCGCGCCGAAGGGGTTGTCGGCCCCGCCCGGACCACCGGGAGCGCCCGGGCCTCCCATGCCGCTCATGCCGAAGAGCGCGCTCAGCGGGTTGGCGCCGGCGAACCCGAACGGCTGCTGCGGCGTCGGGCCGGACCCGGCGCCCTTGGCCGCGTCGTCCGACTTGCCCTGCTCGGGCTTGTCCTGCCCGCGCTCGTCCTTGTCGGGCTTGCCCTTGCCGTCCTCGGGCTCCTCGGGCGGAACGGCGAATCCGAAGGGGAGGTCGCTCACGGGGTCCTCGATCTGGTCGGCCGTCACGCGGGTGGTGTGGCGGGAAGTGCGGGCCCGAGGCGGGATGCAGAGCTGCGGCTCGGCGACCCGGACCGTGCCGGGTGCACTGCCTGGCCCGCGCCTCGGGCAGGATGGACGGTACGTGACACTCGTACGTACGCACATAAGCTAACCGTGGAGGATGGCCGGTGAGTTCCCCGCCTTCGGACGTTCGCTCTGGGCTGACCGGAGGGGAGGACGGCCCGGCTGCCGCAGGTTCGCCGTCTCCAGCCTACGGCGGGCGGCCACTCACCGTGGCCGTCACCGGTGCCGCCGGCGTGCTCGGCGAGCGGGTCGCGGCGCGGCTCGTGGCCTCGCCGCACATCCGCAGGGTGCTGGCGCTGGACGATCGGCGCGGTGAGGTGCCCGGCGTGCACTGGCGGGTACTGGACGTCCGGGACCCGGCGGTGGCCGAGCGGCTGGCCGGCGTGGACGTGGTGGTCCACCTGGCGATGGACCTCGGCATGGAGTCCGACCCGCGGGCGCGCAGCGCGTACAACGTGCGCGGCGCCCAGACCGTGGTCACCGCGGCCGCGGCCGCCGGGGTCGGCCGGGTGGTGCTCTGCACCTCGGCGATGGTCTACGGCGCGCTGCCGGACAACGAGGTGCCGTTGGCGGAGGACTCCGAGCTGCGGGCCACCGAGGAGGCCTCGCTGGTCGGCGACCTGCTGGAGATCGAGCGCCTCGCCCGCCGGGCGCCGCGTGCCCACCCGGGCCTGCAGGTGACGGTGCTGCGCCCGGCCGTGGTCGTCGGGCCCGGGGTGGACACGGTGCTGACCAGGCATTTCGAGGCGCCCAGGCTGCTGGTGGTGGCCGGTTCGCGGCCGTGCTGGCAGTTCTGCCACCTGGACGACCTGGCCTCGGCACTGGAGTACGCGGCGCTGGGCCTGGTCGAGGGCGAGGTGACGGTCGGCTGCGACGGCTGGCTGGAGCAGGAGGACGTCGAGGAGCTGTCGGGCATCCGGCGGATGGAGCTGCCGGCCTCGCTGGCGCTCGGCACGGCGGCACGGCTGCACCGGCTCGGGCTGACCCCGGCTCCGGCGGGCGATCTCGCGTACACCATGTACCCCTGGGTGGTCTCCGGCAGCCGGCTGCACGAGGCGGGCTGGCGGCCGGCGTTCAGCAACGAGCAGGTGCTGGCCGAGCTGCTGGAACAGGTCTCGGGCAAGCACGCGGTCGCGGGCCGGCGGCTGGGCGGCAAGGAGGCGGCAACCAGCCTGGGCGCGGCCGGTGCGACGGTTGCCCTGGTCGGTACGGCCGCCCTGGTCCGGCGGGCGCGCAAGCGCCGGCGGATCTGAGTCGCGGCTTCCGGGCCGGTGTGGTCGGGGACTCCGGGGCGCGGGAGGCCGCGGCCCGGTGGGGCGGAGCGCACGGGTGCGCTCCGCCGCGTGTGCTCGACGGCTGTCGCGTGGACCGCGCACCGGTCAGGTGGCGGTCCCATCGGAACCTCATAGGGATTACCGGAATGCGAAATTCTCCGATCGTGATGCGAAAGCCCCTTGCTGGAGCCCGCCCCGGATGAGGGATCATGTGGCCATGACCGAGAACCACCGCGACCCCATCCGCCTGCTGGCCGTCCGCGAGACCCCGCTCTCGCTGGACGAGGTCTACGAGGCCGTGGGCGACGACGCGGCCGGCGGCACCACGGTCTTCGTGGGGACGGTGCGGGACCACGACGGGGGCAAGTCGGTCGCCGCACTGGAGTACAGCGCCCACCCCACCGCGGAGCGGGAGATGCGCCGGATCGCCGAGAAGATCGTCGCCGAGTTCCCGGTACGTGCGCTGGCGGCGGTGCACCGGGTCGGCCGGCTGGGGATCACCGACAAGGCTGTGATCGTCGCGGTCTCCTGCCCGCACCGCGGCGAGGCCTTCGCGGCGGCCCGGCGGCTGATCGACGATCTCAAGCACGAGGTGCCGATCTGGAAGCACCAGGTCTTCACGGACGGCGAGGAGGAGTGGGTGGGCGCGGGCTCCTGCTAGCCGCGGCCGCCCGGGCACCCGCCGGCCGCGGCTGCCGTCCGTACCGGTTCGCGTCGGCCGGTGCCGCCCGGTGGTGCGTGCGCGGGCGAGGCCCGGGCGGAGCCGTCGGAGGCCGTGCCCGCCGGGTGGTTCACCCGATCGGCCACCCGGGGCTCCCGATCGGCCACCCGGGGGTCGGCGGGGTCCCTCCGGGTGATGACGGGGAATGTCGGCCCGTAACCCGGATGGCGCCGCCGCCGTTGTCCGCCAGGTTGGTTAATCTGCTCATAGACACGACGAGCTGGGAGTACGGACATGGCTGCGCTCGCCTGGTTGATGATCCCCGTTGTCGCGGCGGTTGCCGCCATGATCTGGGCCGGCTGGGCCGCCCGTACGCCTCGGGCGACCGGTGACCCGGCCTCGCTGGCGGAGCACCAGCGCTTCCGGGCCGCGATGGAACGCAGCACGGTGGCGGCCTCGAAGGGCCACGGGCAGTAGCCCGGGGCGCGCTCCGTCAGCCCCGTCCCGTACTGTCGAGCCATGCCACGCCGCTCTGCGACGATGCTCGCCGCGACCCTCATGCTCATAGCACTGCTCTGTGTTTCGGTGCTGATGAAGGTGCCGTACACCGAGATGAGCCCGGGGCCGACCTACAACACGCTCGGGACGCAGGACGGTACCGACCAGCCGGTGATCAGCATCACCGGGCACCAGACCTACCCGGTCAGCGGGCACCTCAACATGACCACGGTCCAGGTGACCGGGGCGAGGTACCAGCCCAGCCTGGTCTCGATGGTGGTCGGCTGGCTGCGTGACGACGTGCTGGTGGTGCCGCACGAGAACGTCTACCCGGAGGGGCAGAGCGACCAGCAGGCCCAGCAGCAGAACGCGGAGGAGTTCGCCTCCTCCGAGGACAGCGCCAAGACCGCCGCGCTCACCCAGCTGGGGATCCCGGTGGGCACCGAGGTGGTGGTCAACTCGGTGGTGGCCGGCAGCCCGTCCGAGGGCAAGCTGCACGCGGGCGACCAGATCGTCGCGGTGGACGGCACGCCGATCACGGCGGTGACCGAGGTCGCCAAGCAGGTGACCAAGCGCAAGCCCGGCGAGGCGGTGGAGTTCACGGTGGTCCCGCACGGCAAGGACAGCGCCGAGCCGAACCCGGCGGACGAGCAGAAGGTCACCGTCACCACCGCCAGGGCGACGGACGGCTCCGGTCGGGCGATCGTCGGGATCGGCCCCGGGGTGGTCCACACCTACCCGTTCAAGATCGACATCGGGTTGCAGGACGTCGGCGGTCCGAGTGCCGGACTGATGTTCTCGCTCGGCATCATCGACAAGCTCAGCCCCACCGACCTGACCGGCGGCAAGTTCGTCGCCGGCACCGGCACCATCAGCGACGACGGCAAGGTCGGCCCGATCGGCGGCATCTCGATGAAGGTGATCGCCGCCCGGAACAAGGGCGCCGAGTACTTCTTCACCCCGGCCGACAACTGCGCCGAGGCCGCCAGGAACACGCCCGGCGGCCTGCGGCTGATCAAGGTGAACACGCTGGCCGACGCCCTGAAGGCGCTCGACGAGATCAGGTCCGGCCAGACCTCGGCACTGCCGTCCTGCGGCAAGTAGCCGTCAGGCGAAGGTCGCCAGTAGCGCTTCGGTCAGGCCCGGGACCAGGTCGGGGCCGGTCAGCACCTCGCGGGCGGCGTCCTTGGAGCGCAGCCGCAGGGCGATCTCCTTCTTGCCGTCGCGCAGCACGGCGGCGGTGATCCGCACCTCCTGGCGCTCCGGGTGGTCGGCCACCCACTCGGCCAGCTGGGCCTCGGTGGCGTTCTTGGGCCTGGACTGCTCGGCGCCCGGCGGCAGCATCAGCCGCTCGACCACCAGCGCGCAGCCGGCCACCGCCTCGGGCCAGGCGATGGTGGCGAGGAACTTGTCCAGCTCCATTCCGGCGGGCAGCTCGTCCTGCTCGACCGGGGTCAGGCCGGGGTCCTCCTGGTCGGCGAGGCCCAGCTGCTTGGCCAGCGCCGGGTTGGCCTTCTTCAGCCGCTCACCGTCGACCAGGGCGAACAGCCGGGCCGGGAGGTCCCAGCCGAGCGATGCGGCGTACTCGTCGATCTCCAGGGCGGCACGGGTGAGCGGGGTGGCGGCCGGCGGACGGCCGTCGCCGGACAGGGTGTGGCTTGCATCGGACATGCCCCAATCCTCACATGCGCCGGTCCCGGGCCCCGAGCGGAACCGGCGTACGGGCCGTGGGAACTCAGGTAATCACCGACTAAGTTGCATAAGGGACCGCGCCGCTCCCCCCACCCCCCGAGTCAGCTCACTCCCGACACAGCAGAGGTGCCACCTTGGTGTTCCAGATGCCGGACCGGCCAGGACCGGGCTTCCGACCCGGAGCCGGCCCACCCTCACGCCGGGCCCGAGTTCTGCTGCTCACCGCCGCCGTGCTCACGGCCCTGATCGCGGCGTTCGTGGTGTTCGCCGGGGTGTGGACGGACTGGCTCTGGTTCAGGTCCCTCGGCTACTCCTCGGTCTTCGGCACCCGGCTGTGGACCAAGGCCGCGCTGTTCGCGGTCTTCGGCCTGGTCATGGCCGTGGTCGTCGGCTTCAACCTCTGGCTGGCGTACCGGCTGCGGCCGCCGCTCTCGGCGATGTCGGTGGAGCAGCAGAGCCTGGACCGCTACCGGATGGGCGTGGCCCCGCACAAGCGCTGGCTGCTGCCGGCGATCTCGCTGGTGGTCGGCCTGATCGCGGGTGCGGCGGCGGCCGGCCAGTGGCGCACCTGGCTGCAGTGGACCAACCAGACGCCGTTCGGGGAGAAGGACCCCCAGTTCCACCTGGACGTCGCCTTCTACGCCTTCTCGCTGCCCTGGTACGAGTTCCTGCTCGGCTTCGCGTTCAGTACGGTGATCGTCTCGCTGCTGGCCGCGGTCCTGGTGCACTACCTGTACGGCGGGCTGCGCCTGCAGGGCCCGGGACGGCGGGCGAGTGCGGGCGCGAAGGGCCACCTGGCGGTGCTGCTGGGGGTGTTCGTGCTGCTCAAGGCGGTCGCGTACTGGCTGGACCGGTACGCGCTGGCGGTGAAGTCCGGCGCGTACAAGGGCGTGGACGGTTGGACCGGCCTGCGCTACGTGGACGCCAACGCCTATCTGCCGGCCAAGACCATCCTGTTCTTCGTCGCGATCATCTGCGCGCTGCTGTTCTTCCTGACGCCGATCCGCCGCACCTGGGCGCCGGCCCTGATCGGCTTCGGACTGATGGCGCTCTCGGCGGTGCTGATCGGCGGGCTCTACCCGGCGATCGTGCAGCAGTTCCAGGTCAAGCCGAACGAGCAGGCCAAGGAGACGCCGTACATCCAGAAGAACATCGACGCCACCCGGCAGGCGTACGGCATCGCGGACAGCCAGACCAAGCAGTACGAGCCCAAGGGCTCGACCGGTGCCGACGCGCTCAAGCCGGACGCCCAGACCATCGCGGACGTCCGCCTGCTGGACCCCAACGTGGTCGCGCCGACCTTCCAGCAGAACCAGGCGCTGCGGAAGTACTACGCCTTCCCCAAGACCCTGGACGTCGACCGGTACGGCCAGCAGGACACCGTGCTGGGCGTGCGCGAGCTCGACCTGAACGGCGTGCAGCAGCGCAACTGGATCAACGACCACTTCAAGTACACCCACGGCTACGGCGTGGTGGCCGCCAAGGGCAACCAGGTCGACAAGGACGGCAACCCGGTCTACACCGAGTCCGCACTGCCGACCACCGGTTCGTTCGGCGACTACCAGCAGCGGGTCTACTACGGCGAGAAGAGCCCGGAGTACTCGATCGTCGGCGGCAGCAACGACGAGATCGACTACACCTCGGATTCCGGGCCCGACCCGACCTACCGGTACGCCGGCGGCAGCGGCGTCTCGCTGGACAACGTGCTGACCCGGGCCGCGTACGCGGTGAAGTTCACCGAGCCGCAGATCCTCTACTCCGGGGCGATCACCGACGGCGCCCGGGTGATCTACGACCGCACCCCCAAGGAGCGGGTCGAGAAGGTCGCCCCCTGGCTCTCCATCGACGCCGACCCGTACCCGGTGGTCGTGGGCAAGAAGCTGCTCTGGGTGCTGGACGGCTACACCACCTCGGACGGTTACCCGTTCTCCTCCAGGACCACCCTGGGCGACGTCACCAAGGACTCGCTGACCGATCAGCGCGGCCGGACCCTCACCGCCGTCAACAAGGTCAACTACATCCGCAACTCGGTGAAGGCGACGGTGGACGCCTACACCGGCGAGGTGACGCTCTATCAGTGGGACGGTGCCGACCCGGTGCTGAAGACCTGGATGAAGGCGTTCCCGGGCACCGTCAAGGCCCGGTCCGACATCCCGAGCGCGCTGCTGCCGCACCTGCGCTACCCGCAGGACATGTTCAAGGTGCAGCGCGACATGCTCGGCATGTACCACATGACCGACGCCACCGCGTTCTTCAACGGTACCGACATCTGGCAGGTGCCGGCCGACCCGACCACCAACACCGGCGAGGTCCAGCCGCCGTACTACCTGACGGTGCGGATGCCCGACCAGCAGAGTGCGAGCTTCTCGCTCACCAGCAGCTTCGTGCCCGGCGGCCGGGACAACCTGGCCGCCTTCATGGCCGTCGACGCGGATCCCGGGCCGGACTACGGGAAGATCAGGATCCTCAAGGTGCCGACCGGCGCCGGGGCGCTCGGGCCGAAGCTGACCCAGGCGAGGTTCAACTCCGACCAGGCGGTCGCCAACAAGCTCACCCTGCTGAAGACCGGCAGCGACTCCGACATCGAGTACGGCAACCTGCTGACGCTTCCGGTCGGCGGCGACTTCCTCAACATCGAGCCGGTCTACCTGGTGGGCCGCAGCGCCAAGGTTCCGGTGCTGCAGAAGGTGCTGGCGGTGTACGGCAACGGCACCAGCAACGTCGCGTTGGAGAACAGCCTGGCCGAGGCCCTGGCGAAGGTGCTGGGCAGCGCGGCGGGCGGCACACCGGCCACCCCGACCGCGCCCACCAGCCCGACGGCTCCGGGCACCACCCCGACCGCCCCGCCGAGCACCGGCGCCGGGGCCAACCCGGAGCTGGACAAGGCGCTGCAGGACGCCCAGAAGGCGTTCAGCGACGGCCAGGACGCGCTGAAGAACGGTGACTGGACCAGGTACGGCCAGGACCAGAAGGCCCTTCAGGACGCGCTCAACGCGGCCGCCGCCGCCCAGCAGAGGAGCGGCGGGGCCACCCCGGCCCCGGCGACGCCCGCCCCGGCCCCGCCGGCGTCCACGCCTACGCCGTCGGCCTCGCCCCCCCAGTAGTCCCTGAGCTGCGGCCTTCCCGCGGTAAGCGATTTCTGGGCTACCCCGCCACCGTGCTATGGTTTAACCACCGACGCGGGGTGGAGCAGCTCGGTAGCTCGCTGGGCTCATAACCCAGAGGTCGCAGGTTCAAATCCTGTCCCCGCTACTCAGTAGCAAGCAGGCCCGGCAGATTCGTCTGCCGGGCCTGCTGCATGTCCGCCCGGCGCGTCGAGCCGCTCCGGTACTATGCGTGACCGGGGTTTGTGGGGCTCAAGTGTCGGGAAATCGACAAAGCGCCGAAGCAATCTCGCCGGGCTTCGGCCCGCTCCGCCAAAACGGCCGGAGCAGGTGTACGCGGGTTGCGGGTGATGCGACGATGGACCACATGGGGGAAGTGGGGGGACGGTTGACGAACCGTCCGGTCCGGTGCACCCCAGGGGGTCCCCCCGGCCGAAGGCTGGGGGAGGATGCCGCAGCACTCTGGGGGAGCGGGAGTCGGCATGAAGCTGATCGGCAGGAACGATTCGGGAGCGCGGCCCACCCCGGCCAAGGGTGCCGCCCCGGCACCCGGCGCCGGAGCGGGCATGCCGCCCACTGACGCCGACACCGAGGCGTGGGCGATCGGCCCCGAGGACACCCAGCGGGCCCTGCCCACCCAGCGCACCAGCAGCCTGACCGGCGGGCCGGAACAGGTCACCGGCTCGGGGCCGGAGCGGCTGGTGCACGTCTCCGCCCGGCAACTCCTCGACGCCATCGGCCCCTACCCCGCCGCGTCCGACGCCGAGCCGGACGACACGGAGGAGACCAGCTTCGAGTCCGCGCTGGCCGCCCGCGAGCAGGCCGCACTGGAGTCCAGGCACCGGCAGGCCGCCGACGACGGAGACGCCAACGCGGCCAGCCAGCTCGGCGCGCTGCTGCTGCGCCGAGGCGACCTGGAGGACGCCGAGCCGTACCTGCGCAGTGCCGCGGCCGCCGGGCTGCGTGCGGCCGCCAACAACCTCGGCGTGCTGCTGCACCAGCGCGGTCACCGTGCCGAGGCCGCCCAGTGGTGGCGGCAGGCCGCGGTCGCCGGCAGTGCGCCGGCCGCGCACGCGCTCGGCCTGCAGTTGCGCGACCAGGGCGAGGAGGAGGCGGCCGAGTACTGGCTGCACTTCGCCGCCGAGCAGGGACACCCGCTCGGGGCGTACGCGCTGGGCGACCTGATGGAGCATCGGCGGGACGTCCGGGCCGAGCGCTGGTTCCGGGTCGCCGCCGACGCGGGCCACCGCGAGGCCGCGTACCGGCTGGCCCGGATGCGCGAGGCGGCCGGGGACAAGGAGACCGCCGAGACCTGGTACCGCACCGCCGCCGCCCGCAGCCACGCCCGCGCCGCGCTGCGGCTGGGCGTGCTGCTGGAGGAGCGGGCCGACCAGGACCCGTCCTGCGCCGACGAGGCCGCCCGCTGGTACCGGCAGGGCGCGCAGAACGGCGAGGCCAGGGCGGCCTGCGCGCTGGGCTTCCTGCTGCGCGACGCCGGGGACCCGAGCGCCGCCGCCGAGTGGTGGCAGCAGGCCGCCGAGGCGGGCGACGGCATGGCCGCCAACGCGCTCGGCGCGCTGCACGCGAGCCGGGGCGAGGCCACCGAGGCCGAGCGCTGGTACCGGGTCGCGATGGACGCGGGCGACCACAACGGCGCCTTCAACCTCGGGCTCCTCTGCACGAGTGCCGGCCGCGAGGCGCAGGCCGAGCAGTGGTACCGGCGGGCCGCGTACGCCGGACACCGGGAGGCGTGCAACGCGCTGGCCGTGGTGCTGCTCCAGCGCGGCGACGAGTCCGGGGCCGAGCCCTGGTTCTCCAAGGCCGCCGAGGCGGGCAGTGTGGACGGCGCCTTCAACCTGGGCGTCCTGCACGCCGGGCGCGGGGAGCAGCAGCAGGCGCAGGAGTGGTACGCGCGCGCCGCCGCGGAGGGGCACGGCGAGGCCGCGCTGCAGCTGGCGGTGGCCCAGGAGCAGCGGGGCAACCTGGCCGCCGCACTGGAGCGCTACCGGCAGGCGGCGACGGGCGGCTCGGCCGAGGGCGCGTTCCGGCTGGCGTCGCTGCTGGACCGGCGCGGCGACGCGGACGCGGAGGCCGAGCACTGGTACGCGGTGGCCGCCGACGCCGGGCACCGGCGGGCGCAGGTGCGGATGGGCGTACGGGCCGCGGAGCGCGGCGCGCTGGAGATCGCCGAGAGCTGGTACCGACGGGCTGCGGAGGCGGGCAGCCGGAGTGCGGCCTTCAACCTGGGGCTGCTGCTGGCCCGGCAGGACAGCGAGGCCGAGGCGATGATCTGGTACACCCGGGCCGCCGACGCCGGGCACGGGCGGGCGGCGCTGCGACTGGCGCTGCTCGCGCTGCGACGGGGCGAGCCGCTGCAGGCGGAGAGCTACTGCCGCCGGGCGACGGAGTACGGGCCGGCGGAGGTCGCGGAGCGGGCGGCCCGGCTGCTCGGCGCGCTGCACTCGGAGCTCAGCGCTTGAGTGGCTTAGCGGCGCGGGAGAGCCGACGGGGGCGCGGGGAGCCGCGCGCACCGTGGGGTGTCCGCGTCCGGTCGTGGCGCCTTCGGCGCCGCGGTGCGGCAGGGGGGTGCTCCGCCGTGTGCACGCGGTGGGAGGAACTAGCGTCTCGCGCAGTCCGGGCAGAGGCCCCGGTAGGTGACCTCGGCGCCCGAGATGACGAAGCCGAAGCGCTCGGCGTCGGGCAGGGCGGCGATCGGATCGCCCTGGGGGTGGACGTCGCGGATTGCACCGCAGCCGGAGCAGATCAGGTGCTGGTGGGCATGGTGCGCGTTGGGGTCGTACCGCTTGGCGCGCCCGTCGGTGCTGACCTCGAGCACCTCGCCGAGGCTCACCAACTCGCCGAGGGTGTTGTAGACGGTGGCGCGGCTGATCTCGGGGAGCCGTTCCGCCGCACGGGCGTGCACCTCGTCAGCGGTCAGGTGCACATGGTCACCATCGAGGACCTCGGCCACGACGCGCCGCTGCGAGGTCAGGCGCCACCCACGTCCGCGAAGTCGTTCCAGCAGGTCACTCATGGACACAGGGTAAGCCACGTTCCGGAGTTGGTTCCAGTGTTGACTTAGACAAAGTCCAAGCTAGGATCGAGTCCTGTCACGACCGGATGACTTCGGAGGCACTGACATGACGACCCAGGACGAGCTGCGGCCCACCCTCACCACGGAGGCCGGTGCCCCCGTCGCGGACAACCAGAACACGGAGACCGCCGGTATAGGCGGCCCGGCGCTGATCCAGGACCAACTGCTGTTCGAGAAGCTCGCGCACTTCAACCGGGAGCGCATTCCGGAGCGCGTGGTGCACGCCCGCGGCGCCGCCGCCTACGGCACCTTCACCGTGACCGCCGACCTCACCGCCTACACCCGGGCCAGGTTCCTGTCCGAGGTCGGCAAGCAGACCGAGACCTTCCTGCGCTTCTCCACCGTGGCGGGCAACCTCGGCTCGGCCGACGCGGTCCGCGACCCACGCGGTTTCGCGCTGAAGTTCTACACCGAGGACGGCAACTACGACCTCGTCGGCAACAACACCCCGGTGTTCTTCATCAAGGACGCCATCAAGTTCCCCGACTTCATCCACACCCAGAAGCGCGACCCGTACACCGGCTCGCAGGAGGCGGACAACGTCTGGGACTTCTGGGGCCTGTCGCCCGAGTCGACCCACCAGGTGACCTGGCTCTTCGGTGACCGCGGCATCCCGGCCTCCTACCGCCACATGAACGGCTACGGCTCGCACACCTACCAGTGGCAGAACGAGGCCGGCGAGTACTTCTGGGTCAAGTACCACTTCAAGACCGACCAGGGCATCAGGAACCTCACCCAGGACGAGGCCAACAAGCTCGCCGGCGACGACCCGGACAGTCACCAGCGCGACCTGCGCGAGGCGATCGAGCGCGGCGAGTTCCCGACCTGGACGGTCCAGGTGCAGATCATGCCGGCCGCCGACGCCGCCGCCTACCGCTTCAACCCGTTCGACCTGACCAAGGTCTGGCCGCACACGGACTACCCGCCGATCGAGATCGGCAAGCTGGAGCTCAACCGCAACCCGGAGAACGTCTTCGCCGAGGTCGAGCAGTCGATCTTCTCCCCGGCGCACTTCGTGCCCGGCATCGGGCCGTCCCCCGACAAGATGCTCCAGGGCCGCCTGTTCGCCTACGCGGACGCCCACCGCTACCGCGTCGGCATCAACGCCGACCACCTGCCGGTGAACCGCCCGCACGCCACCGAGGCGCGCACCAACAGCCGGGACGGCTACCTCTACGACGGCCGCCACGGCCGCCAGAAGAACTACGAGCCGAACAGCTTCGGCGGCCCGGTCGAGACCGGCCGGCCGCTCTGGTCCGCCATCCCGGTCACCGGTGCCACCGGCAACCACGTGGCCCCCTCGCACGCCGAGGACAACGACTTCGTCCAGGCCGGCAACCTCTACCGGCTGTTCTCCGAGGACGAGAAGCAGCGCCTGATCGCCAACCTGGCCGGCTTCATCGCCAAGGTCTCGGCCGACCGCGACGACATCGTCGAGCGGGCGATCGACAACTTCCGCAAGGCCGACGCCGACTACGGCCGGCGCCTGGAGGACGCGGTGCGGGAGCTGCGCAAGCAGAAGTAACCGGCCACCACCCAGGCCGCGGGCCCTGGAACCGGCTCCGTACCGGTTCCAGGGCCCGCATCCATCCGCGCTCCGTGCCTCAGACGCCCAGCCGGCGCAGCGTCTCCTCGTGCAGCAGTCCGTTGGAGGCCACCGCGTCGGCGCCGTTCGGGCCGTCCACCCCGTCCAGGCCGGTGAACCGGCCGCCCGCCTCCTGGACGATCACGCACGGTGCCGCCATGTCCCACAGGCTCAGCTCCGGTTCGGCCGCCAGGTCCACCGCGCCCTCGGCGACCATCATGTACGACCAGAAGTCACCGAACGCGCGGGTCCGCCAGCAGGAGCGGGAGAGGCCGAGGAAGGCGTCCAGCCGGCCGCGGTCCTCCCAGCCGGTGAGGGAGGAGTAGGAGAGCGAGGAGTCCTCGATCCGGGACACCTTGGAGACCTCGATCCGGGTCGCCTTCGCCAGGCTGCGTCCGGAGTAGGCGCCCAGGCCCTTCGCCGCCCACCAACGGCGGCCCAGCGCCGGGGCGGAGACCAGGCCGACCACCGGCTGCTGCTCGCCGTCCGGGCCCTCCTCGAGCAGTGCGATCAGGGTGGCCCAGACCGGCACGCCGCGGACGTAGTTCTTGGTGCCGTCGATCGGGTCGACCACCCAGCGGCGGGGGCCCGAGCCCTGCAGGCCGAACTCCTCGCCGAGCACCGCGTCGCGCGGCCGGGCCCGCTGGAGGACGCCGCGGATCAGGTCCTCGGCGGCCTTGTCGGCGTCGCTCACCGGGGTGAGGTCGGGCTTGGTCTCGATCTTGAGGTCCAGCGCCTTGAAGCGCTCCATGGTGACGGAGTCGGCCGAGTCGGCGAGGACGTGGGCAAGGCGGAGGTCATCGTGGTAGTCGGCCATGCTCGAACACTACCGAGGCCGTGGCGGTGGCGCCGGAGCGGCTCGCTGGGCGAAACGGTCAGTGACCGGTGCCGCTGAGCTGGAGGCCGACCACGCCCGCGATGACCATGGTGATCGAGAGCAGCTTGAGCCCGGTGGTGGCCTCGTTCAGCCAGATCATGCCGTAGACCGCGGTGCCGGCCGCGCCGATGCCGGTCCAGACCGCGTAGGCGCTGCCCACCGGGAGGGACTTGAGGGAGAGGGTCAGCAGGCCGAAGCTGCCGAGGGCGAAGCAGGCGAAGCCGATGGTGGGCCAGAGCTTGGTGAAGCCGTCGCTCAGCTTGAGGTTGACCGCGAACCCGGTCTCCAGCAGACCGGCGATGATCACCAAGGCCCATGCCATCGAGCTGACTCCCTGCCGCGTCGAGGACTGACCTTCCTATGATCGCCACGCCTGGGCCGTCCGACACCTCCGAAGCCGCACCGGGGGCGCGGGGAGGCCCGCGCGCCCCGGTCCGCCCTGATCCGGGCCGGCCGGTCGGGCCCTAGTCGCCCTCGCGGGTCTCCCGGGTGGCGAGCAGGCGGCGCAGGGAGTAGAGCCGGGCGGGCTCGGCGTGGCCGTCGGTGACCCAGGTGTCGAGGGCGCAGTCGGGTTCGTCGTGGCTGCAGGCCCGCGGGCACTCGACGGTACCGGGCTCCAGGTCGGGGAAGGCGTGGATCACCCGGGACGGATCGATGTGCGAGAGGCCGAAGGAGCGGAAGCCCGGAGTGTCGATCACCCAGCCGCAGTTGAGCGCCTTCTTGGAGCCCGGCTTGGCACCGGGCGGCGGGGGCAGTCGCAGGGCGAGCGCGGAGACGGTGGTGTGCCGGCCGCGCCCGGTCACCGCGTTGACGCGGCCGGTGGTCCGCTGGTGCTCCGGGACCAGTGCGTTGACCAGGGTGGTCTTGCCGACGCCGGAGTGTCCGATGAACACGGTGGACCGCCCGCGCAGGTGCTCCCGGACGGCCTCCGCGCCGGTGGTGGCCAGCTCGTCCCGCCGGGTGACCACGTAGCGGATGCCCAGCGGCGCGTACGACTCCAGCAGCGGTTCGGGCGAGGCCAGGTCGGACTTGGTGAGGACCAACAGCGGCTCCATGCCGGAGTCGTACGCGGCCACCAGGCAGCGGTCGATCAGCCGGGGCCGGGGCTCGGGGTCGGCCAGGGCGGTGACGATGGCCAGCTGCTCGGCGTTGGCGACGACGATCCGCTCGAACGGGTCGTCGTCGTCCGCCGTGCGCCGCAGGACCGAGGTGCGCTCCTCGACCCGGACGATCCGGGCCAGGGTGTCCGGCTCACCGGAGAGGTCGCCGACCACGCTGACGGTGTCGCCGACGACCACACCCTTGCGGCCCAGTTCGCGGGCCTTCATGGCGACGACCTCGCGCTCGTGCTTGGTCCCGGCGTCCACCAGGCAGGTGAGCCGCCCCCGGTCCACGGTGAGGATCATCGCCTCGGCGGCGTCCTCGTGCTTGGGCCGGATCCGGGTCCGCGGCCGGGATCCCCGGCGGGCCGGGCGGTTGCGGATGTCGTCCTCGTCGGCGTCCTTGCCGTAGCGGCGCATTGTGCAGTACTCCCTCAGCCCTGGCCCAGGAGATCGGCCCACATCTGCGGGAAGTCGGGCAGCGTCTTGGCGGTGGTGGCCACGTTCTCGACCTGGACGCCCTCGACCGCGAGGCCGAGCACCGCGGCGGCGGTGGCCAGCCGGTGGTCCTCGTAGGTGTGGAAGACGCCGCCGTGCAGCGGGCGCGGACGGATCCGCAGGCCGTCCTCGGTCTCGGTGACGTCGCCGCCGAGGTCGTTGATCTCCTTGGCCAGCGCGGCCAGGCGGTCGGTCTCGTGCATCCGCAGGTGGGCGATGCCGTACAGGTGGGACTCGGAGTCGGCCAGCGCGGCCACCGCCGCGATCACCGGGGTGAGCTCGCCGACGTCGTGCAGGTCGGCCTCGATGCCGCGGATCCGGCCGGTGCCGGAGAACTCCAGGCCGTCGTCGGTGAAGCGGCAGCTGCCGCCCATCTCGGTGTAGATCCCGCGCAGCTGGTCGCCCGGCTGGTAGGTGTGCCTGGGCCAGTCGCGGACCGTCACCCGACCGCCGGTGACCAGCGCGGCGCCGAAGAACGGCGCGGCGTTGGAGAGGTCCGGCTCGACCACCAGGTCGCGGCCGATCAGTGCGCCCGGGGTGACCCGCCAGACGTCCTTCTCGCCGCCGTCCTCGGGCGCGTCCACCTGGGCACCGGCCTTGCGGACCATGTCCACAGTCATCCGGATGTGCGGCAGCGAGGGGACGCTGCCGCCGATGTTCCGGATCTCCACGCCGTTGTTGTAGCGGGCGCCGGAGAGCAGCAGGGCGCTGATGAACTGGGAGGAGGACGAGGCGTCCAGCTCGACCGGGCCGCCGTCCAGCGCACCGGAGCCGTGCACGGTGAGCGGGAAGCCACCGCGTCCGCCGTCGTCGATCCTGGCACCGAGCGCGCGCAGGGCGTTGATCACGCCGTGCTGCGGCCGCTCGTAGCAGCGCGGGTCGCCGTCGAAGTGCACCGGGCCGTCGGCGAGCACCGCGAGCGGCGGCAGGAAGCGCATCACGGTGCCGGCGTTGCCGACGTCCACCTGGGCCGGGCCGCGGAGCTGGCCGGCCGGGATGACCCGCCAGGCCTCACCGCCGCCGAATCCGCCGCTGGCGGTGTTGACCGTCTCCTCGACGGTGACGCCGAGTGCCCGCAGGCCGTCGGCCATCAGCTGGGAGTCACGGCTGCGCAGCGGACGGCGCACCCAGCCTGGGCTGTCCGCGAGGGCGGCCAGCACCAGGGCACGGTTGGTCGCCGACTTGGAGCCGGGGATGGTGACGGTCGCGTCGACGGCGCCGGTCGCAACGGGGGCGGGCCACAGGGCTTCGGTCATGTGGACAAGTCTAGGGGCCCGGGAATTCAGGGCTTCGTTCCTATTCGAATGGCGGACGCGCGTTCTGCGAAGACACGCCGGAGGCGTGGTGAGCCCGCCGGCGCCCCCGGCCGTGCGTGCGCGGCCGGTCCGAGCGGGGTCCGCGCCTCCGGTCGGGTCAGCTGGACATCAGCCAGGTGCCGCCGGCGAGGAGGCAGGACAGGGCGATCACCAGGAAGAGGGTGACCCAGAGGATGCCGGCGACGCCGGTGAGCCGGGCGAGCTGGTCGGCGTCGGAGTCGGGGGCCTCGCCGCGGCGGCGCTTGGCCTGGAGCTCGGCCACCGGGCGGACCCCGGCGAACAGCAGGAACCAGACGCCCAGATAGGCGAAGACCGCCTGCAGCTCGCCGCCGCCGTACCAGGAGATCAGTACGAAGGCCGCGCCGGTGAGGACCACGGAGAGCAGGCCGAAGGCGTTCCGCACCATGATCAGGACGGCCGCCAGCAACACGATCCCGATCCACAGCAGCTGGGCGATGTGCTGCCCGGCGAGCAGCGCGGCGCCGCCGAGCCCGAGCAGTGGCGGTGCGGTGTACCCGGCGGCCGCGGTGAGGATCATGCCGGGGCCGGTGGGCGGCCCGGAGGAGATGGTCAGGCCGGAGGTGTCCGAGTGCAGCCGGATACCGGCCAGCCGGCGCCGGGTGAGCACCGCGGCCAGGCCGTGCCCGCCCTCGTGCGCGATGGTCACCACGTTGCGGCTGAACCGCCAGAGGGGTCGCAGCAGTACGGCGAGCAGCGCCACCGCCGCCGTGGCCGGGGCCACCCAGCTCGGCGGCCCGGGCTGCGAGCCGACCACCAGGTGCCATACGTACGCGCTGTCCATGCCCTGCCCTCCGTGGTCGGTCTCGGCCCGGCCGCTCTTGGTCCGAGTGGCAGCCTCCCATGGCAGGACGGCCGGGCGGTACTTCGCGGTTCTCTTCGCGGACGGGGCACGGCGGAGCGGGGGCGCATGGCAAGCTGGCCGCATGTGCGGACGCTTCGCCTCCACCACCAAGCCCGAGGACCTGGTCGAGGTCTTCGGAGTCAGGCAGTGGGACCCGGCCGAGACCATCGTGCCGAGCTGGAACGTGGCGCCGACCGACTCGGTGTACGCGGTGCTGGACCGCGCTCCCAAGGGGGAGCGCGAGCCGGTCCGCCAGCTGCGGGTGCTGCGCTGGGGCCTGGTGCCGTGCTGGTCGAGGTCGGCCGAGACGGCGGTGAAGATGATCAACGCCCGTTCCGACACCGTGCACGAGAAGCCCGCCTACCGCCAGGCCTTCGCCTCCCGGCGCTGTCTGCTGCCGGTCGACGGCTACTACGAGTGGCAGACCATGCCCGGCGAGCGGGGCAAGCCCCGCAAGCAGCCGTTCTTCGTCAGCCGGGTGGACGGCCAGGTGCTGGCCCTGGCCGGGTTGTACGAGTTCTGGCGGGACCGCGGGGTGCCGGCCGACGATCCGGCGGCCTGGCGGGTGACCTGCACCATCGTGACGACGGACGCCGAACCGGCGCTGGCCCCGATCCACGAGCGGATGCCGCTCTTCCTGGACCCGTCCGCGTTCGACGCCTGGCTGGACCCGGCCCTGGACAACGCCGAGGAGCTGCGGCCGCTGCTCGTTCCGCCCGCCCCCGGCGCGCTGCAGGCCGTCCCGGTCTCCCCGGCGGTCGGCAGCATCCGCAACAACGGGCCCGAACTGCTCGAGCCGCTCGACGAGAACGGCAACGACGGCACGATGCTCTTCTGAGCTCTTCCGATCTCTTCCGAGATCCTCTGAGCCAGCCCCATCTGACACAGTCGAGGCCGATCCGCCGAAAATCCAGGAGCCGCCGTGCAGACCCTCGTGACCACCCCCGTCGGCGAGGCCAGGATCACCCGGTACCCGGCCGCCGGCCGCCCCAGGGCGCTGCTCGCGCTCGGGCACGGCGCGGGTGGCGGGGTCGAGGCGGTCGATCTGCAGGCGCTGGCCGCCGGACTGCCGGCGCGCGGCATCACGGTCGCGCTGGTCGAGCAGCCCTGGCGGGTCGCGGGCAGGAAGGTTGCCCCCGCACCGGGGACACTGGACGCGGGCTGGCTTCCGGTGATGGCCCAACTCGCCGGTGAGGGAATGCCGTTGGTGGCCGGCGGCCGCAGTGCCGGGGCCCGGGTGGCCTGCCGGACGGCCGCCGGTGCCGGTGCCGCCGCGGTGCTGGCGCTGGCCTTCCCGCTCCATCCGCCGGGAAAGCCGCAGAAGAGCCGGGCCGAGGAGCTGCTGGGCTCCGGCCGTCCGACCCTGGTGGTGCAGGGGGAGAAGGACACCTTCGGGACGCCGGAGGAGTTCCCGGAGCTGCCCGAGGGCCACCGCCTGGTCGCCGTCCCGTACGGGAGCCACGGCTTCGCCGTGCCCAAGCGGGCGCCGTACGGCCAGGACGAGGCGCTGGAGCTGATCACCGGGGCGGTCGGCGACTGGATCCTCGAGGTCTGTTGAGCGGACTTCGGGAGGAAGCACGTCGGTGGGACCGACCGGCGCACGACGCCGCGGGCCCCATTCCCGGTCGGTCCAAGTCCGCGGGGCCGGGCGGGAATGCCGGGCGGGGCGCTCTGGTTAACACCACCGTCAGCAGGTGAGCCGCGTGGAAAGGCAGCACACATGGGTTCGATCGCGTGCCCCGAGCGGCCGGACGAGCGGGCGGCGATGGACGCCGCGCTGCCGGTCTGGTCCGAGTGGCTGGCCACGAGCGAGAAGCCGGTGAGCCCGATATCCTCGCTGTCGGGTGGGCCCGCGGTGGGCCGTGCCCGCAAAGCCGAGGAGGTGGGTCCGGTCGTCGGGACCGAGGACGAGGCCGAGTCGGGCGAGGTGCTGCCGGTGAGCGAGGTTCTCACGGGCGACGAACTGGCCGACGCGATCGGCGAGGACACCTTCCGGGCGTCGGAGAGCGAGACCGAGGCGGCCCGGCGGGGGCGCTTCGAGCGCGACGCCCTGGGCTACCTCGACCCGATGTACTCCGCCGCGCTGCGGATGACCCGCAACCCTGCCGACGCCGAGGATCTGCTGCAGGAGGCGTTCGCCAAGGCGTACGCGTCGTTCCACCAGTTCCGTGAGGGCACCAACCTCAAGGCGTGGCTGTACCGGATCCTCACCAACACGTTCATCAACTCGTACCGCAAGAAGCAGCGCGAGCCCCAGCGCACCGCCGCCGAGGAGATCGAGGACTGGCAGCTGGCGCGGGCCGAGTCCCACATGTCGACCGGTCTGCGCTCGGCCGAGGCCCAGGCGCTCGACCATCTGCCGGACAGTGATGTGAAGGACGCCCTCCAGGCCATTCCGGAGGAGTTCCGCATCGCGGTCTACCTCGCGGACGTCGAGGGGTTTGCGTACAAGGAGATCGCGGACATCATGGGTACACCCATCGGTACGGTGATGTCCCGACTGCACCGGGGCCGCCGCCAGTTGCGCGGCATGCTGGAGGACTACGCCCGTGAGCGCGGGCTCGTTCCGGCAGGTAGCGGAGCAGGGCAGGAAGCGAAGGGCGCGGGCTCATGAGCTGCGGCGATCCGCACGACACCGAGTGTGGCGAGGTCCTCGACCACCTCTATGAATTCCTCGACAACGAGATGGCCGAGGGTGACTGCGCCAAGCTGAGGGTGCACTTCGAGGAGTGCTCGCCCTGCTTGGAGAAGTACGGCCTCGAACAGGCCATCAAGGCGCTGATCAAGCGCTCCTGCGGCTGTGACGACACGCCTGCCGACCTGCGCGGCAAGGTGCTGGCCCGGATCGACAGCATCCGCGCCGGGCAGCGCTCCGGTGACTCGGCGCCCACCGTCGAGGTCTCGGCCGAGGAGAAGGCGGGCCACGGCGCGCAGAGCAACGCGCAGAGCTCCCTCGCGACGTCCGAGTAGGCGTCACCCCCCGGCCGCCCGGTGCGGTCGTACCGCCCCGGAGCGGTCGCGCCGTGACCATCGGCCGGTCGAATCACTCTTTCGGGTGAGCTGACAGTGCGTCGACCATGGCAATGTGTCTTCGCGCCTCCGCGCGCCCCGATGGGGCCCTATCCTCCTCTGACGGACCCTCAAGCCGTGCGGTCCGGCGGGGAACTGCGGCCATGGCGGGGAGGCGGAGATCGCTGGTGAGGACCGAGAGGCCGCCGTGGCGGGCGGGGCGGCACCCGGACTTCGGGACACCCGGCGTCCGTGCCGGCGCACCGTCGGCTGCCTGGCGGCGGTGCCGGTCGCTGCGACCGGCTGCCTGCTGACCCTGGCACTGCCCGCCGACGGCCCACTGGGCTGGCTGGGCAGCACGGTCGACTGGTCAGGGGTGGCACTGCTGGCCTTCCTGCACTGCTGCTGGGACGGTCTGGCGCAGGGCCTGCCCACCCCCTACCACCGGTTCTGGAACGTGCTGCTGCGCCGGACCGACCGTCCGGTGCGGGCGAGCCCCGCCGGCAGCCCGGCGTTCTTCCCGGTGCTGTTCGCCGGGGTCCTGATGCTGCCTCCGGCCGCCGCAGCCCTGGTCGCCCTCCCCGCCGCACTCGTGGGGTACCCGGACCGGCGCCGCGCGCCGCGCCGGCTCTGGAACGGCGCGCAGCTCGCCGTCTCGGCCTGGACCGCCGGGGTGGTCTTCCACCTGACGGACGGCCCACGGCTGTTGTTCGGCTCCGAGGTCCCGGCGGCACTGCTTCCCTCGCTGGCCTCGGTGGCGGCGTTCTGCCTGATCAACAGCGCTTTGGTGACGGTGATGCGACGGCTCGTCGGACCGCGGCCGCCCGGCCGGCCCCGGCCCGGGGCAGCGCTGCGCGGTCCGCTCGCGGTGGTGCTGCCGGCGCTGGTGCACGGGGCCGGCGGGCTGATGGTGGCGCTCCTCTGGCGGGGCCCGTACGGCGCTTTCGCGGCGGTGCTCGCGCTGCTGCCGTTCACCATCTCTGCCTGGGTCTTCGCCCAGGGGCACCGGGAGCGGGTGGCCCAGCAGACCGCCGTCCAGGCGCTGGTGCAGGCCGTGGAGATCAAGGACGCGTACACCAGGGGGCACAGTGAACGGGTCGGCCGGGCGGCCGTGCTGATCGCCGGCCAGCTCGGCATGGTGGAGGAGCGGTTGCGCACCCTGCACTTCGCCGGCACGCTCCACGACGTCGGAAAGCTGGGCGTGGCGACCGAGCTGCTCCGCAGAAACGGTCCGCTGAGCGAGGAGGAGCGGCGGGCGGTCGAGGTGCACCCGGTCTTCGGGCACGAGCTGATCCGGGACATCGCCTTTCTCGGCGAGGAGGGCCGGGCCGGGATCCTGCACCACCACGAGCGGCTGGACGGGCGAGGCTACCCGGACGGACTGACCGGGGACCGGATCCCCGAGTTCGCCCGGATCATCTCGGTCGCGGACGCCTTCGACTCGATGACCTCCACCCGGTCCTACCGGCGCGGCCGGCCGGTCGCCGAGGCGGTCGCCGAGCTGGAGCGGTGTGCGGGCAGCCAGTTCGACCCGGCGATGGTGCGGGCGCTGATCGCGGCGGTCGCGGAGCACGGGTGGGAGCCAGTCCTGCCGCCGCCGGGCGGCTGGGCCGGAGAGGTGCCGGACATCCCGCTCGGTGTGCCGGAGCCCGCCAGGGCGCTCGCCCCGCAGGGGCGCGCGGCGCGTGCGGGTCGCTCGGAGCGCGCGGGCGGCGCGAGGTGACGCGGGCGCGCGCGGGCGGCGGTGACCGGAGGGCGGCTGCCCGGGCCGGAGGCGGCCGCGCGGCGGCGCGGCGCACGGCGGTACGGCGCCCGGGGGCGCGGTGCGCACCGGTACCGCGACCGGCGGCACCGCGCGCAGCCGTACGGGAGGCCGCGGTGCGGTCCGCGGCCGGTCCGGGAGCGGGGTGGTCGGGGTGGTGAGCACCGAGGCGGTCTGGGTACGGGCGGTCCGGCTGACCGCCGCCGCGCTGCTGGCGGCCGGGCTCGGCGAGCTGGTGTACGACGGGCCCGCCGATCCGGTCACCGCGGCCGCCTTCGCCGCCGTGATCGCGGTCGGCGAGCGGGTGCGGATCACCCTGCCGGGAGACCGCGAGCAGGCGCCGATCGGTACCGCCGCCGCACTGGCGTACGCGCTGCTCGGCCCGCTGCGCGGGCTGCCGACCTCGCACGGGGTGCTGCAGGTGATCGCGGTCGCCGGTCTCGGGATGGTCAGCGGCGCCGTACCGCCGTTCCGGGCGCCGGGCCCGGCGAGGGTGGACGCGGTCGCCCGCCGCCTGCTCACGGTCGCCTTCGCGGCCGCCCTGTTCCAGCCGCTGTACGACAGCGGCGCCCTCGACCGGGCCGACTGCACCGGTCCGGCGTACGGGTTGTTCGTCAGCGGGATCGCCCTGCTCGCCGCGCTCTTCGACGCCGTGCTGGCCGCCGGGCTGCACCGGGCCAGGACCGGCCTGCGGTTCGCCGCCGCTCTGGGGGACGAGCTGCGCTCGCTGCTCGGCATCGGTTCGGCGATCGTCGCCACCGGCATGCTGATCAGCCTGCTGGCGGCCGAGACGGGGCTGTGGGCGCTGCCGCTGTTCTGCACCCCGCTGCTGCTCGCCCAGGCGTCCTTCCGGCGGGCGGCGGCGGTCCGGGCGACCACCGGGCAGACCATCGAGACCCTCGCCCGTGCCACCGAGGTGGCCGGCTACACCCCGCCGGGCCACGCCCGCCGGGTCGCCGACACCGCCTGCGCGCTCGGCCGCCTGCTCGGCCTCGGCACCCGGGACCTGGCCCTGCTGGAGTACGCCGCGCTGATGCACGACATCGGGCAGCTCTCGTTGGTCGAGCCGGTGCCCTGCGGCGCCACCGCCCGGCTGCCGCAGGACGAGCAGCAGCGGATCGCCCGGCTGGGCAGTGAGGTGATCCGGCAGACCGGGGTCCCGCGGCAGGTCGCCCAGCAGGTTGCCCGGCTGGCCGATCCGTGCCGCCGCCCCGACGGCTCGGACGATCCGACCCTGCCGCTGGCCGCCCGGATCATCCGGGTCGCCAACGCGCACGACGAGCTGGTCACCCTCGCCCGGCAGCGGGGCCTGCCGGAGTCGGCCGGGCGGCTGGAGGCGTTGGAACTGCTGCGCCTGGAGCGCGGTGACCGGTACGACCCGAGGGTGCTGGCGGCGCTCGCCGGACTGGGCCGCGGGGACGGCCGGCCGAGGGCGTGACACCGGGGCCGGGGGCGCGTGAGAGCGGCGGTGACGGGGCGGTGAACCCGCTGTGCCGGACCCGCGATTATGACGTAGCGGGGTGGCGAAGCTGACTGAATGGACCTGCGGGGAGCGCAGTCGAAGCCTGCCGTGGTTGGATGCGGTCGTAGCGTGGAACACCGGATCCGGGGCCGCCCGGTTCCCGGGGGCGTTCCGGCTACGGCCACCGGTCCGGTCCACCGGTGCGGTGGCGGACATCGGACTCCGCGCAGGCTCCGTCCGGTGGCGGCCCGGCTCCTCGGGCGGGCACCGGCGGTACTGGCGGACGACAACGGCAGGGACGGAACGTGAGGATCTTCCACCGCGCACGGCACCGGCCGTCGGCCACCTGGCGGCAGACGACCGATCGGGCCTTCACCCTGATCGGTGACGGCCGCTACGAGGACGCGGGGGCGCTGCTGGTGATGGCGGCAGACCTGGAGCCGTGGCTCTCCGACTCCTGGTTCAACCTCGCACTGTTGCACAAGTTCCGCCGGGACTGGGACCAGGCGCGCAGCGCCGGCCTGCGCGCCGTGGCCCTGCTCGACCGCGAGCAGGGTGCCCCCGACTGGTGGAACCTCGGGATCACCGCGACCGCCCTGCAGGACTGGCCGCTCGCCCGGCGCGCCTGGCAGGCGTACGGCCTGCGGCTGCCCGCCGGCGACGCGCTGGACAGCCCGGTGTCGCTGGACCTCGGCACCACACCCGTCCGGCTCTCCCCGGAGGGCGAGTCCGAGGTGGTCTGGGGCAGACGCCTGGACCCGGCCCGGATCGAGGTGCTCTCCATCCCGCTGCCGTCCTCCGGCCGCCGCTGGGGCGAGGTGGTGCTGCACGACGGCGCGCCGCACGGCGAGCGGGTGGCCGCCGGAGTGGCGTACCCCGTGTTCGACGAGATCGAGCTCTGGGCGCCCTCGCCGGTGCCGACCTTCGTGGTGCTGCTCCAGGCGGCCACCGCCGGTGACCGGGACGCGCTGGAGCGGCTGGTCGCCGACGCCGGCTACGCCGCCGAGGACTGGACCTCCTCGGTGCGGCTGCTCTGCCGGGCCTGTTCGGAGAGCCGGATGGCCGCCGACGACGGCCACACCCATCACCACGACCCGCACGACGACGGCGACTTCGACCACCCCGGCCACCTCAGCCACCTCAGTGGCAGCGGCGGGATGTCCTGGCTGGCCGAGCGCGAGTGCGGGATCGCCGCGCCCGCCGGGCTGGTCCGCAGGCTGCTCGACCGCTGGGTCGCAGCCTCGCCGGGGACCAGGGCCTACCGCGATCTCGAAGAGGTCTGCTGAGCCAAGGACGGTGCCGGGCAAGGGCGGTAAGGCCCCGGGTGGGTTTCGGGGCCGTACTCTTGAGCGGTAAACCCAAGTGATCCACGGAAGCGGAAGCGACGATGGCGGACCAGCACAACCACGAGCACGACCATGAGCACGAGGAGCCCGAGGCCACCAAGGTGATCGGCGAGGTGCCCGACCTCTCCAACGCCGAGGCCCGTCCGATCACCGTGGTCGGCAACCCCGTCCTGCACCGCGAGTGCCAGGAGGTCACCGCCTTCGACGCCGAACTGTCCACGCTGATCGACGACATGTTCGCCTCGATGTACGCGGCCGAGGGCGTCGGCCTGGCGGCCAACCAGATCGGCGTCGACCTCAAGGTCTTCGTGTACGACTGCCCGGACGACGACGGCGTCCGTCACATCGGCCACGTCATCAACCCGGTGCTGGAGGAGTTCCCGGCCGACCGCCGCCGGGTCCTGGACGACGGCCACGAGGGCTGCCTCTCGGTCCCCACCGCCTACGCCGAACTCCCGCGTCCCGCCTACGCCGCGGTGCGGGGCCAGGACAAGGACGGCAACCCGGTCCGGGTCGAGGGCACCGGCTTCTTCGCCCGCTGCCTGCAGCACGAGACCGACCACCTGTACGGCTTCCTGTACATCGACAAGCTCTCCAAGCGCGACCGCAAGGACGCCCTGAAGCAGATGGCCGAGGGCACCCCCAAGTACGCGACGGTGCCGAACAACTGACGGCAGCGCAAAGGCCGGTACGGGAACTCCCGTACCGGCCTTCGCGCTTGGTGCCCTGGAAGGCGCCGACTCCTAGAAGTCGTCGTCGAAGGAGACCGTGCCCTCGACCGCGACCTGGTAGGCGGAGACCCGGCGCTCGAAGAAGTTGGTCAGCTCCTGGACGTTCTGCAGCTCCATGAACCCGAAGGGGTTGGTGGAGCCGTAGCGGACCGGCAGGCCGAGGCGGGCCAGCCGCTGGTCGGCCACGGCCTGCAGGTACTCGCGCATCGACTCGGTGTTCATGCCGGGCAGGCCGTCACCGCACAGGTCCTGGGCGAACTGGAGCTCGGCCTCGACGGCCTCCTCCAGCATCTCGGTGACCTGCTTGGCCATCGTGTCGTCGAAGAGGTCGGGCTCCTCCTCGCGGACGGTGTCCACCACGGACATCGCGAAGTCCATGTGCATGGACTCGTCGCGGAACACCCAGTTGGTGCCGGTCGCCAGGCCGTGCAGCAGGCCGCGGCTGCGGAACCAGTACACGTAGGCGAAGGCGCCGTAGAAGAACAGGCCCTCGACGCAGGCCGCGAAGCAGATCAGGTTGAGCAGGAAGGCCCGGCGGTCCTCCTTGGTCTGCAGCGACTCGATGTGGTCGACGGCGTTCATGTACTTGAAGCAGAACCGCGCCTTCTGCGCGATGGAGGGGATGTTCTCCACCGCGGCGAAGGCCGCCGCGCGGTCGTCCGGGTCGGGCAGGTAGGTGTCGAGCAGCGTCAGGTAGAACTGGACGTGCACGGCCTCCTCGAACAGCTGCCGGGACAGGTAGAGCCGGGCCTCGGGGGAGTTGATGTGCTTGTAGAGGCTCAGCACCACGTTGTTGGCGACGATCGAGTCACCGGTCGCGAAGAAGGCGACCAGGCGGCCGATCAGGTGCCGCTCGCCCTCGCTCAGCTTGGCGAGGTCGGCGACGTCGGAGTGCAGGTCCACCTCCTCGACGGTCCAGGTGTTCTTGATGGCGTCCCGGTACCGGTCGTAGAACGACGGGTAGCGCATCGGGCGCAGGGTCAGCTCGAAGCCGGGGTCGAGCAGCATCTTGCGGTCGGACGGGCTGTCGGCGCTCTGTGCCGGCGAGGAGGGGCGGTGGTCGGGCGACGGGTGGGCGGTCATCACTGGCAGGCCTCGCAGGACTCGGGGTTCTCCAGGGAGCAGGCGATGGCGTCCTGCTCGGCCTGGGTCATGGTCGGGGCGGGCACCGGGACGGCGGTGCGGGCGGCGCCGGGGGCCGCCTGGGCGATCCGGGTGGCCGGGCGGGAGCGCAGGTAGTAGGTGGTCTTCAGACCGACCTTCCAGGCGTACGCGTACATCGAGCTGAGCTTGCCGATGGTGGGCGCGGCCATGAAGAGGTTCAGCGACTGGCTCTGGTCCAGGTAGGGCATCCGGGCCGCGGCCAGGTCGATCAGCGCACGCTGCGGCAGCTCCCACGCGGTGCGGTAGAGCGAACGGACCTCGGCGGGCAGCCAGTTGAACTCCTGGACCGAGCCGTTGGAGTCGCGCAGCGCGTCCCGGGTCTGCTGGTCCCAGACGCCCAGCTCCTTCAGCTCCCGCACCAGGTACGGGTTGACCTGGAGGAACTCACCGGACAGGGTCTCGCGCTTGAACAGGTTCGAGACCTGCGGCTCGATGCACTCGTACACACCGGCGATGGACGCGATGGTCGCGGTCGGCGCGATGGCGAGCAGCAGGGAGTTGCGCAGACCGGTCTCGGCGATCTTGGCGCGCAGGGCGTCCCAGCGCTCGGTCCACTGCGGGGTCACGTCGTAGTGGTCGATGTGCAGCTGGCCGCGGGCGGCGCGGGTCTCGCCGTACGCCTCGTGCCGGCCGAACTGCTCGGCCAGCTCGCTGGAGCGCTCGTACGCGGTGAGCATGATGCGCTCGGCGATCAGCGTGGAGAGCTGCTGGGCCTCGGCGGTGTCGAAGTCCAGGCGGAGCTTGAAGAAGACGTCCTGCAGGCCCATCACGCCCAGACCCACCGGCCGCCAGCGGGAGTTGGAGGTGCCGGCCTCGGTGGTCGGGTAGAAGTTGATGTCGATGACCCGGTCCAGGAAGGTCACGGCGGTGCGCACGGTGGCGTCCAGCCGCTCCCAGTCCATCGCGTTCAGCAGGTCACCGGCGGACGCGCCCTCGGCGACGTGCGCGCCGAGGTTGACCGAGCCGAGGTTGCAGACGGCCGTCTCGGAGTCGTCGGTGACCTCCAGGATCTCGGTGCAGAGGTTGGAGGAGTGCACCGTACGGCCCGGCAGGGCGGTCTGGTTGGCGGCCCGGTTGGAGGCGTCCTTGAAGGTCATCCAGCCGTTGCCGGTCTGCGCCAGGGTGCGCATCATCCGGGCGTACAGGGTCTGCGCCGGGATGGTGCGGACCGCCTTGCCGGCCTGCTCGGCCTTGCGGTACGCCTCGTCGAACTCCTCGCCCCACAGGTCGACCAGCTCGGGGACGTCGGCCGGGGAGAACAGCGACCAGTCCTCGTTGGCGTTGACCCGGCGCATGAACTCGTCCGGGATCCAGTGCGCCAGGTTGAGGTTGTGGGTCCGGCGGGCCTCCTCGCCGGTGTTGTCGCGGAGCTCCAGGAACTCCTCGATGTCGGCGTGCCAGGTCTCCAGGTAGACGCAGGCCGCGCCCTTGCGGCGGCCGCCCTGGTTGACCGCGGCGACCGAGGAGTCCAGGGTGCGCAGGAACGGCACGATGCCGTTGGACTTGCCGTTGGTGCCCCGGATCAGGCTGCCGCGCGAGCGGATCCGGGAGTAGGACAGGCCGATGCCGCCGGCGTGCTTGGACAGCCGGGCGATCTGCGCGTAGCGGTTGTAGATCGAGTCCAGGTTGTCCAGCGGCGAGTCCAGCAGGTAGCAGCTGGACATCTGCGGGTGCTTGGTGCCGGAGTTGAAGAGCGTCGGGGAGGAGGTCAGGTACTCCAGGCGGCTCATCAGCCGGTAGAGCTCGGCCACCTCGGCCACCGACTGCTCGCTGTCGCCCACCGCGAGGCCCGCCGCCACGCGGAGCAGGAAGTGCTGCGGGGTCTCGATCACCATGCGGGTGATCGGGTGGCGCAGCAGGTAGCGGGACTGCACGGTGCGCAGGCCGAAGTACTCGAAGCGGTCGTCGCCCGACAGGTCGATCAGGGCGTCGAAGGCCTCGGCGTGCTTGGCGACCAGGGCGGCGGTGGCGTCGCCGATCAGGCCCTCGGCGTGGCCGACGGCGATCGAGGCGGAGAACGACACGGCACCCTGGCTCATCGCCTCGTCGGCGATCTCCATGGCGAGCAGGCGGGCGGCCAGCTTCGAGTACTGGGGGTCCTCGGCGATCATCGACGCGGCGGCCTCCACGGCCAGCCCGCGCAGCTCGGCGAAGTCCGAGCCGGCGTGGCGGCCGCGCAGCGCGGCGGCGGCGACGTGGCCGGGGTCCACCTGGGGGAGGTCCACGCTGCGGTCGGTGAGGAGCCGAAGCAGTGCCGCACCGGGGTCGGTCTGGGCGGTGGCGGCGGAACCCTGGGAAGGCAGGGCAACTGAGGCAGCGATGGTCAAGGCGCTTCTCTCCTGGCGGCGGCGTCGGATGAGGGTCATCCGGACCGACATGAGCGCAGGGAGGTGCAGCACGACCGGGGACCGACGCGCTCTCTACCCCCTGGCCCACCCGCGAGGCCCGGACGTACTGCGGTGCTGCAAGGCATCTGCGGGGAAGCCGTGTGGCACACCGTCGGCAGGTAACCGGACTTGCGGGGGCCTGGAGAGCCGCCCGCTCACCGCTGCGGGGCAGTCCCGGATTCACACCGGGTTCCCCTGCTTCGACAGCGAGAGCGAGCATACATGTTGTGGCGGTCCGACGATGCGGCACCACATGTAGTGCCGTGTGTCGCAGGCGGACCAACCGCGTGGTTGTGCGGGAGGGGTGTTCAGAAGGTGATCGAGTACACCATCAGGTCGATCCCGGGAGCCGCCGTCCAGTCCCGGTCGGGGGTCCGGACGAAGCCCAGGCGCTCGTAGATCCGGTGCGCCGCCTTCATCGCCGGGCGGGTCGAGAAGGCCATCCCGGCCAGCCGGAGCTCCCGGCAGCGGGCCATCGCGGCGCGGACCAGGGCCTCCCCGGCGCCGCGTCCGCGGGCCGCCGCGCCGACCGCCAGCATCCGGATCTCGCCCTCGTGCGGCTCGGCGATGTCGGCCCACTCGGTGCCGCCGACCGCGAGGGTCACACAGCCGAGGACCTGCCGGGTGTGCGGGTCGAGCGCGACGAGGAGTTCGGCCTCCTCGTTGCGGCGCCCGGTGTCCCGGAGGAGCTGGACGTAGCCGCTGTCCGGCGAGGTGTGACCGTCGCCCACGAACGCCTCGACCGTGACTTCACCTGCGGCTTCGAGGTCCTCTTCGAGGGCGCGGCGGATGAGGATGCCCATCCGGACAGTGTGCCCGACGGGAGGGGGCCCACGGCAGCCAGGGTGGCGGGCGGGCGGGTGCCGGCGAGGGGCGTGGCGCCGGCCGGAGGGCTCGCCGGGCGGGCGCCGGCGGGGAGCGGGGGCGCGCTGGCGGGGAAGGCGGAGGCGGCCGGCATGGTGCCGTACAGGCGGTCGGGAAGAACCGGGGCGGAAGGGTGGTTGGGGTCGTCGTGACCGTCGTCAGGACCACCGTAGCCGCCGCCCGGGCCGGGCCCGCGGCCGCGGCCGGTCAGCTCACGGCCGATCAGGAAGCCCAGCAGTCCGAAGCCGCTGATGGTGCCGATCAGGCCGAGCGAGGTCGCGAGGGTCTCGGGAGTCATGTCCTCCACCCTCGTCCGCGCGGGCCGCTGCCACGAGTGGCAGGAACGACCGATTGCATCGAAATCCTGCCAGCCTCTCGCGGGTTGGGGCGGGCCGATGCCGCGGCGGCCGGCGGCCCGGCCGAGCCACGGGGCGGAAGGCACCGGACGGCGGGCAGGGGAGGGGCGACGGACGAGGGAGGGGCACGGGGATGCGGAGCGGTGTGCACGGCCCGGCGGCCGAGGGCCGCCGCGGGGCCGGGAGGCCGGAGGCGGACGAGGGCGTACGGCATCCTGTGCGGATGCTGAAGAACATCACCACAGTGGTGCTGGAGCCGGTCCACCCGTTCGAACTCGGCGTCGCCTCCGAGGTGTTCGGGCTCGACCGCAGCGACGACGGGCTGCCGGTGTACGACTTCGCCCTCGCCGCCGACCGTCCCGGGCGGCATGCCACCCACGCCGGCTTCGGCCTGGAGGTCCCGTACGGGCCGGAGCGGCTGGCCGAGGCGGACCTGATCGTGGTCACCGCGGTGGGGCGGCGCGCCGAGTACCCGGAGGCGCTCGTCGAAGCACTGCGCGCGGCAGTCGAGCGCGGGGCGCGCGCGTTGTCCATCTGCAGCGGCAGTTTCCTGCTGGGCGCCGCCGGGCTGCTGGACGGGCGCCGCTCCACCACGCACTGGAAGCACGTCGACGAGATGGCCCGGCGCTTCCCGCGCACCACCGTCGATCCCGACGTGCTCTACGTGGACGACGATCCGGTGATCACCTCCGCCGGGACGGCCGCCGGGATCGACGCCTGCCTGCACCTGGTCCGCAAGCTGCAGGGCGCGGAGGTGGCCCGGGGGATCGCCCGGCGGATGGTGGTCGCCCCGCACCGCGACGGCGGGCAGGCGCAGTTCGTCGACCGGCCGATGCCGGTGTGCGACGCGGACTCGCTCGGCGGGCTGCTGGACTGGCTGCGCCAGCACCTGCACTGTGGCCTGACGGTGGATCAGCTGGCCGTCCGCGCCCACATGTCGCCCCGCACCTTCGCCCGCCGCTTCCAGCAGGAGACCGGCACCACCCCGCACCGCTGGATCACCAACCAGCGACTGCTGCTGGCCCAGCGCCTGCTGGAGAGCACCAGTCAGCCCGTGGACGCGGTCGCCGCCCGCTGCGGCTTCGGCAACGCGGCCACCCTCCGGCACCACTTCGGCCGCTGGCTCGGGACGACGCCGCAGGCGTATCGCCGCGCCTTCGCGGGGAGTTGGCCGGATGAGCGGAGCCGGGGCTGACCGGCGGGCGACGCCCCGGGTGCGGCGAGGCGCGTGAGCGGCCCGGCGGCCCGGTGCGGCGCCGAGTGCGCAACTGCCCGGCGGCCCCGGGCGGTCAGGTCAGGTGGGCGACCGAGTTCCAGTGCTCGGCGTGGAGCCGGCCGGCCTGGGAGCGCCACAGGCTGGTCGAGCAGTTGCTCACCGCCCGCAGGTCCAGCAACTCGGGCTCGGTGAGCCGGTCCAGGACGTAGCGCAGCATCAGCACCGTGCAGTCGTGCGCCACCACCAGCACCGGCCGCCCGTCCTCCTCCTCGCAGAGGTCGCGCAGGAAGCTGCGCACCCGCAGGGCCACGTCCAGGAACGATTCGCCACCGGGCGGCCGGTAGTAGAGCTCGCCCATCTTGCGGCGGCGGGCGGCCTCGACGGGGTGCTCCTTCTCGATCGCGGCGGCGGTCAGCATCTCCAGGATGCCGAGTTCTCTGTCCCGCAGCCGCTCGTCGTACCTGACCGCGAGAGCGTCCGGCACCGCGCCGAGGCCACAGGCCCGGTCGAGCGCGATCCGGGCGGTCTCGGCGGTGCGTACGTAGGGGGAGCACCAGACGGCGCGGGGGCGGTCGGCGGTGGGCAGGCCGGCCCACCAGCGCCCGAGGTCGCGTGCCTGGCGCCGGCCGTGCGGGGAGAGCGGTATGTCGGCGTCCCGGCTGGTGATCGGGACGGTCAGCGCGCCGGTCTCGGCGGCGATCCCGAACTCGACGTTGGCGGTGCTCTCGCCGTGCCGGGTGGCGATCAGGACGGAGGGCAGCGGCCGCCGGGACGCTGCGAGGCGGTGTCCGTTGATGACGCTGGTGAGTTCTGCCATGGCCGGTTCTCCCCGTTGGTGTCCGTGACTCGGTGAGCAGGCGCGAGCCACGCGCACTCCATGGTCGCGCCTATGACCGGCCGGCAACAGGGCCCGCGGCGTCGCGTGCCGATGGCTCTCTCCCTCCTGCCCGCCATCGGGCAGGAGGGGCCCTCGGACGCACATCCCTCGTCGCGCGCAGCGCCGCTGCGCTCTCCTCACGATGCACGCCCAGACTCGGCTCTCGACCATCCCCCAGCCTTCGGCCGGGGGATGGTCCCCCGGCCGCCAGGCTGGGGGATGTGCCCCCTCCTCGATCCACGCTCCCCATCGCCGGCCGGTCCAAGGACGGTTCGCGCCGCGAAGAGATCGCGCCGCCACTCCAGTGTTGACGGAGGTGACGGCGCGATCACAGGGCGCACGATTTGGCGTCGAGTGCGCCTGCCCGGATCAGTGCGCCGCTGCGGGCACCGGAGCGTCCTCCAGAGCCTTGTCCCCGGCCTCGGCGCTGTAGTCCGCCGGGCTGGTCTCGTCGGCGCCCTCGGGGGCCTTGACGGCCCGCAGAACGAGGGTGAGCGCGACAGCGACGATCAGGTTGAGCACGAAGGCGGTGAACCCGATGTAGCCGATCTCGCCGATCCCCGGGATCGCCGCGGAGTTGCCGCCGAAGTGCTTGGTGGCCGGCGAGGCGATGCCGTACGCCTTCCAGGTGCCGTACACCATGCCGGCCGCCCAGCCCGCGAGCAGCGCCCAGCGGTGGAACCAACGGGTGAACAGTCCGCCGACGATCGAGACGAAGGTCTGCAGGATCCACAGGCCGCCGAGCAACTGGAGGTTGATCGCGAGCTGCTTGTCCATGCCCAGCACGAAGACCAGCGCGCCCACCTTCACCAGCAGTGAGGCGATCTTGGCGATCCTGGTCTCCTGCTCGGGCGTGGCGTCCGGCCGGAGGAAGTCCTTGTAGATGTTGCGGGTGAACAGGTTGGCCGCCGCGATCGACATGATCGCCGCCGGCACCAGCGCACCGATGCCGATCGCGGCGAAGGCCACGCCGGTGAACCAGCTCGGGAACAGGTTGTCGAACAGCTGCGGCACGGCCAGCTGGGCGTTGTAGCCCTTGACGCCCTTGCCCACCCCGGCCGCGATGGCCATGAAGCCGAGCAGCGCCAGCAGGCCGAGCATCAGCGAGTAGGCCGGCAGGATCGCCATGTTGCGGCGCACGGTGTTGCGCGACTTGGCGGCCAGCACACCGGTGACGGTGTGCGGGTACATGAAGAGCGCGAGGGACGAGCCGAGCGCCAGGGTTGCGTACGTCCACTGGGCGTCCGGGCCGCTCACCATCGAGCCGACCGGCTTGTGGGTGGCCGGGTTGACCGCGTCGAACTTGGCGGCGGCCGCGTCGAAGATGTGGCCGTAACCGCCGAGGCGCATCGGGATGTAGATCACCGCGACGATGATCACGATGTACACCAGGGCGTCCTTGACGAAGGCGATCAGCGCCGGCGCCCGCAGGCCCGAGGAGTAGGTGTACGCGGCCAGGACCGCGAAGGCCAGGAACAGCGGCAGGTCCTTCATGAACCAGTTGCCGCTGGTGCCGCCGCCGATCCCGAGGGTGTCCAACACGGCCTGGATGCCGACCAGTTGCAGCGCGATGTACGGCATGGTGGCCAGGATTCCGGTCAGCGCGACGGCCACCGACAGCGCCCTGGAGCCGTACCGCCCGCGCACGAAGTCCGCCGGGGTCACATAGCCGTGCACCCGGGCCACCGACCACAGTCGGGGCAGGAGGAGGAAGACCAGCGGGTACGCGATGATCGTGTACGGCACCGCGAAGAAGCCCGCCGCGCCCGCGCCGTAGACCGCGGCGGGAACGGCGATGAAGGTGTAGGCGGTGTACAGGTCGCCGCCGAGCAGGAACCAGGTGATCCAGGTTCCGAAGGACCGGCCGCCCAGCCCCCACTCGTCCAGGTGCAGCGCATTGTCGGCCTTCCGCCAGCGGGCGGCCAGGAAGCCCAGCACCGTCACCAGCGCGAAGAAGAGCACGAACACCACGAGCGCCGGGACGTTCACTCCGCTCCTCATCGCGGCTCACCGCCCCGGGCGGCCCTGCGCCGCTGCTCGTCGCGGTTCAGCAGCAGGTAGGCGGTCCCGGTGAACAGTGCGGAGACCGGGATCCAGGCGATCTGGTACCAGTAGAAGAACGGCATTCCGCCGAGCGCGGGTGCCAGCTTCGCGTACGACGAGACCCAGAGCAGTGCGACGACCGGTACGGCCAGACTGATTCCGGCGAGCACCCGTTCCGGGGTGACCTGGGGGAGCGCGCCTTCGGGCGCGCCGGCATCGGATTCGGGTACTTCGGACGACATGTGCGGCTCCCGCTGATGAGGGGTCACCTCGTCGGCGCCGCAGCGCACGTGGCCGTGCGACCGCCGAGCGGCACCGCCGGTGATCGGCAGTCAGTACGGCAGCGAAATGTAGCCCCAGCAGTGACCTGTGTCACTACCCCGGACCGAAGATCCCGGATGGCGGACGCAGGAGGGGAGCCTTCAGGGCGTGGGAACGGGTGCGGGGGCGGACCAGAGGTCCGCCCCCGCACCCGGCCGCCCCGTCCGCAGGGCTACTCCGGGCGCTTGAGGCGGGTGATGAACTTGTACCGGTCGCCCCGGTAGATGGAGCGGACCCACTCGACCGGAGCGCCGTCGGCGTCGAAGGAGTGCCGGGAGAGCTGGAGCATCGGCAGGCCGAGGTCGGAGCCGAGCAGCCCGGCCTCGCGCGGGGTGGCCAGCGTGGTCTCGATGGTTTCTTCGGCCTCGGCCACCGTGACCCCGTACACCTCGCGCAGCGCGGCGTACAGGGAGTCGTGCTTGGCCAGGTTGCGCCGCAGCGCGGGGAAGCGCTTGGCGGAGAGGTGGGCGACCTCGATCGCCATCGGGTCGCCGTTGGCCAGCCGCAGGCGCTCGATCCGCAGCACCCGGCTGCCGGGCTTGATGTCCAGCAGCGGGGCGAGGTGCTCGTCCGCGGCGATGTAGCCGATCTCGATCAGCCGGGAGGTCGGCTCCAGGCCCTGGGCCCGCATGTCCTCGGTGTAGGAGGTGAGCTGCAGCGCCTGGGCGACCTTCGGCTTGGCGACGAAGGTGCCCTTGCCCTGGATGCGCTCCAGGCGGCCCTCGACCACCAGTTCCTGGAGGGCCTGGCGCACGGTGGTGCGGGAGGTGTCGAACTGGGCGGCGAGCGCCCGCTCGGGCGGGACCGGGGTGCCGGCCGGCTGGGTCTCGGTCAGCTGCAGCAGATGGCGCTTGAGGCCGTAGTACTTCGGGACGCGGGCGGTCGGGTCGGCCGCTACTTGCGTCGGCAGGCTCTTCGCCTGGGCGTCGTTCACCTGGGCAGTGCTGCCCCCGTCGCTGGTCATCGGCCGTATCTCCTGCTACTTGCGGGGTCGTCCCTGACTCCGCTGCCTCGTTAACGGCACACATCGTTGCACGTATGTCCGGCTGACGGGGAGCTCATCACGCGATGAACGGTGGGCGGTGTCGGCTTGGTAACGGGTGGTCCCGATTGCTACGGCCACCGTTGACACACCCATTGGTCTAGGCCAAGCTCCAAGCAGTTGGTCTACACCATTGCAGACCGCTCAGAGAATTCCCCACCCCTTCCCATGGGTTGCGACACCAGTACTGCCGTTGTGCTCCGGTATGTCGTCCCCCCGTGGGGGCATCCCGGGCATCCCTCAGGAGGATGGCGTAATGAAGCGTCAGCTCATCGCGGCGGTAGGCGTCGCAGCCATGGTCGTCGGCCTCGCGGCCTGTGGTTCGGGCGCCAAGAAGGGCGGCGGCGACAGCGCCGCCCCCAGTAGCCTCACCGTGTGGCTGACCGTGGACGCCCAGCAGAACTGGCCGGACCTGGTGAAGTCCGCCGACGACCGACTGGCCGCCAAGTACCCGGGCATCAAGATCAACCACGAGTACTACTCGTGGAAGGACAAGAACCCGAAGCTGGACTCGGTGCTCGCCACCGACCAGGTGCCGGACGTGGTGGAGATGGGCAACACCGAGATGCTGCCGTACATGATCAAGGGCGCGCTGGCCGAGCTGGACACCTCGAAGTTCGAGAACAGCGGTGACTGGCTGGACGGTCTCAAGGCGTCCGCCACCTACAACGGCAAGACCTACGGCGTTCCGTACTACTCGGCCGCCCGCGTCGCCACCTGGCGCAAGGACGTCGCCGCCGACGCCGGGGTGGCCGACACCCCGAAGACCTACGCCGAGCTGACCGCCGACCTGGACAGGATCCAGGCCAAGCAGGGCGACAAGTTCTCCGCCTGGTACCAGCCCTCGCGCGACTGGTACACCGCGATGTCCTTCGTCTACGACGCCGGCGGCGCGATCGCCGAGCAGGACGGCGGCAAGTGGAAGGCCACCCTGGAGGGCCCGGAGGCGATCAAGGGCCTGACCGCCTGGAAGGACGCCCTCGGCAAGTACATGCACGGCGACCTGACCAAGGACGACGCCGACCGCTACATCGTCTACGGCCTGGGCCAGTCCGCCATGATCTACGGCGCCGGCTGGGAGGGCGGTTCCGCCGCCGACCCGAAGTTCGACAAGACCGGCGGCAAGCTCAAGGACAGCCTGGTCCCCTTCGTGATGCCCGGCCCGTCCGGCAAGTCGCTGAGCAGCTTCATCGGCGGCTCCGACCTGGCCGTCCCGGTCAAGTCCAAGGCCAGGACCGCGGCCTCGGAGTGGATCGACTTCTTCACCGACGCCAAGGCGCAGGAGGCCCTGATCAAGGCCGGCAACCTGCCGAACAACAAGACGCAGCTGGCCCCGCTGAAGACCGACCCGAAGGTCGGCCCCTCGGCCCAGTCCGCCGAGAACAACTGGTTCGTGCCGACCGCGCCGGGCTGGCTGCAGGTGGAGAAGGCGAACATCCTGCAGAACGCCCTGCAGGACATCGCCCAGGGCAAGAAGACCGTCGAGGCGGCGGCGAAGGACATGGACGGCCAGATCGACGCCGTGATCAACAACGCCTGACAGCCGATCCCCGGCCCGCCGGCCCCTCCCGGACCGAGGGGCCGGCGGGCCCCGGCCGTGAGGGCCACTTGAGAAATCCGCAAGCGCCGGGCGTAGCTGAGGAGCACGTGATGAGTGCCGAGACATCCACCGTGAAGGTGCCGCCGCAGCGGCCCTCATCAACCAGTACCGAATCCGGAGCGGCCCGCCCGGAGAAGCGGGGCGGCCGCTTCCGGGGCCAGGCCGCGCCCTGGCTGCTGCTCGCCCCGACCCTGGCCGTGCTGGCAGTGGTCCTCGGCTACCCCCTGGTGCGGCTGGCCACCCTGTCCTTCCAGAAGTTCGGCCAGTCCCAGCTCTGGGGCTTCCGACCCACCGAGTGGGTCGGCTTCCGGAACTTCACCACCGTGCTCGGCGACGGCGCCTTCTGGGACGTCGTCCTGCGCACCGTCCTGTTCGCCGCGGGCGCGGTGGTGTTCACCATGGTGCTCGGCATGGCGCTGGCGATGCTGCTGATGCGGGTCTCCGGCTGGGTGAAGACGCTGATCAACATCGCGCTGGTGGCGAGCTGGGCGATGCCGATCGTGGTCGCGGTCACCGTCTTCAAGTGGATGTTCGACACCGATTACGGTGTCGCCAACTGGCTGCTGAGCCGGGTCCCCGGCCTGGATTTCGACCACCACAACTGGTTCGTCGACTCCACCCAGGGCTTCGTCATCATCATGGCGCTGGTGGTCTGGGGTGCCGTGCCGTTCGTCGCGATCACCCTGCACGCCGGGCTCACCCAGGTGCCCAAGGAGCTGGAGGAGGCCGCGCGGATGGACGGCGCCGGAGCCGTCAAGGTCTTCCGCTACGTCACCCTGCCGGTGCTGGGGCCGATCATCGTCATGCTGGCCACCCTCTCGGTCATCTGGGACATGGGCGTCTTCCCCCAGGTCTTCCTGATGCGCGGGGGCCACCCCGAGCCCGAGTACCAGCTGCTCACCACGTACTCGTACGACAGGGCCTTCGTGGTCAACGACTACTCCATGGGTTCGGCCATCGCCCTGCTCACCGTGCTGCTGCTGCTCGGCGTGATCGCCGTGTACATGCGGCAGATGCTGAAGATCGGAGAGGTCGAGTGACGACCGAAGCCAAGCGGCCGCGCCCCAGGGGCCGTACGCTCTACAACCTGATCGGCCTGCTGGTCGCCGCGGTGACGGGCTTCCCGGTGTACTGGATGGTCAGCACCGCGCTGAAGCCGGCCAGGGACTCCATCTCACCGACTCCGAAGTTCCTGCCCCTCCCGCTGTCGCTGGAGAACTTCCACCGGGCGCTGCAGATCTCCGACTTCTGGGGCCCGGTCACCCGCAGCCTGATCATCGCGGGCTCCACCGTGGGCATCGGCCTGGTGGTCGGCCTGCTGGCGGCGCTGGCGATCTCGCGGTTCGCCTTCCGCGGCCGCAAGGTGGTCATCGTGGGCATCCTGACGGTGCAGATGGTGCCACTGGTCGCGATGATCATCCCGGTCTTCCTGCTGCTCAACGACCTCGGCCAGTACAACAAGCTGACCGGGATCATCCTGACCTACCTGACCTTCGTGCTCCCCTTCACGGTCTGGACCCTGCGCGGTTTCATCGTGAACATCCCCAAGGAGCTGGAGGAGTCCGCGATGGTGGACGGCTGCACCCGCACGGGCGCCTTCCTCAGGGTGGTCTTCCCGCTGCTCGCCCCCGGCCTGGTCGCCACCGCCGTCTACGGCTTCATCCAGGCGTGGAACGAGTACCTGTACGCGCTTCAGCTGCTCAGCCAGCAGAACACCACCGCCACCGTCTGGCTCGGCAACTTCACCACCACCCGCGGCACCGAGTACGCGCCGATGATGGCCGGTTCGACCATGATGGCCATCCCCGTGGTGATCTTCTTCCTGCTGGTCCAGCGCCGCATCGCCGCCGGCCTCACGGCCGGCGCCGTGAAGGGGTGACACAACGATGAGCGTTCTCGTCCCCGCCGCCGCGGACAGCGACCAGCTGCACCGCGACGCCCTGACGGTCCTGCAGCCCGGTTTCGTCGGCACCGCCCCGCCCGACTGGCTGCGCCGCCACCTGGCGGCCGGCCTCGGCTCGGTCGCCCTTTTCGGGCGGAACGTCACCGGTCCCGGGCAGCTGGCCGCGCTGACCGCGGCGCTGCGCTCGGAGAACCCGGACGTGCTGGTCGCCATCGACGAGGAGGGCGGCGACGTCACCCGGCTGGAGGCCGGTTCCGGCTCGTCCTGGCCGGGCAACCTGGCCCTCGGCGCGATCGACGATCCCGCACTAACCCGGGACGTCGCCCGCGAACTGGGCCGGGCGCTGGCCGCCTGCGGCGTCAACTACAACTGGGCGCCGTCGGCCGACGTCAACTCCAATCCGCGCAACCCGGTGATCGGGGTGCGCTCCTTCGGCGCCGACCCGAAGCTGTGCGCCCGGCACACCGCCGCCTGGGTGGAGGGCCTGCAGTCGGTCGGCGTGGCCGCCTGCGCCAAGCACTTCCCCGGCCACGGCGACACCGCCGTCGATTCCCACCTCGGCCTGCCCGTGGTGGACGTGGACGCGGACCTGTTGAGCTCACGCGACCTGGTCCCGTTCAGGGCCGCGATCGAGGCAGGTGCCAAGGCCGTGATGACCGCGCACATCATGATCCCGGCGCTGGACCCGGAGCTGCCCGCCACCCTCAGCCGAGCCGTGCTCGGCGACCTGCTGCGCGGCTCGCTGGGCTACCAGGGCCTGATCGTCACCGACGGCATCGAGATGGGCGCCATCGCCGACACCTACGGCACCGCCGAGGGCACCGTCCTCGCGCTGACCGCCGGGGCCGACGCGATCTGCGTCGGCGGCGGTCTGGCCGACGAGGAGACGGTGCTGCACCTGCGCGACGCCATCGTGGCGGCGGTCCGCACCGGCCGCCTGGCCGAGGAGCGCCTGGCGGACGCGGCCGAGCGGGTCCGGCGCCTGGGTGGCTGGGCCCGGACGGAGGCCCAGGGCGAACTGGCCGAGCCCGACCTGGCGATCGGCCTGCGGGCCGCCCGCCGGGCCCTGCGGGTGGTCCGGGCTCCGGGCGCGCCCGGAGCCCCGGTGACCGAGCGCCCGTACGTGGCCTCCTTCTCCCCGCAGGCCAACGTCGCGGTGGGCGACGAGACCCCGTGGGGCGTGGCAGGGATGCTGGCGGCCCGCTTCCCGGGCACCCGTACCGCCCGGTTCGGCCCGGACGCCGAGCCGGACGAGATGGCGGCCCGGGTGCTCGCCGAGGCGGCCGGCCGCCGGCTGGTCCTGGTGGTCCGGGACGCGCACCGCCACGCCTGGATGTCCGCGGCCCTGGAGCGGCTGGTGGCGGCCCGTCCGGACGCGCTGGTGGTCGAGATGGGCGTGCCGCAGGCCGTACCGGTGGGGGCACTGCACATCTCCACCCATGGTGCGGCGCGGGTCTGCGGGCTGGCCGCCGTCGAGGTGTTGACGGGGCAGGCGGTCTGATCCGCGGTCATGGTCCGGGGCCCGCCGGCTGTTGCACGCCGGCGGGCCCGGGCCATGACCGTTCCATGCCGGCCGCGCGGCCGCCGCTGACCCTCGCGAGCCGCAGTGCCGCCGGCGCCGCAGGACGCCGGCGAGGGTCCCTCCGAAGCGTCCGGCGGCGGGGGAGGGGCGGCACACCGAGTGTGCTGGGGGCGGGCCCTCCCGTAGGATCGTCGGAGGAATCATTCGCAGCGAGTGTGCGGACTCGCCGCCGAAAAGAGGTCCCCGTCAGGCGTCCGTCCGACGGGGTTCAACCATCTCATCGGAGGCACATCCAGATGTCCGACCCGCAGACCGCTTCCGTCCCCGGCCGGATCATGGCGGCGGAGATGGCCGAGCAGCCGGCCGTCCTGCAGCGCATCCTCGACGAGGGCGCACCGGGAATCCGCGAGATCGCGGCCCAGATCGCCGCCCGCAACCCGCGCTTCGTCCTGCTGACCGCACGCGGCACGTCCGACAACGCGGCGCTGTACGCGAAGTACCTGATCGAGGTCCTGCTGGGCAAGCCGGCCGGTCTGACGTCGATGTCCACCACCACGGCCTACGGCGCCAAGCCGGACCTCACCGATGTGCTGGTGATCACCGTCAGCCAGTCCGGCGGCTCGCCCGACCTGGTGGCTTCCACCAAGGCGGCCCGGGAGGCCGGCGCCATCACCCTGGCGGTCACCAACAACGCCGCGTCGCCGCTGGCCGAGGTCTCCGAGTTCCACATCGACGTGTTGGCGGGCCCGGAGCAGGCGCTGCCGGCCACCAAGACCTACACCGCCGAGCTGCTCGCGCTGTACCTGCTGGTGGAGGGCCTGCGCGGGAGCGACGGCTCGGCGGCCAAGGTGCTGCCCGAGCTGGCCGCCCAGGTCCTGGCCCGCCGGAGCGAGGTCAGGAAGCTGGCCGAGCGGTACCGCTTCGCCCAGCGCCTGGTCATCACCTCGCGCGGCTACGGCTACCCGACCGCCCGTGAGGCGGCCCTGAAGCTGATGGAGACCACGTACATCCCGGCCTCGCCGTTCTCCGGCGCCGACCTGCTGCACGGTCCGCTGGCGATGGTGGACAACGTCTCCCCGGTGATCGCGATCGTTCCGGACGGCAAGGGCGGCGAGGCGCTGCAGCCGGTCCTCGACCGGCTGCGCGGCCGGGGCGCCGACCTGGTCGTCATCGGCCAGCAGGACCAGGTGGACGCCGCCTCCGCCGGTTTCGCGCTCCCGGCCGGCGTCCCCGAGGAGGTCCAGCCGATCCTGGAGATCCTCCCGCTCCAGCAGCTGGCCTACGAGGTCACCATCGCCCGCGGTCAGGACCCGGACGCCCCCCGCGCCCTCGCCAAGGTCACCGAGACCCACTGACCCGCGGATCCGCTGACCCGGAAGCCCCCGGCCGTCGACGGCCGGGGGCTTCCGGGTCTGTGCGGGGGGCTCGGAGCGGGGTGGTGATGCGGCCCGGCCCCCGTCCGCGGAGGGCCGCGGTTCGAGGCGGAAAGCACTACGGGCCACGGCGCCGGCACAGGACCCTCAACCCGTGCGGCACCGCAGCCCGGAGCTGTCGTCGGGCGCCCCGACCGGCCGATGGCTGTGCGGGGCCTTTGGACGGTGGGCGACCGACCGAGGAGCTGCCTCGCGCGGTCAGGGCAGTTGCGCGGCGGGCCGCTCCTTGGTGCTCCTTCATTGTGGACTAGACCAATTCTGTTGTCCAGGGCGATTCGCAAATTGGTCTGGACAACTTGCCTGAGCGGCCCCCCGACCGGCTTCCGTGCGGCTGGCCGTGCAGCCGTCGGCAGCCCGCGCGCGGCGAAACCGGCACCTGGCCACGGGCCCGCCACCCCCGCCTCCGGTTACGCTCGCACTGTGCCCTCGCTGAACGAACTCGTCCGCCGCCACACCACGCTGACCGGTGCCGATGTGGAGTGGCTCCACATGCTGGTCTCGGAGTGGCAGCTGCTCTCCGACCTCTCCTTCGCCGACTTGGTGCTCTGGATCCCCACCTGGGACGGCATCCGGTACGTCTCGGTCGCCCAGATGCGCCCCAACACCGGCCCGACCTCCTACCAGGACGACATGGTGGGGCACCTGGTCCCGCGTGGCCGCCGCCCGCTGCTGGACGCCGCCTTCGACGAGGGCCGGATCGTCCGCGAGGGGGACCCGGAGTGGCGCGAGGAGGTCCCGGTACGGGTCGAGTCGATCCCGGTCCGGCGCGAGGGCCGGGTGCTCGGGGTGATCGCCCGCAACACCAACCTGCTGACCGTGCGCACCCCCAGCCGGCTGGAGCTCACCTATCTGCAGAGCGCCTCCGACCTGGCCCAGATGATCGCGGCAGGAACGTTTCCCTACCCGGCCGAGCAGACCGACATGGATGCCGCTCCCCGGGTCGGCGACGGCCTGATCCGGCTGGACGCCGAGGGCATCGTCACCTACGCCAGCCCCAACGCGCTCTCCGCTTACCACCGCCTCGGCCTCACCGCCGACCTGGTCGGCAGTCATCTCGGCACCGCCACGGCCGAGTTGGTGCCGCCGTCGCGCAGCGCGGTGCACGAGGCGCTGGTCAAGCTGGCCAGTGGCTGGGCCCCCCGGCAGACCGAGGTCGAGGTCCAGGGGGGAGTGGTCACCCTGCGGGCCATCCCGCTCAAGCCGAAGGGCACGCTCACCGGCTCGCTGGTGCTCTGCCGGGACGTCACCGAACTGCGCCGGCGCGACCGGGAGCTGATGACCAAGGACGCCACCATCCGGGAGATCCACCACCGGGTGAAGAACAATCTGCAGACGGTCGCCGCACTGCTGCGCCTCCAGTCCCGCCGGATGGACTCCGAGGCCGGGCGGGCCGCGCTGGACGAGGCCGTCCGGCGGGTGGGCTCGATCGCGATCGTGCACGAGACGCTCTCCCAGGCCCTGGACGAGAAGGTGGCCTTCGACGAGATCGCCGACCGGGTGCTGATGATGGTCAAGGAGCTGTCCCAGGACGGCCGCGTGGTGACCAGGCGCACCGGCAGCTTCGGCATCCTCCCCGCCGAGGTCGCCACCCCGCTGGCGATGGTGCTCACCGAACTGCTGCAGAACGCGCTGGAGCACGCCTTCGGCACCAAGGCCGAGGGGAACCTGGAGGTCAGCGCACTGCGCGGCCGGGCCCCGGCGAGCGGCAAGGGCTGGTCGGACAGCTGGAACGCGGGCGGCCGGCCGGCCGAGTACCTGCTGATCACCGTGCAGGACGACGGCAGGGGCATGCCCGAGGGCTTCGATCCCCAGCAGGAGGGCAACCTCGGTCTGCAGATCGTCCGCACCCTGTGCACCAATGAACTGGGCGGCAGCTTCGACATGGTCGCGGCACCGGGCGGTGGCACCAAGGTGGTCCTGGAGATCCCTGTTCCGTAGCCGAAGTGCTTTCCTCGCTCGCCTCCGGGCGCTCTGATCCAGCGCCGACACTCGTCGCTCGCCCTCCTTGCCCGCCATCGGGCGGGGCCCCCTCGGCTCGCGAGGGGCTTCCCGGATCGCGGAGGCGAGTGAGGAAGACGGGGTCCGCACACCAACGAGGCCCTGTCGACCGGGGGGGTGGGTCGACAGGGCCTCTCAACCCGTTCCGGCCGTCGGGGGGAGTCGGCCGGAACGGGGGCTCTTTGGTGGTGCGACGCCGGGCCCGCGTGTTGCACACGGTGAGCGTCTCAGGTCCACAGTATTGCTCTAAGTGAACGGTATCAAGTGGCCTGGCCGCTCGGCGTGGTCCGGACCTCGCCGAGGCGTGGCCCGTTCTTCGGAAGGCTCGGCCGAGCGCGCGACCACGGTCGCGGCGGCGGAGCCCTTGATCATGGGTTGATCAGGTCGAGCTGATGGAGCGTCAGGCGGTGCGGGCGCGGTTGCGGGCGGCACGGCGCTTCATGGCGCGACGCTCGTCCTCGCTCATGCCGCCCCAGACGCCGGCGTCCTGGCCGGTCTCGAGCGCCCACTGCAGGCACTGCTCCATGACGGGGCAGCGGCGGCACACGGCCTTGGCTTCCTCGATCTGCAGCAGAGCGGGGCCGGTGTTCCCGATCGGGAAGAAGAGCTCCGGGTCCTCTTCGCGGCAGACAGCGCGGTGGCGCCAGTCCATGTCCAACTCCTCCGGTCAGCGGGCGGTGACCCGGCCGACACACTCGTGGGCTTGTGAATGTGAACGCTTTCACGAATCCCACAACAGCTAAAGAGACCAAGGGCCCGCCCGGGCCTGGGTGGTCTGTGCTTGGGGTGGGGTTCGGGCGGATCAAGGGAGCCGTCGCCTGTGACGCCCGCCCAGCGGGGTCGCTGGGACGTGTCCCGATCGCCATGTAGAGGTTCGCAAACCTCGGGCCGGGATACAACCCCCTTCGGGTAGGAATTTTTGATTCTTCGGTGTCGCCTAGCTCACAGCCCGTACTTCTATGGGGTGAAGGGGGCTTGTGCGTTCGACAAGAAGGAGGAAACCGCCTTCTGGTCACACAATCACACGCAGTGCCCGCCGAACGCCTGTGAAACTGACGCGACTCCTGTCTCCAAGGTGGTCCCCATCGACCTGAAATGGGGCCGGTTCCTGTGAAACCAAGGTGAAGTGCTTGACGTCGTGGTAGGAGACAACGTGCTTTCCGTGTGGGCCAACCGGCTTCGCGGAGCCATTAGCAGGACTGTGCGAGCGCAGAATCTGACGGACCGTTCGAGCGGTGCCGAACGCCGTCATTCGAGTGATGCCGAAGACATCAAGATCGGTATCGAAGGAGGCGAGGGGGGAGGGGACCACCGGGCGATTACCCAGAAAAGTCCATGGCGAGGTGTTGGACACTATCGCCATCACCAACCCCGGCACCTGTTCCCGGCCATTGATCTCCAGGTGGATCGGGCCTTTCCGGCGATGCTCACGCTCAGTGATGTAGTGCCGGAGCGCCTGGTTGACGTACAGCGTGTGCGTGGACCGGCGGCCCGACCTGCGCTGCTCCTCGACCCGGCCGACCACCCCGGCGTCGAAGCCGAGCCCCGCGGTGAAGGTGAACCAGCGGTCCGGCACGCCCTCGGTCATCGCCTTGCCCAGGCCGATCGCCCGTTCCCGCCCGTGCTCCACCGCGTCCAGCAGGACGCCGGTCGCCTCCACCGGGTCGTTCGGCAGGCCCAGCGCGCGGGCGAAGACGTTGGTGCTGCCCCCGGGCACCACCGCCAGGCGCGGCAGCCGGTCGGACGGGCCGTTCGCCAGCAGGCCGTTCACCACTTCGTTGACGGTGCCGTCGCCACCGAGCGCCACCACCAGGTCCACCCCGTCCTCGACGGCCGCCTGGCGGGCCAAGTCCCGGGCGTGGCCCCGGTACTCGGTCTCCGCGACATCCAGCTTCAGATCGCTGCGCAGCGCGTGGATCAGCACATCACGGGTGCGTCCGCTGGTGGTGGTGGCCTTGGGGTTCACGACCAGGAGTGCGCGCATGTCGATCAGCCTACGGGGCCGTACGGGCAAGGCTGCGGTTACCCTGCTGGAGTGACCGCAGAAACTACGCAGGCCCCGGGCGGGCCGACCCCGGACCGGCCGGCCCCGCTGCTCCGGGGCGCCGTCATCACCGCGCTCGAAGGGGCCGTCCTGGCCGGCTGGGGCATCTACGACATGGTCTCGGGACTGCTCGGCGACTCGGCGGCGCTCAGCCGCAGTGAGTTCGGCGGCGTGATCCTGCTGGTGATGGGCCTGCTGCCGCTGGCGGCCGCGCGCGCCCTGTTCAGGCTCCAGCGCTGGGGCCGCAGCCCGGCCGTGCTGACCAACACCATCTGCCTGCCGGTCGCGTACTACATGTGGCAGGGCGGCGGCGTGATGCCCGCGCTGGCGGTCGTGATCGCGGCCCTCGGCCTGTTCGGTGTGGTCAGCCTGCTCAACCCGCGCGCCACCGAGGCCCTCTACGGCCCGAAGGCCGCCTGAGCGGCGCCGCACGCGTACGGCCGGAGGCATCATCGCTCCGGCCGTACACCCGTGTCACTCCTCGACCAGCAGCTTCTCCCGCAGCTGCGCCAGGGTCCGGGCCAGCAGTCGGGAGACGTGCATCTGGGAGATGCCCACCTCGGCGGCGATCTGAGACTGCGTCATGTTCCGGAAGAACCGCAGCACCAGGATCTTCTGTTCGCGCGGCGGGAGTTGGGCGAGCAGCGGCTTGAGCGACTCGCGGTACTCGACGCCCTCCAGCGCCTCGTCGGTCGCCCCCAGGGTGTCCGCCACGGCCGGCGACTCGTCGTCGCTGTCCGGAACGTCCAGCGAGAGCGTGGAGTACGCATTGGCGGACTCCAGGCCCTCCAGCACGTCCTCCTCGGAGATGCCGAGGTGCTCGGCCAGCTCGTGCACCGTGGGGGAGCGGCCGTGCCGCTGGGAGAGCTCGCTGGTCGCGGTGGTGAGCGAGAGCCGCAGCTCCTGCAGCCGGCGCGGGACCCGCACCGCCCAGCCCTTGTCCCGGAAGTGCCGCTTGATCTCGCCGACGATGGTCGGGGTGGCGTAGGTGGAGAACTCCACCCCGCGCGCGTGGTCGAAGCGGTCCACCGACTTGATCAGGCCGATGGTGGCGACCTGGGTGAGGTCGTCCAGCGGCTCGCCGCGGTTGCGGAAGCGCCGGGCCAGGTGCTCCACCAGCGGGATGTGCATCCGGACCAGCTGGTTGCGCAGCTCGACCCGCTCGGGCGACCCCTCGGGCAGCGCCGCGAGCCGGATGAAGAGCGCCCGGGCAGCCTCCCGGTCGGGCGCGCCGGACCGGTGCCGGTCCTGGGCGGGCACCGCGCTGCGGACCGCCTCGGCGGCGGCCCTCAGCTCCTCGGCCGTCAGCTCCTCGGCGAGGTCGTCCTCGGCCCCGAACCCGTCCCGGGCGAGCCCTTCGTCCTGGGCGCGGCCCGGCTGCTGGGCGTCCGGCTGCTGGTCCGGCGTCGGGCCGGTCGGCTGGCTCATCCGATGGGTGTCCTTCGGGTGCACGTCGGCTGCCGCGGTTCGGTCTTCCGCGGAGCCTCGGGAGAGGTACGGGGCGGCGTCGCTCGCCTGGGGCGGCACGGCCACGTCGGCGGTGGCGGCCGGGCTGCCGGCCACACCTGTGCGGTCCAGATCACTCACGGCGATCACCCGTTCCGTTCCGGGAGCACTTCACATTGGTTGTACCGCACTGCGGTACGGGGGAGCCGTACGCGCGGGGAAACGCGCGTACGGCTGTACGGCCGGCTCCTGCTCGCCGGCGCGCTCGGCGCGCCCTTCGACCCGCTCTCACGCCGGGGCGGTCGCCCCGCCGCGCTTCTTGTGCAGGCTGATCGACACCGTGTTGTCCGGGCCGACCGAGGAGTCCACCTCGCCGGCCAGCGCGGAGAGCACCGTCCAGGCGAAGGTGTCCCGCTCGGGCGCCTTTCCATCGGTGGTCGGCGCGGCGACGGTGACCCTGAGCGAGTCCCCGACCAGCCGGAACTCGCAACTGAGGATCGAGCCCGGCACCGCCTGCTGGAGCAGGATGGCGCAGGCCTCGTCCACCGCGATCCGGAGATCCTCGATCTCGTCCAGGGTGAAGTCCAGCCGGGCCGCGAGTCCGGCGGTGGCCGTTCGCAGCACCGAGAGGTAGGCCCCCGCTGCGGGCAGCCGGACCTCCACGAAGTCCTTCACTCCGGGCTCGCCGTCGATCTGGGACACCCTCACCTCCTGGGTGACGCGCGGTGCTTGCGGCGCTGCGGCCGCGGCACTTCCTGTTGCTTGGCTCAACTGCTTCGCCCCAACTGTCCAGAGGGGTGGTGCGGTACGTACCGGTCATACCCACCCGGGAGAGGCCGGAACGCCGCGCATCCGCCCGAGACGTTACCGCGAGAGGCGGTCCGGTGTCGCGATCCGGGCCTGCCGTCACGGGAACGAGCGAACGGGCCCGGATCAGCTGCCCAGCTCCGCGAGAGCGTCGTCGGTCAGCCGGAAGACCGTCCACTCGTCCATCGGCACGGCGCCCAGTGACTTGTAGAACCCGATCGAGGGCTCGTTCCAGTCCAGCACGGACCACTCCAGACGGGAGTAGCCGCGTTCCACGCAGATCCGGGCCAGCTCGGTCAGCAGCGCCTTGCCGTGGCCGCCGCCGCGGGCGCCCGGGCGGACGTACAGGTCCTCCAGGTAGATGCCGTGGGTGCCGCGCCAGGTGGAGAAGTTGCGGAACCACAGCGCGAAGCCCACCGGCTCGCCGCTGGCGTCGTCCTCGGCGATCAGGCCGAAGACGGCCGGGTGCTCCCCGAACAGGGCGTCGCGCAGCTGCTCCTCGGTGGCCCGCGCCTCGTGCAGGGCCCTCTCGTACCCGGCCAGCTCGCGGATCATGGTGTGGATGACGGGGACGTCGCTGATGTCGGCGGTGCGGATCATACGGTGAGGGTACTCGCGGACCCAGCGCCGCCGGGAGGCCGTTTTCGCGGTCCGATGCCGGTCGGTCCAGGACGCCGGAGGGCCCGGCCGCGCGGTCGGCGGACGGGCCCTGACAGCTGCCGGTGGTGATCAGGCTGCCTTCTTGGTCTCCCAGAAGATGGCGTCGATCTCGGCGATCAGGTCGAGCAGTGCCTGGCCGGTGGCCGGGTCGGTGGACGCCTTGGCGGCCGAGGCGGCCTTGCCGGCGCGGTTGAACAGGTCGTGCAGCTGCGGGTACTTCTCGAAGTGCGGGGCCTTGAAGTAGTCGGTGTGCAGCACCGAGAGGTGGTGCTTGACCAGCTCGGCCCGCTCCTCCTTGATGACCAGGGCACGGGTGCGGAACTGCGGGTCCTCGTTGGCCTGGTACTTCTCCTGAGTCGCCTTCACCGACTCGGCCTCGATGCGGGCCTGGGCCGGGTCGTAGACGCCGCAGGGCAGGTCGCAGTGGGCGTGCGCGGTGGCGCGCGGTGCAAACAGACGAGAGAACATGGGAGTCCTTCCTTAGATCGTCTTCCCGCGCCTGAGACTACCGCTCCGCCCGCCCTGTTTCGTGGCTGGGCCGGGGGCCTAGGGCCAAAGGAGGAGGGCCAATCGGGCGATTTCGGGCGGCCTTCGAATCCCGCCCGAAGCTGGGGGAAGCTGAACCCGGCACACCGGGACACCAGAGAGCGGGAGATGGCGGATGACGGTCAGTCGGGCGGAGAGGGGCGGCGGGCCGCTGCCGTTCGGGGTGGTCGACGTGGCCGGTCCGTCGATGCGCCCCACCCTGCGGGACGGGGACCAGGTGCTGGTCCACTACGGTGCGCGGATCCGCCCCGGCGCCGTGGTGCTGTTCCGGCATCCGCTGCGGCAGGACCTGCTGGTGGTCAAGCGCGCGGCCGGACGGCGCCGGGGCGGCTGGTGGCTGATGTCGGACAACCCGCTGGTGCTGACCGACAGCCGGGAGTACGGCGCGGTGCCGGACGAGCTGGTGCTCGGACGGGTACTGCTTCGGATGCGCCCGCGGCCGGCCTGGCTGGCCCCGGCCCCGATGCTGGAGCGGGCCCTGACGTACGGTCCGCTGGCCCGGTTCGGCGCGCTGGCGGACCGCCTCGGGGTCCACCGCCCGGTCAGTTCCGAGCTGTGACGGCCTGTGCGGCCCGCTGGGCCTCCTCGCGTTTGCGGGCCCGGTAGGCGGCCACGTTGGCGCGGGTGGCGCAGCGGTCCGAGCAGTAGCGGCGCGAGCGGTTGGTCGAGGTGTCCAGGTAGGCGTTGCGGCAGGGCGCGGCCTGGCAGATGCCGAGCCGGTCGACGCCCAGCTCGGCGAGGTGGATGGCCAGGCCCATGCAGGCGACGGCGGTGAAGTTGGCGGCGGCGGTGGGCGCGTTGTCGGCCAGGTGCAGGTGCCAGTGCGGCTGCCCCTCCGGGTTCAGGTCGTCGTGGCCGGAGATCAGCGGGCTGACCGGGTACTCGACCAGCAGGCTGTTCAGCAGGTCCACCGCGCGGACCTGGTCGCCCTCGGCCGCGGACTCGAAGACCCCGCGCAGCCGGACGCGGACGGCCCGCAGCCGGGGCAGGTCGCTCTCGTCGGCGAGCGCGGAGGCCCGCGAGGGGGAGCCGAAGAGCGCGCGTACGGCGTCCACGGAGGTGAGCGTGTCGGTGCCGCGGTCCGGCTCCTCACTGTTCACCAGCCGGACGGCGTAGTCGGCGTACGAGGCGAGCTCCACGGTGGTCCTTCCCTGGGCCGTAACAGGCGATCTGGGTCCAGGGTATTACCTGCGGCGGGAACGCGTCGGCGCCCGGCGGGAACCGGTCCCGCCGGGCGCCGGGGCGGCGCCCGGTTCAGAGCACCTTGGAGAGGAAGGCCCTGGTGCGTTCGTGCTGCGGGTCGGTGAGGACGTCGCGCGGGTGGCCGGACTCCACCACCACACCGCCGTCCATGAACACCAGCGCGTCGCCGACCTCGCGGGCGAAGCCCATCTCATGGGTGACGACGATCATCGTCATGCCCTCCTCGGCGAGGCCGCGCATGACGTCCAGGACGTCGCCGACCAGCTCGGGGTCGAGCGCGGAGGTGGGCTCGTCGAAGAGCATCAGCTTGGGCTTCATCGCCAGCGCCCGGGCGATGGCGACGCGCTGCTGCTGGCCGCCGGAGAGCTGGGTCGGGTAGTTCCCGGCCTTGTCGGCCAGCCCGACCCGCTCCAGCAGGGCCATCGCGCGCTCCTTGGCGTCGGCCCGGCTCTCCTTCTTGACCTGCACCGGCGCCTCGATGACGTTCTCCAGCGCGGTCATGTGCGGGAAGAGGTTGAACCGCTGGAAGACCATGCCGATGTCGCGCCGCTGCAGGGCGACCTCGCGGTCCTTCAGCTCGTGGAGCTTGCCGCCCTTCATCCGGTAGCCGACCAGCTCGCCGTCGACCGAGAGCAGACCGCCGTTGATCTTCTCCAGGTGGTTGATGCACCGCAGGAAGGTCGACTTGCCGGAGCCGGACGGCCCGATCAGGCAGAACACCTCGCCCTGCTTCACCTCCAGGTCGATGCCCTTGAGCACCTCGAGGGTGCCGTAGGACTTGCGCACGCCCTCGGCCATGACCATCGGCCGGCCGGACGTTCGGGGCTTTTCCAGGTCGGTCATGACGGACCACCTCCCGGTCCACTGTGCGGCGTGCCCGGGACGACCGTCGGCGAGGCCGGGGGCAGCGGGCTGCCGCGGAAGGAGCTGCGGATCCGCTGCAGCGGGGTCGGCGGCAGGGTGCGGGTGGTGCCGCGGGCGTAGTACCGCTCGATGTAGTACTGCCCGATGGTCAGCACCGAGGTCAGGAAGAGGTACCAGAGGCTGACGGTGATCAGCAACGGAATGGTCTGGAAGTTGCGCGAGTAGATGTTCTGGCCGGCCCGGAAGAGCTCCTCCAGGGCGATCACGCTGACCAGCGAGGTGGTCTTGAGCATCGAGATGGTCTCATTGCCGGTCGGCGGGATGATCACCCGCATGGCCTGCGGCAGGACGATCCGGCGCATGGTCTGGAACCGGCTCATGCCGAGCGCGTGCGCGGCCTCGCTCTGGCCCTCGTCCACCGACTGGATGCCGCCGCGGACGATCTCGGCCATGTAGGCGGCCTCGTTGAGGCCGAGGCCCAGCAGCGCCGCGGTGAACACCGGGATCAGCGAGTTGGTCGATTCCGACCAGAACGAGGGGCCGAACGGGATACCGATCGACAGCTTCGGCCAGAGTGCGCCGAGGAAGTTCCAGAAGACCAGCTGGACCAGCACGGGGGTGCCGCGGAAGACCCAGATGTAGCACCAGGCGGTACCGGCGAGCAGCGGGTTCGGCGACAGTCGCATCACCGCGAGGACGATCCCGCCGACCACGCCCATGACCATGGAGAGCGCGGTCAGTTCGAGGGTGACCCCGAGCCCGTGCACGATGCCGGAGTCGAACAGGTACTTGCCGACGACGTCCCACTGGAACGCCGGGTTGAAGATGAGGGCGTGGAGCAGCATCGCCGCGAGCACGGCGATGACGACGGCTCCGGCCCAGCGTCCGGGGTGGCGGACGGGGACCGGCTTGATGGTCCGGTGCCGTTCCGGTGCCGCCGTCCCCTGGTCGGGAGAATTCACGTTGGTGGCCTCAGGGATGCGTGTCGGCGGGGTCAGCTCTTGGCGGCGTCGATCTCGGACTTGGCGATCGCCCCGGCCCCGACGTTCCACTTCTGCAGGATCTGCTTGTAGGTGCCGTCGTCCATCAGCGACTGGACGGCACCCTGGACCGCCTTGGTCAGCGGGGAGCCCTTGGCCAGCGCGATCCCGTACGCCGCGCTGTCGCGGGTCTCGCCGAGCTTCTCCAGCTGGCCGTTGGTCTGCTTGATGGCGTAGTCGATGACCTGCGAGTCGGCGCTCATGACCTGGTCGCGGCCGGAAACCAGGGCGTTGGTGACATCGGTCTGCAGGTCGAACTTGTCGCCGTCGTTCGGGACGGCCGGCTTGCCGGCCTTGGTGCAGGCGGAGTCGATGTTGCCCTTGATGTCGTCGACCTCGGTGGTGCCGGTCTGGACAGCGATCTTCTTGCCGCACAGGTCATCGGCGGCGACCTTGTCCGGGTTGCCCTTCTTGACCGCGAACGCGATGCCCGAGGTGAAGTAGCTGACCATGTCGACGGTCTGCTCGCGCTCCTTGGTGTCCGTGAAGGAGCTCATGCCGAGCTGGTACTTCTTCGCGTCGATGCCCGGGATGACCGAGGTGAAGTCGGAGTTCTGGACCTCGGCGGTCAGGCCGAGCTTCTGCGCGATCGCGTTGGCCAGGTCGACGTCCATGCCGACGATGTTGCCCTTGTCGTCCTTGAACTCGTCCGGCGCGTAGGAGGCGTCGGCGCCGACCACCAGCTTGCCGGCGGCCTTGACGTCGGCGGGGACGAGCGAGGCCAGCGCCGGGTCGGCGGTGACCGCCTTGACGCTGGCGCTCGGGTTGGCCGCGCCGCCGGAGGAGCCGCCGCTGCTGCCGCAGGCGGTCAGCGCGAGGGCGGCGCCGGTGAGGACGGCGCCGGTCGCCAGGAGACGGGGGCGCGAGGTGCGGGCGGTCATCGGGGAACTCCTCTGTGGGAGAGGTCGGGTGGAAGTCGTGCCGTGGTCCTTTTTCGCCACCCTCCGCCGAGGTGGACGATCTGATCGCGCGGGCTCGACGAACGGCACTCCCCCAGCCGTCGACCGGGGGCTACCTCCACCCGGCCGGCGGGCCGAAGGAGGCGCTTTTCGATCCGAGTTGGGGGAATCCTGCCACTCGGTGTCGGGGCGCGGGCCCATATTCAGATCAAAATCGGATAACGGGGGCTCGGCAGGTCCGCTATCCGAACAAATACTATACACATGTTTTCCAGTGCATAGATATGCAGTCCTGCCCGGCATCATGAGGGGATCCCCGAATTTCTGACGTAGCGTCAGAAGCCCCCGTTGATCACCGCGTTCTGGGCGGCGCCCGCCGAAACGTTCCACTTGGCGAGGATCTTGTCGTACTCGCCGCCGCGGATCACTCGGTCCAGCGCCTTGACCATCAGGTCCCGCAGCACGGTGTCGGACTTCCGCAGCGCGATGCCGTACGGACCGGGCTGCAGCTGTGCGCTGGCGACCTGGTACTTGTCGGAGTCGATCGCCGAGACGTGGGCGGCGACCGGGAAGTCGTTCACGTCGGCCACCGCCTTGCCCGAGCCGAGTTCGGCCAGCGCCTCGTCGTCGGTGTCCAGCTGGTGCACGGTCAGCGGCTTCTTCGACTTGTCGCAGGAGTTGATCTGTCGCTCGGCTATCGCGGCCTGGGTGGTGCCGCGCTGGAGTGCGACGGTGTGGCCGCACAGGTCGTCCAGGTTCCTGATGGCCTTCGGATTGCCCTTCTGCACCAGGATCGACGTTCCGGCGATGAAGTAGTCGACGAAGTCCACCCCGGGGCCGGTCCGCTTGCCGCTGTCGTCGGTGCCGTCCCGGCGCTGGCGGGTGTCGCTCAGCGCGGACATCGCGGCATCGATGTCCTTGGCCTGCAGTGCGGGCAGCAGTTTGTCGAACCCGGTGTCCACGAACTGGACCTTCAGTCCGAGCTCCTTGCCGATCGCCTCGGCGATGTCCGGGTCGAGCCCGGTCGCGTCGCCGTTCTGGCCCTTGAACTCCACCGGGGCGTAGTTGAGATCCGAGCCGATCTTCAGCACCCCGGCGGACTTCACCGCCGCGGGCAGCTTGCCGTGCAGGTCCTCGCTGTCCGCGTTCTTGGGGGACGAGCCGCCGCTGCAGGCGGTGAGCAGCAGGGCGCCGGCCACCAGGGTCACCCCGGCGCGGCTCGCGGTCAGTGGCGACGTTCGATGCATGTGTGGCTCCTCCGGTTGGGCAAAGAGTGCTGGGCCGCCGGGGGCACCCGGGTACGCCGATCGACCCGGCCCTGCGGCGTCCTGACGACCCGCAGCCCCGGGACGACCGGTGGCTCAAAACGGGGATCCTGCCATCCCCACCTGCCCGACGCACGGGGGGTGTGCCAGAATCTGCTAGCGGGTGACCCCCGAACAGAACTCGGACCGCCGGGCCGTCTCCGTCGATAGGGCGGGGGAAGGCCCGGGGTGCGCAGGACCGGAAGTCGACGACGCCGACTCTGGATCCCAAGCGCCGACTTTCCTTCGTGCCCGGGTTCACCCCTGCGAGTGCGCGCGCTCGGTCGCCGTGTCGCCGCCGGCCGTCCGGTACTTCAGAAACCTCCGGTCGTCAAGTGGTGATCAAGTGATGACCAGTGCGTGAAGAGGACAGAAAGGCATAGGTAGGACGCCTTTGTCCGACTTAGGCTCAAGGGTCCGGCCCCGGCCGGATGACGCTCTGGCAGAGCGGAAGCACAGCGCAGAAAACCAACCCTTACCAGAGGGCGCGCCCGACGGCCGCGCTCCGACCCGGTTCCGGGTGCGCCTCGCGTACCCGGTTTCCGCTTCTCCCGGACTCCGGGACGCGTACCGGGCCGGCCGGCCGCCGGCCGGGCGCCCTCGCCGATCATGACGAAGAGGTCATAGTGGCAGCGGAGATCATCCACCCGAACACCCAGGCCCGTCCGACCAGCGGCTCCGCCGCGGGCGACGACCCCGTGGACGCGGTCTTCGCACTGCACCGCGGCGGCAAGATGGAGGTGCGCGCCACGGTGCCGGTGCGTGACGCGGACGATCTGTCCCTCGCCTACACCCCCGGCGTGGCCCGGGTCTGCACGGCCATCGCCGAGCAGCCCGAGCTGGTGGACGACTACACCTGGAAGTCCAACGTGGTCGCGGTGGTCACCGACGGCACCGCGGTGCTCGGCCTCGGCGACATCGGGCCGGAGGCCTCGCTGCCGGTGATGGAGGGGAAGGCGATCCTCTTCAAGCAGTTCGGCGGCGTGGACGCGGTCCCGATCGCGCTGGCCTGCACCGAGGTCGACGAGATCGTGGAGACCGTGGTCCGGCTCGCCCCGTCCTTCGGCGGCGTCAACCTGGAGGACATCTCCGCCCCGCGCTGCTTCGAGATCGAGCGCCGGCTCCAGGACGCCCTCGACATCCCGGTCTTCCACGATGACCAGCACGGCACCGCGATCGTCACCACCGCCGCGCTGTGGAACGCCGCCGAGGTGACCGGCCGCCGGATCGGTGACCTGCGGGCCGTCATCTCCGGTGCGGGCGCGGCCGGTATCGCGATCGCCAAGATGCTGGTCGCGGCCGGCATCGGCGACGTGGCGGTCTGCGACCGGCGCGGTGTGGTGCACCAGGGCCGGGAGGACCTCACCGACGTCAAGGCCGAGATCGCCGCACGGACCAACAAGGCCGGGCTCAAGGGCTCGCTGGCCGAGGCGCTCGCGGGCGCGGACGTCTTCATCGGGGTCTCCGGCGGCACGGTGCCCGAGGAGGTCGTCGCCACCATGGCCGATGGCTGCTTCGTCTTCGCGATGGCCAACCCCGACCCGGAGATCCGCCCCGAGGTCGCGCACAAGTACGCGGCCGTGGTGGCCACCGGGCGCAGCGACTTCCCGAACCAGATCAACAACGTGCTGGCCTTCCCCGGCATCTTCGCCGGCGCCCTCCAGGTCCGGGCCCGCCGGATCACCGAGGGCATGAAGCTGGCCGCCGCCAAGGCGCTGGCCGCCGTCGTCGCCGACGAGCTGACGCCGCAGAAGGTCATCCCCTCGCCGTTCGACGAGCGGGTCGCCCCGGCGGTCGCCAAGGCCGTGGCCGAGGCCGCCCGCACCGAGGGCGTCGCCCGGCGGTAGCGCCCGCGGCGGCGGCCCGGAGCCTGTGGGAGCGCCCCGGCTGGTCGGCCGGGCCGGGACACGCGGTAGAGGTCACACCTCCGCGTGGTTCCGGCCCTCGGCCGGCGCGGCTATCGTCCGGGGCATGTTCGCTGCCTATGCCGCACGTATCGACCCCGACGATCCGCTCAGCGCACTGGAGTTGGGGGACCTCCCCGAACCGCAGGCCCGACCCGGCTGGAGTGTGGTGACGGTGAAGGCCGCCACCCTCAACCACCACGACCTGTGGTCACTGCGTGGCGTGGGACTGCCCGCGGAGCGGCTGCCGATGATCCTCGGCTGCGATGCCGCCGGGGTGGACGAGCACGGCAACGAGGTGGTCATCCACTCCGTGATCGGTCAGAGCGGCCACGGGGTCGGCCCCGACGAACCGCGCTCCCTGCTGACCGAGCGCTACCAGGGCACCTTCGCCCAGCGGGTCGCCGTACCGACCTGGAACCTGCTGCCCAAGCCGGCCGAACTCACCTTCGAGCAGGCCGCCTGCCTGCCCACCGCCTGGCTGACGGCCTACCGGATGCTCTTCACCAAAGCGGGCGTCAAGCCCGGTGACACCGTGCTGGTCCAGGGCGCGGGCGGCGGGGTGGCCACCGCTCTGGTGGTCCTCGCCAAGGCGGCCGGGCTGAGGGTCTGGGTGACCGGACGGGACGAGGTCAAGCGGGCCCGGGCGGTCGAGCTCGGCGCGGACGCCGCGTTCGAGAGCGGGGCCCGGCTGCCGGAGCGGGTGGACGCGGTGATGGAGACCGTCGGCGCCGCCACCTGGGCGCACTCGGTCAAGGCCCTCAAGCCCGGCGGCACCATCGTCATCTCCGGTGCCACCTCCGGCTACAACCCGCCGGCGACCGAGCTGAACCGGATCTTCTTCCTGGAGCTCAACGTGGCGGGCTCCACCATGGGCACCAAGGACGAACTCGCCGGGTTGCTCTCGCTCTGCGTCAACACCGGCATCCGGCCGGTGATCGACAGCGTGTTCCCGCTCACCGAGGCCCGGGACGCCTTCGCCCGCCTCGCCAAGGGCGACGTCTTCGGCAAGCTGGTCCTGACGCCGTAACCCGCCGAGGGGACGCGGCAGTTCCGCAGGGGCGCGGGGAAACCGCGCCCCTGGGAAGGCGCTCAGTGGAGCAGGTCGCGCAGGCGCTGTGCCGCCGCCGCCAGTACGACCCGGGATTCGGCGAGTTGGGCCGCGGTCACGCCGGTGTCGCGGGCGGTGTCCCTGACCTGGTCGCGGAAGCGGTCGAGCAGGCGCTCCAACTCCCGGGCGGGGTCGGCCGAAGGGTCGGTCACGGTCCACGGTGGAAGGTCCGCGGGGGTCTCGTCGCCGGCGCTCTCCTCGTCCAGGTCGATCCGGGTGATCCGGATCTCCTCCTCGGACGCCGCGGGATGGCCCCACTTGGCGGCGTCCGCCAACCCGGCCAGGCTGCGGGTCAGTTCGGAGAGCCCCTCGGCCAGCCCGGTGGACCAGTCGCCGCGGGCGGTGGCCTCGCGGACCTGCTGCTCCACCCGGCGCTTGATCCGCAGGGCCTCCTGCTGTGCGGCGGACCTGGCCGCTCTGGCCTGTTCGCGCAGCCTGCGGGCCTCCTCCTCGGCCGCCTTGGCCTTCGCCTTGGCGGCCCGCTCCTGCTCCTTGGCCCGCTTGGCCTGTTCCTTGGCCTGCGCCTTGAACTGGGCGAACTCCTCCTTGGCCCGCTGCCAGGACTCCTTGTCGCCCCACGCGCCGTCCCATGGTCCCCCGCCCTCGGCCTGCGGCCTGGGTGCCTGGCGGGCAGCACCCCAGAGCTCCTCGCGCAGGTCCTTGGCACTGTCCCGGACGTCCTCGCGGATCGCTCCGGCCAGCTGGGCCACCGACTCCCGGATCTCCACCTCCAGCTCGGCCAATTCGTCCTGGCGCAGGCTCAGTTCGGCGCGCCCGGCGTCGGTGAGGCGGAAGACCTTCCGGCCGCCCTCGGTGCTGTGGGTGACCAGGCCCTCCTTCTCCAGCTTCGCCAGCCGGGGGTACACGGTGCCCGCCGAGGGGGCGTACAGCCCCTGGAAGCGCTCCTCCAGCAGGCGGATCACCTCGTAGCCGTGGCGGGGGGTCTCGTCCAGGAGCTTCAGCAGGTACAGCCGGAGTCGGCCGTGGCCGAAGACGGGGGTCATGTCATGCCTCCTGATCGCCGGCGGAGGGGAGTTCCTTCACCAGGTTGGGGCGGTCGTCCGGCTCGGGGCGGCGGAGCACCGTCACCGCGCCGGAGACGGTGGTGACCTGGAGCCTGCCGCTGCCGCTGCCGAGCTGGCCGGAGAGCTTCTTGGCGCCCCAGGTGCCGCCGAGCTTGAGTTCGTCGAAGGTGCTGGTCAGGTCGCCGCTGGTGGTGCCGGCCTCGACCTGGGTGTCGGCGAGCGAGGGGAGCCGGACGCCGACCGCGCCGCTGACGGTGGTGACGCGGATGTCGGCGGCGGTCTCGACGTCCAGGTCGAGGGTGACGTCGCCGCTGACGGAATTGGCCTGGACCTTCTCGGCCTCGCCGGCGACCAGTGTGACCCGACCGGAGACGGTGTTGACCCGCAACTCGCCGGCCACCGACTGGGCGTCCACGTCACCGGAGACGGTGTTGGCGTCGGTCCGGCCGGTGAGGCCGACCAGGGTGGTCTCACCGCTGGCGCCGTTCACCGAGACCTTGCCGGTGAACCCGGAGACGGTGGCGTCGGCCGAGACGGTGCCGACCTTGACCTCGGCGCCGGCCGGGACGGCCAGCGAGACCACGGCCCGACGCTTGCGGCGCAGCGAGGCGAAGAAGTACTTGACCGACTGCACCGACTTCACGGCCTCGCCGAACTCGGTCCAGCTGAGGTCCTTGTAGGTCACGGTGAGGACGCCGTTCTCCAGGCTGACCAGCAGCGGTTCGCCCTCCAGCTCGGTGACCTCCAGGCGGGCCGGGCCCTCGGTGGCGACGACGTTGACCGCGCCGCCGATGGTACGCACGTGCAGGGTGTCGACCTGCTGTCCGTCGAAGCCGATCCGCTGCGGCTCGCTGACCGTCCACTGGTTCATGGTGCTGTCGCCTCCCGTTGAGCGTTTCGCGATGTATCGCGTCTACCTGTCTAAGACGATATATCGCGTAACGGCCAAGTCAAGGTCGCCCCGACCCTGGTCTCTCCCGTAGGGGCGGCGGTCGCTCCCGTAGGGGCAGCCCCGACCGCACACACGCCGAGGGCCCGGCAGGCGGTTGCCTCCGGGCCCTCGATGCCGCGTGGATCAGTCCTCGTCCTCGTCGTCCAGCCGGGCCAGCCAGGTGGCCAGCCGCTCGACCGGGATCTCGAAGTCGGGGTTGAGGTCGACGAACTCCTGCAGCCGCGCGGCCAGCCACTCGAAGGTGACCTCCTCCTCGCCGCGCCGGTTCTCCAGTTCCTCGATGCCTCGGTCGGTGAAGTACACGGTTCTGCGCTCCGCTCCGATGGGGATGGCCGCCCCGGATGGGGATCGGCTGTCAGGATAGCCGCGGGCCCGGCCCCCGCCGGAGCGGGGACCGGGCCCGTCAGTGCCTTGCGAGGCCGTCGACTCAGAGGCTGAAGACCTCGTCCAGGAGGGCCTGCTGCTCGGCGGCGTGCCGCTTGGCCGAGCCGACCGCGGGGGCCGAGGAGGCCGGGCGGGCGACGCGGAGCAGGCGGGCGCCACCGCCCGCGCTGCGGCCGATGACGACCTGCAGGTGGTCGACCAGGTTCATCGCGATGAACGGCCAGGCACCCTGGTTGGCCGGCTCCTCCTGCGCCCAGATGAACTGGACGTTGTCGCCGTAGCGGGCCAGCTCCTCCTGGAGCTCGGCCACCGGCAGCGGGTAGAGCCGCTCCATCCGGACGATCGCGGTGTCGGTGACGCCGCGCTCGGCGCGGGCCGCCTCCAGGTCGTAGTAGAACTTGCCGGAGGTGATGACCACCTTGCGCACGTGTCCCGGGTTCACGGTGGTGTCGCCGATCACCGGGCGGAACGAGCCGGAGAGGAACTCCGAGGTGGCCGACGCCGCCGCCTTCAGGCGCAGCATCGACTTCGGGGTGAAGACGACCAGCGGCTTGTGGTGCGGGTTGTGCGCCTGCCAGCGCAGCAGGTGGAAGTAGTTCGACGGCAGCGTCGGCATCGCGACCGTCATGTTGTTCTGCGCGCACAGCTGGAGGAAGCGCTCCGGGCGGGCGGACGAGTGGTCCGGGCCCTGGCCCTCGTAGCCGTGCGGCAGCAGCAGGGTGACGCCGGAGTGCTGGCCCCACTTCTGCTCGGCGGAGGCGATGTACTCGTCCACCATGGTCTGCGCGCCGTTGACGAAGTCACCGAACTGCGCCTCCCACATGACCAGCGCGTTCGGCCGGGTCAGCGAGTAGCCGTACTCGAAGCCCATCGCGGCGTACTCCGACAGCAGGCTGTCGTAGACGGTGTAGCGGGCCTGGTCCTCGGTCAGGTACAGCAGCGGGGTGTAGTCCTCGCCGGTGTTGCGGTCGATCAGGACCGCGTGGCGCTGGCCGAAGGTGCCGCGGCGGCTGTCCTGGCCGGCCAGGCGGACCGGGTGGCCCTCCATAAGCAGCGAGCCGATGGCGAGCGTCTCGCCCATCGCCCAGTCGATGGTGTTGTCCTCGACCGAGGCGGCGCGGCGCTGCAGCTGCGGCAGCAGACGTGGGTGGACGGTCAGCCAGTCCGGCAGGTTGACCTGCGAGGCGGCGATCCGCTTCACCATCTCCTCGGAGATGGCGGTCTGGATGGAGACCGGGAAGTCGGCGACCGGCTTGCCGTTGGCGGCCGGAGCCGGGGCGGTGGCGGCCGCGCGGACCTCGGAGAAGACCTTCTCCAGCTGGCCCTGGAAGTCCTGGAGCGCCTGCTCCGCCTCTTCCATGGTGATGTCGCCACGGCCGATCAGGCCCTCGGTGTACAGCTTGCGCACCGAGCGCTTCTTGTCGATCAGGTCGTACATCAGCGGCTGGGTGAACGACGGGTTGTCGGCCTCGTTGTGACCGCGGCGGCGGTAGCAGATGAGGTCGATCACGACGTCCTTGTGGAACGCCTGGCGGAACTCGAAGGCGAGTCGCGCGACGCGGACCACGGCCTCCGGGTCGTCGCCGTTCACGTGGAAGATCGGGGCCTCGATCATGCGGGCCACGTCGGTGCAGTACATCGAGGAGCGGCTGGACGCCGGGGCGGCGGTGAAGCCGACCTGGTTGTTCACCACGACGTGCACGGTGCCGCCGGTGCGGTAGCCGCGCAGCTGCGACATGTTCAGGGTCTCCGCGACGACGCCCTGGCCGGCGAAGGCCGCGTCACCGTGGATCTGGATCGGCAGCACCGGGAAGGTGGTGCCGCCCTGGTCCAGGATGTCCTGCTTGGCGCGGGCGATGCCCTCGACGACCGGGTCCACGGCCTCCAGGTGGGAGGGGTTCGCGGCGAGCGAGACCTTGATGGTCTCGCCGTCCAGGCCGGTGAAGGTGCCCTCGGCGCCCAGGTGGTACTTCACGTCGCCGGAACCGTGCATCGACTTCGGGTCGAGGTTGCCCTCGAACTCGCCGAAGATCTTGCCGTACGGCTTGCCGACGATGTTGGCCAGCACGTTCAGGCGGCCGCGGTGGGCCATGCCGATGACGGCCTCGTCCAGGCGGTGCTCGGCGGCGGCGTCGATGGTGGCGTCCAGCAGCGGGATGAGCGACTCGCCGCCCTCCAGCGAGAAACGCTTCTGCCCGACGTACTTGGTCTGCAGGAAGGTCTCGAAGGCCTCGGCCGAGTTCAGCCGGCGCAGGATGCGCAGCTGCTCCTCGCGCTCGGGCTTGGTGTAGGGCTTCTCCAGGCGCTCCTGCAGCCACTTGCGCTGCTTCGGGTCCTGGATGTGCATGTACTCGATGCCGACGGTGCGGCAGTAGGTGTTGCGCAGCAGGCCGAGGATGTCGCGGAGCTTCATCATCTTCTGGCCGCCGAAGCCGCCGACCGCGAACTCGCGCTCCAGGTCCCACAGGGTCAGGCCGTGCGAGACCACGTCCAGGTCCGGGTGCCGGCGCTGCTTGTACTCCAGCGGGTCGGTGTCCGCCATCAGGTGGCCGCGCACGCGGTAGGCGTGGATCAGCTCCATCACGCGGGCGGTCTTGTTGACCTCGTCCTCGTGGGTGGCGGCGACGTCGGTCGCCCAGCGGACCGGCTCGTACGGGATCCGCAGGGACTCGAAGACCTCGTCGTAGAAGTTGTGCTCGCCCAGCAGCAGTTGGTGGATCGAGCGCAGGAACTCACCGGAGGCGGCACCCTGGATGACCCGGTGGTCGTAGGTCGAGGTGAGCGTCATGATCTTGGAGACGCCCAGGCGGGCCAGCGTCTCCGGGGAGGAGCCCTGGAACTCGGCCGGGTACTCCATGGCGCCGACACCGACGATGGTGCCCTGGTTCTGCATCAGGCGCGGGACCGAGTGGACGGTGCCGATGCCGCCGGGGTTGGTCAGCGAGACCGTGACGCCGGTGAAGTCGTCCATGGTCAGCTTGTTGGCGCGGGCGCGGCGGACGATGTCCTCGTAGGCCTGCCAGAAGCCGAAGAAGTCCAGGGTCTCGGCCTTCTTGATGGCCGCGACGACCAGCTGGCGATCACCGTTCGGCTTGACCAGGTCGATGGCCAGGCCCAGGTTCACGTGCTCGGGCTTGACCAGGTAGGCCTTGCCGTCCTTCACCTGGTAGCTGTAGTTCATGCCCGGGTTGGCCTTGACGGCCTGGACCAGGGCGTAGCCGATCAGGTGGGTGAAGGAGACCTTGCCGCCACGAGCGCGCTGCAGGTGGTTGTTGATGACGATGCGGTTGTCGATCAGCAGCTTGGCCGGGACCGCACGCACCGAGGTCGCGGTCGGCACCTCCAGCGAGGCGTCCATGTTGCTGGCGACGGCCTTGGCCGGGCCACGCAGCTGGATCAGCTCGGGACCCTCCGCGGCCGGCGCGGGCGCGGCCGGGGCGGCGGCCTTGGGCGCGGGCGGCGCGGCGGGGGCTGCGGCGAGCGGCGCGGGCGCCGGCTGGACCGGCGCGGCCGGTGCAGCGGGGGCGGGCGCCGTAGCGGCGGCAGCGGGGGCGGCGGGAGCAGCAACGATGGTCGGCGCGGAGCCGGCCGGGGTTGCGGCCTGGGTCACTGGAGTCACCTCGGTACCGGGCTTGTAGTCGGCGAAAAAGTCCCACCAGGCTCGGTCGACCGAGTTGGGATCCTGGAGGTACTGCTGGTAGATCTCGTCGACGAGCCACTCGTTGGGGCCGAAGCCAGTGGAGCTTGCCGAGCTGACGGGGGTTTCAGGGTGTGGCGACACGGGGCAACCGCCCTCTTCCGCTTCCTTTTGGGATGGTGGACAGCGGGGATTAAGGCTACGCCTCCGAACAGTGATCGCGCAGTCCCCAGCCGGGAGGCGTCGTCCAGATCACAGTACCAACCTGCAATTTGGCTGAAAACCTGCGTTAGAACTCTCGGCCAGCGGGTAGACGGACGACTTCTCGCTGGGCTGAAACCCCCACAAAATCGGACAATACCGTAGGTCGTTGTCCGATGACACACGGGGCAGCGCACGGCCGGACGCCTAGTGTCCCAGTTCTGTGACAGATCGGGGCGATCAGCTCACAGCGGGTTCGTCCGACTCCTCGGCCGCTCCGGTGCCGGGCAGGGCGACCTCGATCCGGCAGCCCTCGGCCGTCTCGGCCACCTGGATCCGGCCACCGTGCAGGTCCACCGCCCAGCGGGCGATCGCCAGCCCCAGGCCGGTTCCGCCGTCGCTGCCCGGCCCCTGGGCGGTCGCGGTGCCGCTGCGGCCGAACCGCTCGAAGACGTGGCTGCGGTCCTGCACCGGGATGCCCGGACCCTGGTCCTCGACCTCCAGCAGCAGCGCCCCCGGCTGCTCCCCGGCCCTGGCCCGGACCGTCACGGCGCCCCCGGTGGGGGAGTGCTTGCAGGCGTTGTCCACCAGGTTGGCGACCACCTGGTGCAGCCGCTCGGTGTCGGCGACACCGGTCAGGTCGGCCGGGCTGACGTCCAGGCGCAGGGTCACGTCGTCGCGCCTGGCGTACGCACCGCCGGCGGTGGCTCCGTCCACGGTGACGCCGCGCAGCACGCCGTCCAGAAAGGGCCGCACCTCGAAGGGGCGGGCGTCCAGCGGCACCACGCCGTCGTCCAGCTTGGAGAGGTCCAGCAGGTGGGTGACCAGCCGACCGAGGCGTTCGGTCTGCTCCAGGGCGGCGCCCAGGGTCTTCGGATTGGGCTGGACGACCCCGTCCACCACGTTCTCCAGCACGGCGCGCAGCGCGGCGATCGGTGTGCGCAGCTCGTGCGAGACGTTGGCGACCAGCTCGCGGCGGTGCCGGTCGGCGGCCTCCAGGTCGGCGGCCATCCGGTTGAAGGTGGCGGCCAGCTCGCCGACCTCGTCCCGGGAGGAGACCTCCACCCGGGCGCTGTAGTCACCGCTCGCCATGGCCCGGGCGGCGGCGGTCATGGCGCGCAGCGGCGCGGTCAGCCCGTGCGCCAGGAACTGCATGAAGAGCAGCGAGGCGATCATCGAGAAGATCATGATGATCCGGATCTGGGTCTCCGACCGGATCGCGACCACCGCCATACCGGTGGCCAGGAAGACCGACACGCTCACCAGCAGGGCCAGCTTGCCCTTGATGGAGCGGACCGGGTCGAGCGGGCGGATGTCCGTCCAGATGCGGCTGGCGGCGCGCGCCACCAGACCACGGCGCGGCCGTGCGGCGGTGTCCGCCTCGTTGTGCCGCGCCTGGGTCGCCCCGTTGCGTTGCTGTGGAAAGGTCATGTCGTCCCTGCGTCGTCCCCCGACCTGCCGGACCTGGGCCCCCCGGTGGCCCAAGCGCCGGTTCGGCTAGGAGAGCGGTGCCTCCAGGGCGTACCCGACCCCGTGTACCGTGCGGATCCAGCTGGCGCCGATCTTGCGGCGCAGTGCCTTCACGTGGCTGTCGACGGTGCGGGTGCCGGAGGCGTCGGTCCAGTCCCAGACCTCGGCCAGCAGCTGCTCGCGGGTGAGCACGGCGCGCGGCTGGGCGGCCAGGCAGGCGAGCAGGTCGAACTCGGTCGGCGTCAGGTGGACGTCGCCGCTGCCCAGTCGCACCCGGCGCTGGACGTGGTCGATCTCCAGCTCGCCGAAGCGCAGGGAGCCGAGCGCGGGCGTCCTGGCCGCCTGCTGGGCCCGCTCCACGCGGCGCAGCAGCACGTTGACCCGGGCCGCCAGTTCCCGCATCGAGAACGGCTTGGTCATGTAGTCGTCCGCGCCGACGCCGAGGCCGACCAGCAGGTCCGTCTCGTCGTCCCGCGCGGTCAGCATCAGGACCGGCACCGGGCGCTGGGCCTGGATCCGGCGGCACACCTCAAGGCCGTCGAAGCCGGGCAGCATCACGTCGAGGACCACCAGGTCCGGCTGCCAGGTATGGAAGCCGTCCACCGCGCCGGGGCCGTCGTGGGCCACGGCGACCTTGAAGCCCTCGGCGCCGAGCCGGGCCGCGATCGACTCGGCGATCGTCGGCTCGTCCTCGACGACGAGCACCCGTCGCTGTGTGGTCACCGGACTGCCAGTGCCGGTGCTCTCCTGCTGAATTTCTGTCACGGTCACGCCACCGCCCCCAGGGCTGCGGGCCGACTGCCTGTGGGGACAGCGGGCTCCGCTCGTAGTCGTCTTGTTCCGTCATGGGCCGTGTTCGGGCCCGCGGTCCACCCGAAATGCCGTCCGCCGTCGGCACCGGAAGGAAAGGCCCGCAGGTGTGGGTCTGCGAGCCCTCCGCTCTCATCGCAGCGTACGGACACTGCGAGCATCCCGGCAGGTGAACCGGATACAACCGGCCTGTCGGCCGGGGCCGGAGACCTGCCCGGGATTGGGTACGGGGCGATACCTTACCCGGCAAAAATATCGACCGTAACGGTGCGTATGCCCTCGATCGGATGGCACACTTCATTGCGAAGTGACTACTTGTCCGTAAACAAAGGGCTGGTACGGACCAAGGTGGGGAGGGTGTCCGGCCCGGTTTGACGCGATCTTCACAGGTCCCTCCCAGCAGGCTCTCAGGAGCTCGACGTAACGTGGGCACGACAATGCCACTCGGCCCACACGACCTGGAGCGGAGGCGGGATGCCGGAGCCGCTGGGCGGTGCCGCAGGCGGCCCGGCCGGTGGGCCGTTGGCCGCCGCGGGGGCGCGGGCGTGCTGTCGGGTGCGGGCGGGGAGCTGGCGTGGCAGGTGAGCGGCGGTTCGGACGGCCGGCGGTCAGCGACCTGCCGGCCCTGGTGCGATGGCTGGTGCCCACCCCCCGGCGCAATCCCTTCGCGTTCGGCTACCTGCTGGTGCTGCTCGGCATCGCCCTCTTCTCCCATGTCGCCGATCCGGCCCTGGTGTACCGGCTCCAGGCGTTCTCCAGCACCGACGGGCACAACCTGCTGCACCGGACGGTGCTGCCCCTCTTCCTCAGCGCACTGTGGGTGGCCGGACCGGTCTGGATGCCGTACCTATGGGCCTTCGCCGTCACCGTGGCGCCGCTGGAACGGCGGGTCGGCGGGTGGCGGGCGGCGGGCGTCTTCGCCGCCGGGCACATCCTGGCCACCCTGCTTTCGCAGCTGGTCGTCGCGGTCGCCGTGGCCTTGGGCCGGCTCGGCTCCGACGCGCTGGACAGCCTCGACATCGGCGTCAGCTACGGCGTGCTGGCCAGTCTCGGCGCGCTCGCCGGACTGCTCCGGACGCCCTGGCGGCTCGCGGCGCTGACCGGGGCGGCCGCCGTGATCGGGCACGGCATCCTCGCCGACCAGGACCTGGTCACCGGCGTCGGCCATCCGGCGGCCCTGCTGGTCGGTGTCTCGCTCTGGCGATGGCTGCGGCGCGGCGGCCCGCGCAGCGAAGCGTTCCAGGGGCGCGAGGAGCTGTGCGAGCAACCCGCGGTGGCGCGGGCGTAGGTCCCCGGTCGGGCGGGTGCGTGGCCGGCCTGGCCGGCCGGGCGGCGCCGTGGCGGTGCGACGAGCCGCGACCGGGGCCGTGTGCCGTCGCGGGGTGGCCGTTTCCTCTGTGTTCTGAGCGGTGCGGCTCGGTGCGTCCCGCTGTGAGGGCTTCCGCGCAGTCGAGTCGTTCGCTCAGGGCGAACGTGGTGCCGGGAACATCCCGGTGCCGCCAATCCTTAGTCAGGTCAACTCAAGTTCGCTGACTGGGGAGAGATCATGGCATCCACGTCCGCTTCGCTCACCCTGCCCGTACTGCCGCTCGACGACGAAGTGGTGCTGCCGGGCATGGTGGTCCCGCTGGACCTGTCCGCCACCGAGGTGCGCGCCGCCGTGGAGGCGGCCAGGGCGGGTGCGGCGGGCGGTGCGAAGCCGCAGGTCCTGCTGGTGCCCAGGCTGGACGGCTCGTACGCGGCGGTCGGCACCCTGGCCACCGTCGAGCAGGTCGGCCGGCTCGCCGACGGCGACCCGGCAGCCCTGGTCCGCGCCGTCCGCCGGGTACGGATCGGTGCCGGTACGACCGGCCCGGGTGCCGCGCTCTGGGTGGAGACCAGCCCGTTCCGCGAGTCCGACCCGGGGCTGCCGGTGGCCGGCCGGGCCGCCGAGCTGCTCAAGGAGTACAAGTCGCTCTCCACGAAGTGGCTGCGCAAGCGCGGGGCCTGGCAGATCGTCGACCGGGTGGCCCAGACGGAGGACGTGGGCGAGCTCGCCGACAACATCGGGTACGCGCCCTTCGCCACCGCCGAGCAGAAGCTCAAGGTGCTGCTGGAGGCGGACCAGCTGGCCCGGCTGGAGTACGCGCTGACGCTGCTGCGCGACCACCTCGCCGAGGAGGAGGTCAACGACACCATCCGCAAGGACGTCGAGGAGGGCGTGGCCAAGCAGCAGAAGGAGTTCCTGCTCCGCCGGCAGCTGGAGGCGGTCCGCAAGGAGCTGGCCGAGCTGAACGGGGAGGCGGTCGACGAGGAGGGCGACTACCGGGCCCGGGTGGAGGCCGCCGACCTTCCCGAGAAGGTCCGCGAGGCCGCCCTCAAGGAGGTGGACAAGCTGGAGCGCGCCAGCGACCAGTCACCCGAGGGCTCCTGGATCCGCACCTGGCTGGACACCGTCCTCGAACTTCCCTGGAACGAGCGCAGCGAGGACTCCTACGACATCGCGGGCGCCCGTGCGGTGCTGGACGCCGACCACGCGGGCCTGGCCGACGTGAAGGACCGGATCGTCGAGTACCTGGCCGTGCGCAAGCGCCGGGCCGACCACGGGCTCGGCCTGGTCGGCGGCCGCCGTGGGGGTGCGGTGCTGGCGCTGGTCGGCCCGCCCGGGGTGGGAAAGACCTCGCTCGGTGAGTCGGTCGCCCGTGCGATGGGCCGGAAGTTCGTCCGGGTGGCACTCGGCGGCGTCCGGGACGAGGCGGAGATCCGAGGCCACCGGCGAACCTACGTGGGCGCACTCCCCGGCCGTATCGTGCGCGCCATCAAGGAGGCCGGGGCGATGAACCCGGTGGTCCTGCTGGACGAGATCGACAAGGTCGGCTCGGACTACCGGGGCGACCCGGCGGCCGCGCTGCTCGAAGTCCTCGACCCGGCGCAGAACCACACCTTCCGCGACCACTACCTGGAGGTGGAGCTGGACCTCTCCGACGTGGTCTTCCTGGCCACCGCCAACGTGCTGGAGGCCATCCCCGAGCCGCTACTGGACCGGATGGAGCTGGTCCGCCTGGACGGCTACACCGAGGACGAGAAGGTCGTCATCGCCCGCGACCACCTGCTGCCCCGGCAGCTGGAGAAGGCCGGGCTGACCGGTGAGGAGGTCTCGGTGGGCGAGGCCGCCCTGCGCCGGCTGGCCGGCGAGTACACCCGGGAGGCCGGCGTACGGAACCTGGAGCGCGCGATCGCCCGCATCCTGCGGAAGGTCGCCGCGCAGAGCGAGCTGGGCGAGCGCGAGCTGCCCGCCGCCATCGGCGCTGACGACCTGCGGGCGCTGATCGGGCGGCCGCACCACATCCCCGAGTCCGCCCAGGAGCCCGCCGAGCGGCGTACCGCCGTCCCCGGCGTGGCCACCGGCCTCGCGGTGACGGGCGCAGGCGGCGACGTCCTCTACATCGAGGCGTCACTGGCCGACGCCGAGACGGGCGGCACCGGCCTCACCCTGACCGGCCAGCTGGGCGACGTGATGAAGGAGTCCGCGCACATCGCACTCTCCTTCCTGCGCTCGCGCGGCGCCGAGCTGGAGCTGCCGGTCACCGACCTGCGCGACCGGGGCGTCCACCTGCACATCCCGGCCGGAGCCATCCCCAAGGACGGGCCCAGTGCGGGGATCACCATGACCACCGCACTGGCCTCGCTGCTCTCCGGCCGCAAGGTCCGGACGGACGTGGCGATGACGGGCGAGGTCTCGCTGACCGGCCGTGTGCTGCCGATCGGCGGGGTGAAGCAGAAGCTGCTCGCCGCCGACCGGGCCGGTATCACCACGGTGATCATCCCCAGGCGCAACGAGCCCGATCTGGACGACGTCCCGGCCGAGGTGCTGGACCGCCTCACCGTCCACCCGGTGGGCGACGTCCGCGAGGTGCTCAAGCTGGCCCTGGAGCCGGCGGAGGTCCTGGTCGCCGCGGCGTGAGGGCGAAACATGCTGACTGCCTGTCCGCTCCGGGCGTCCGCAGGGCGAGTCGACTCCGTACCCCTATTACTGTGCCGAGACGGACCCGGAGACCGGGGTGTTGCGGATCGCGCCCGGCTGCTGGTTAGCGGGCCCGTCCGGCGGGCGCAAGGGCAACCAGGCGGTAATGCCCCGGGCGGGTCTGCGGGGTACCGGCACGAAACCACAGCGTGCGACACTGCCGAAATGCCGTCACCTACTCAGCGGGCCCTGGCCCTGGTTCCGGCCCGGCTGCGCCCCTTCCTGGTGCGGCACCGCGAGCTGGTGAAGTTCCTGGTGGTGGGCGGCACCTGCTTCCTGCTCACCATGGCCGTCAACTTCGCGCTGAAGCTCACGGTGCTGCATGCCAAGCCGGTGGCCGCGCTCACCGTCGCGACCGTGATCGCGACCGTCGTCTCCTACGTCCTCAACCGGCAGTGGTCCTTCCGGACCAACGGCCGGCAGCGCGAGGCCCTGCTCTTCTTCGTGGTCAGCGGGGTGGCGATCCTGGTGAACGACGCCCCGCTGGCCGTCTCCCGCTATGTGCTGGACCTGCGCGAACCGGACGTCAGCGCCTTCACCCAGGAGGTGGCCGACTTCGTCAGTGGAATGATCCTCGGCACGCTGCTGGCGATGGCCTTCCGGTACTGGGCGATGAAGCGCTGGGTGTTCCTGCCCGAGTCGCCGCCGGCCGCCGGGGAACGGCGCAGGCCGCAGCAGAAGCACGAGCGCGTCTGAGGCCCCCTCCCCCGGCGCGGTGTGCAGGGGGAGGGGGCCTCAGACCCGTTGGACCTACGGCCCGTCAGTTGGCCAGTTCGCGGCCGCCACGGGGACCGCGGAGCACCGCGAGCATCGTGACGGCGATGCCGAGCACGGCCCAGGCGGCGAGCACCAGCAGCGGAGCGGCGATGTTGGTGCTGTCGAAGTAGGCGATCGAACGGGTCGCGTCCGTGCCCGCGCCGTTGGGGATCCAGGAGCCGATGGCCCGCCAGAACGGGGGCAGCAGCGGCGGAGCGTAGACGCCGCCCGCGCTCGGGTTGCCGAGCACCACGAAGATCAGTACTGCCAGGCCGATGCCGATGACGTCGAACAGCGACTGCAGGGCCATGGTGATCGCCCCGGTCGCGAAGACCACCAGGCTGCCGAGGCCGATCAGCTCCGCGCTGGAGCCCGGCAGGGCGCCCAGGACCGAGCCGACGAGGATCGTGCCACCGATCCCGGCCGCGACCGAGTAGAGCGCGAGGGCGCCGAGGCGGATCAGCGCCCGGTGGCGGTTGGCGGGCCGGGCGCCCGCGCTGATGCCGAGGATCGAGGCGACCAGGTAGCCGCCGACGCACCAGCCGACGACCAGGTAGAAGGAGGAGAGTCCCCGGCCGTCGCCCGCCGCCAGCGGGGCCACGTCCTGGACCTTCACGGTACGGTTCTGGGTCTTCTCCAGGCCGGTGACGATCTGCTCGGCAGCGGTGGCGACGGACGCGCTGCGGGCACTGGCGACCAGCAGGGTGTCCTCGGTGCCCTTCGGGTTGAACACCAGGGCCGCGTAGATCTTCTGGTCCTTGAGCAGGTCGGTCGCCGCCTGCGGACTATCCACCGTGCCCGCCTTGACCGCGTCGTCCGGTACCGACTCGAGACCGGCGACCAGCTTGGGGCCGACCTGCGGCGGCGCGACGACGGAGATCGACAGCTGGTGCGGGGTCGGGTGGTGCAGGGCACCGACGTACGAGGTGATGAAGCCGAGCTGGAGCAGCAGTACGGCGATCACCATGAGCGCGGCGCGGGGCTTCACCGCGTCCTTCAGTTCTGTGAGGAACCCTTGGTCCGGGCCGGCCATCGACTCTCTCCCCTTACTGATCGAGAACGCGGTCAAAACGGATACTTCATGAGGATGATACTTCATGTCGTGAAGCAGTTCTCTGGCCGGGGGGATCTCGGGCGGTCTGCGGGATACTGGTCGCCATGAGTGACGAGGCGGCCGCCGAAGAGGCGTTCCAGGCGGTCGAGCGCGAGGTCGCGCTGCTGTTCCGGCGCGGTCGGGCCCGCGCGGCGGACATGTCCCGGCTGGTGCATCCGCAGCTGGAGGGCGTCGCCTACAGCATGATGGCCTTCATCGAGGCCGCCGGGCGGGTGCGGATGACCGACATCGGCGTGCACTTCGGGGTGGGCAAGGCCACCATCAGTCGCCAGGTCAAGGTGCTCGAGGCGCTTGGCCTGGTCGCGCGCGAGGTCGATCCGCTGGACCGGCGGTCCTCGCTGGTCTCGCTCACCGAGGACGGTTCCGAGCGCTTCCTGCGGGCCAAGGGGCGGCGGATGGCCGAGTTCCGGGCGATGCTGGGGACCTGGGAGACGGCCGACGTGCGGCAGTTCGGCGAGCTGTTGCAGCGCTTCAACGCCCTGACCGCCGAGCCGCTCGAAACCTGAGGCTCCGGCTCCGTTCGCATCCGGCCCGCCGTGATCGGCGGGCTTTGCTTTGCCCCAAAGAAGGTTGCCAAATTCAACCATCTCGGATTATGGTTGCCTAAGGCAACGAATATCAGTGGAGGATCCCGATGAGCGCTTCCCCGACCGAATCCATGAACCATCGTCAAGTCCTGGAAGCCCTGTCGGGTCTGCTCCTCGGTCTGTTCGTCGCGGTCCTCTCCTCGACCGTGGTGTCGAACGCCCTGCCCCGGATCCTCAACGACCTGCACGGCGGCCAGGCGGCGTACACCTGGGTGATCACCGCCGCGCTGCTCTCGCTCACCGCCTCCACCCCGATCTGGGGCAAGCTCTCCGACCTGGTGAGCAAGAAGCTGCTGGTCCAGGTCGCGCTGGTGATCTACATCGTGTCGTCCGCCCTGGCCGGCCTCTCCCAGAACACCGGCGAGCTGGTCGCCTGCCGGGTCCTGCAGGGCATCGGAGCGGGCGGTGTCACGGCACTCGGCCAGATCTGCCTGGCCGCGATGGTTCCGCCGCGTGAGCGCGGCCGCTACAGCGGCTACTTCGGCGCCGTCTTCGCGTTGGCCACCATCGGCGGCCCGCTGATCGGCGGTGTCATCGTGGACACCAGCTGGCTCGGCTGGCGCTGGTGCTTCTACGTCGGCATCCCGTTCTCGCTGATCGCCATCCTGGTGCTGCAGCGGACGCTGAAGCTGCCGGTCGCCAAGCGCAAGGTGAAGATCGACTACCTGGGCTCGCTGCTGATCGCCGGCGCCGTCAGCCTGCTGATGATCTGGATCAGCCTGGCCGGCCAGAACTACGCCTGGATCTCCTGGCAGACCGCCGTCATGGTGCCGGGCGGCCTGGCGCTGGCCGCGCTCTTCGTCCTGGTCGAGAGCCGGGCTGCCGAGCCGATCATCCCGCTCGGCCTGTTCCGCTACCGGACCGTCTCGCTGGCGGCGATCGCCAGCGCCCTGGTCGGAATCGGGATGTACGGCGCCACCACCTTCCTGAGCCAGTACTTCCAGCTGGCCCGGGAGAAGTCGCCGACCGCGGCCGGGATCATGACCCTGCCGATGATCCTCGGCCTGGCCGTCTCCTCCACCGTGGCCGGGCGGCTGATCACCAGGTACGGCAAGTGGAAGGCGTACTTGGTCTCCGGGACCTTCCTGCTCGCGGCCGGCTTCGGGCTGCTGGGCACCATCCGGGACAACACCGCCTACCCGATGCTCGCCCTCTTCATGGCGCTGACCGGGGTCGGCCTCGGTCTGACCATGCAGAACCTGGTCCTGGCGGTGCAGAACACCGTCCCGCGCCAGGAGCTCGGCGCGGCCAGCTCGGCGGTCACCTTCTTCCGGACCATGGGCGGTGCGATGGGTGTCACCGCGCTCGGCGCCCTGCTCTCCAACCGGGTCACCCACTACCTGACCGAGAACCTGATCGCCGCGCACATCAACCCCGCGGCCGCGGCCGGCGGCGGGGAGATCCCCGATCTGCACAAGCTGCCCAAGCCGGTGGTGCCGCTGGTCACCGACGCCTTCGGGCACGGGGTGGCGGAGGCCTTCCTGGTGGCCGCGCCGTTCGCGCTGGTGGCCTTCCTGGTGGTGCTGCTGATCCGCGAGGTGCCGCTGCGGACCCGCCAGGAGGAGGCGCCCGCGCGCCGGGCGGACCTGCAACTCGTCGAGGACTGAGAACCGGAGCCGGGCATAGGGACGGCCCGGGGCGCCACGGACAGCGCCCCGGGCCGTTCCTATGCCCGGACTGAGAAGCCGCCGGGCTTCGGGGGTGTGCGGGCGGGCCTGAGCCGCTGAGGCGGGGGCAGGTAGTGGCCGGCGCACGCCGGGCGTGGGGCTGCGTGAGCGCGCTCTGAGGGCCATGGCGGGACTGGCGCGCCGGGCGGTCCTGTCCGGTGCGGGGGCCGTGTGGGCACCCCTTCTGCGGGACGGCGCCCGGGCGGCCCGACAGCACTCAGGTGCGGCTTGCGCTTCCGGCTCAGTGCGGCGTGGCTGCCGTCCCGTCCGCCTCGGCGCGGCTGTCGCGGCTCAGCCGGCGATGAGGCTGAGGCCGTAGAGGACGGCGCCCGCGCAGGCGGTGAAGCAGACCGAGGCGAGTGCCAGGCTGCCCTTGCCCGCGGTGGCGCCGCCGGTGCCGGCGGTCTCCAGGGCCGCCTCGCGGCGGCAGAGGGCGAGGACGCCGACCGAGAAGACCGTGACCACGGCGACGGTGATGGCGAAGCTGACGCCCGCGGTCTGGGCCAGGGCGGCCCACTTGATGCTGACGCTCATGAGTGACTGCCTTCCGGTCTCAGGCCGCGACGGTGGTCGAGGCGGCTGTCGGGGTGGTGACGGGGCCGGCGGGGGTGACCTCGACGGTCTCGGTGGCACCGACCGGGGTCACGTCGTTGACGTTGCCCGCGTGCACCGGCTGGCGGCGGGAGATGAGGTACATCGAGCCGGAGCCGAGCACCAGGGCCGCGCCGATCAGGACGATGCCCCAGGTGCCCTGGTCCACGACCACGGCCGCGAGGCCGGAGACGACGGCGGCGGCGGGCAGGGTCAGGCCCCAGGTATAGACCATGCGGCGGGCCATCGCCCAGTTCAGCCGGGGGTTGCGGCCGCCGAGACCGGCGCCCATGATGCCGCCGGAGCAGACCTGGGTGGTGGACAGGCCGTAGCCCATGGCGGACGAGGTCAGGATGACCGTGGCGGCGGCGCTCTCGGAGGACAGGCCCTGCGGCGGACGGATGTCGGCCAGGCCCGAGCCCATGCTGCGGATGATCCGCCAGCCACCCATGTAGGTGCCGAGCGCGATCGCCGCACCGGCGCAGGCGATCACCCAGACCGGCGGCGTCGCACCCTTGTGCAGGGCGCCGGCGGAGACCAGGGTCAGGGTGATGATGCCCATGGTCTTCTGGGCGTCGTTGGTGCCGTGGGCGAGCGAGATCAGCGAGGCCGAGAACATCTGGCCCTTGCGGAAGCCCTTGTCGCTGGTCTTCTCGTCAGTGCCCCGGGTCAGCAGGTACGCCAGCCTGGTGGCGCCCCAGGCGGCCAGGCCGGCCACGATCGGGGAGGCGACGGCCGGGATGACGATCTTGGACAGCACGGTCGCGAAGTTCACGCCGTTGATGCCGGCGCCGACCACGGTGGCACCGATCAGACCGCCGTACAGCGCGTGGGAGGAGCTGGAGGGCAGGCCCTTCAGCCAGGTCAGCAGGTTCCAGAGGATTGCGCCCACCAGCGCCGCGAAGATGATCGACGGCTGGAGGCCCGTCTTCTCGTTGACGATGCCGCCGGAGATGGTGGTGGCGACCTTCACGGAGAGGAACGCACCGGCGAAGTTGAGGACGGCCGCGATGGCGACGGCGACCTTGGGCTTGAGTGCTCCCGTGGCGATGGACGTGGCCATCGCGTTGGCAGTGTCGTGGAAGCCGTTGGTGAAGTCGAAGGCGAGCGCCGTGATGATCACAACGGCCACCAGGAACGTGATGTGTTCCATACCCAAACAATCGTCGTAGGAGTCGACCTGACAGAGCTGTCACCGGCGACCGTAGGGACGGTTGGTGAACGGAAGGTGAACTGGGTCGGGAATCGTGGTTCCAATAATGGCGTGAGGGTTGCGTGAAAGCAGACGCAGCGTGACGGACGGGCCGTTGACGTGGGCATTTGTCGATGATCAGACGATTTGGAGGTGTCTCGGTGAGACGGGGCTCACACTGAATCTGAAAATTCATCAGCACCGCGCGCACGGCCCCTGTCTGTCGTCGTCGGGGCATGGCAGGATCAGCCGGTAACTCGTGGGTAACAGAGGTCCGGCACCGCCGGGCAGGGGAGGGCCGGCCGATGGGTGCTGCGCAACGGGTCGAGGCAACCGGCAGCGGGACGACCGGCAGCGGGACGACCGGCGCCAAGCCGTGGGTGCGCGCCGCGCTGCGCTGCGGGGCGGCTTTGGTGGCGGCCGCGCTCGCACTGCCGATGGCCGGGACGGCCTACGCGGCCCCGGACCCCGGGCCCACGGCCACCGTCGCGCCCGGCGCCGATCCGCTGGCGAACGCCAAGGCCACCCTGCTGCCGCTGCTGCAGCGGCTGCACCAGCTGTACACCGAGGCCGAGGCCGCCACCGAGACCTACAACACCGGCGTCGACCGGCTCCGGAAGCAGCAGGCCGCGGTCGCGGACCTGGGTGTCCGGCTGACCAGGCAGCAGGCCGCCGTGGACGCCGGCACCGACCTCGCCGCCCAGCTGGCGGGCGCGCAGTACCGCAACGGCAACGTCTCCCAGTTCGCCGATCTGCTGCTGGCCAAGGACCCGTACGAGGCGGTCGTGATCGCCGAACTGCTCCAGGCGGCCGGACGTTCGCAGGCGGTGTTCCTGGACAAGCTGAAGGCTGACCGGGCTGAGCTGACCGTGCTTCAGCAGCAGGCCCAGGCCGCCCAGGCGCAGGCGCAGGCGCTCGCCGCCCAGCAGGAGAAGGCCAAGAACGAGGCGGCCAAGCGGCTGCAGGACGTCGAGGCCATGGTCGGCTCGCTCACCGGCGCGCAGCGCGACGAGCTGGCGCAGCTGGAGAAGGAACAGGCCGACGAGGCGCAACTGGCCCTCCTCGCCTCCGGTGTGCTCGGCAAGGGCGAGCGCACCCCGTCGGCCTCCGGGCGCGAGGCGGTGGCGTTCGCGCTGGCGCAGCTCGGCAAGGACTACAAGTGGGGCGGGGAGGGGCCGGAGGTCTTCGACTGCTCCGGGCTGACCTCGCAGGCGTGGCTGCACGCGGGCCGTCCGATCCCGCGGACCAGCCAGGAGCAGTGGGCGGAGCTGCAGCACGTGCCGCTGAACCAGCTGCGCCCCGGTGACCTGGTGATCTATCACGCCGATGCGACCCATGTCGCGATGTACATCGGCGGCGGTCTGGTGGTGCAGGCTCCGCACACCGGTTCGGTGGTGAAGATCTCGCCGGTCGCGATGATGCCGATCCTCGGTGCGGTCCGGCCCGACCCGGGGGCGGCGGCGGATGATCAGGGCGGGGCCTGGAAGGTGCCGGACGTCGCGGCGTCGGCGGACCAGGTCACGCCGATCAAGCCCGCGAAGCCGTCCACGCTGCCGAAGCCGGCCCCGAGCGACACCCCGAAGCCCGGCGGTACGCCGTCCGGCAGTCCGTCGGCCACGCCGTCGGCCGGTACTTCGGGTACGCCGTCGGCCACGGCGTCGGGGTCCGCCTCGCCCTCGGCATCCGGGTCCGCCTCGCCCTCCCCGTCCCCCTCGAACCGGAGCTGAGACGGCGGCCGGGACCTCGCCGCCGGCGAGGTCCCGGCCGGTCCCGGCCTTCAGACGGGCAGCGCCGCCCCGTCGGGGGCGGTGTCGGCCTCGAAGCGGATCACCACGGCCTTGGAGGTGGGCGTGTTGCTGATGTCCGCCGTCGAGTCCAGCGGGACCAGCACGTTGGTCTCCGGGTAGTACGCCGCCGCTCCGCCCCGGGCCACCGGGTAGTGCACCACCTTGAAGTGCGGGGCCCGGCGCTCCACGCCGTCCTGCCACTCGCTCACCAGGTCGACGTAGCCGCCCTCGGTCAGCCCCAGCTCGGCGGCGTCGGCGGGGTTCACCAGGACCACCCGGCGGCCGCCGGTGATGCCCCGGTAGCGGTCGTCCAGACCGTAGACGGTGGTGTTGTACTGGTCGTGCGAGCGCAGGGTCTGCAGCAGCAGCCGGCCCGCCGGGACCTCGGGGGCGGTCATCGGGTTGACGGTGAAGTTGGCCTTGCCGGTGGAGGTCGGGAAGGTGCGGCTGTCCCGCGGGCCGTGCGGGAGGGCGAAGCCGCCGGGGCGGCGCACCCTGGTGTTGAAGTCCTCGAAGCCCGGCACGACCCGGGCGATCCGCTCCCGGACGGTGTCGTAGTCGGCGGCGAACTCCTCCCAGGGGACCGGGTTCTGCGGTCCGAGGGCGGCGCGGGCCAGCCGGCAGACGATCGCCACCTCGGAGAGCAGCTCGGGGCTCGGCGGGCGCAGTCCGCCGCGCGAGGAGTGCACCATGCCCATCGAGTCCTCGACGCTGACGAACTGGTCGCCCCCGGCGGTGCGGTCCTTGTCGGTGCGGCCGAGGGTGGGCAGGATCAGCGCGCGGGCGCCGGTGACCACGTGCGAGCGGTTGAGCTTGGTGGAGACGTGCACGGTCAGCCGGCAGCGGCGCATCGCCGCCTCGGTCACCTCGGTGTCGGGCGTGGCGGCGACGAAGTTGCCGCCCATCGCGAAGAAGACCTTCACCCGGCCGTCGCGCATAGCCCTGATGGTGTCCACCGAGTCCAGGCCGTGGTGGCGCGGCGGCTCGAAGCCGAACTCCTTGCCGAGGGCGTCCAGGAAGGCCTGGGCGGGCCGTTCGAAGATGCCCATGGTGCGGTCGCCCTGCACGTTGCTGTGCCCGCGCACCGGGCAGACCCCGGCGCCCGGGCGGCCGACGTTGCCGCGCAGCAGCAGGAAGTTGACCACCTCGCGGATGGTCGGCACCGCGTGCTTGTGCTGGGTCAGGCCCATCGCCCAGCAGACGATGATCTTCTCCGAGGCCAGGACCAGCCGGGACAGCTCCTCGATCTGCTCGTACGGCAGACCGGTGGCCGCCTCCACCTCGGCGCGGTCGGTGCTCTTCGCCTCGGCCGCGAACTCCTCGAATCCCAGGGTGTGTTCGGCGACGAAGCCGTGGTCGACGGCGCCCTCGGTGGTGAGCAGGATCCGGTTGAGGGCGCGGAAGAGCGCCAGGTCGCCGCCGAGGCGGATCTGCAGGAAGAGGTCGGTCAGCTTGGTGCCCCCGCCGATCAGGCCGCGGGCGTTCTGCGGGTTCTTGAACCGCTCCAGGCCGGCCTCGGGGAGCGGGTTGACGCTGACGACCTTCGCGCCGGCGCGCTTGGCGCGCTCCAGGGCGGAGAGCATCCGGGGGTGGTTGGTGCCCGGGTTCTGGCCGGCCACGATGATCAGGTCGGCCTGGTAGAGGTCCTTGAGGTGGACGCTGCCCTTGCCCACGCCCAGGGTCTCGGTGAGGGCCGAACCGGACGACTCGTGGCACATGTTGGAGCAGTCGGGCAGGTTGTTGGTGCCCAGTTGCCGGGCGAACAGCTGGTACGCGAAGGCGGCCTCGTTGCTGGTCCGGCCGGAGGTGTAGAAGGCGGCGCCGTCCGGGGTGTCGAGCTGCCCGAGCTCCTCGGCGACGATGGCGAAGGCGCGGTCCCAGGACACCGGGACGTAGTGGGTGGCGCCCTCGTCCAGCAGCATCGGCTGGGTCAGGCGGCCCTGCTGGCCGAGCCAGTAGCCGGAGCGAGTGGCCAGGTCGGCGACCGGATGGGCGGCGAAGAAGTCGGCGGTGATCCGGCGTTCGGTGGCCTCCTCGGCCACGGCCTTGGCGCCGTTCTCACAGAACTCGGCGGTGTGGGTCTTGCCCGGCTCGGGCCAGGCGCAGCCCGGGCAGTCGAAGCCCTTCGGCTGGTTCACCTTGGTGAGGGTGGCGAGGGTGCGGGCCGGGCTCATCTGGGCACCGGCCATGCGGAGGGTGTGGGCGATGGCGGGCAGTCCGGCGGCGGCGCGGTGGGGTGGCGACACCCGGGGCGCGTCCTGCACCGGGTCGCTCTGCGGGGCCTGCTTGGCCATTAGTGCCCACCTCCTGACTCACCAGGGCCCACGCGTCCTTGCAGGGGCCGGCGGCAATCCTTTCACCTGCGGTACCCCGCCGGGGAGAGGGGAGGGGCCCGGAGACGAGCACGAGGCCCCGCCGAGGCGGGAGGCGGCCCGGGAGAACGACCGGCGGCAGCCGAACCGACCCGCCCGGGCCCGCCCGGGAGCGACCCGCCCGGGCCCGCCTGGGACCGACCCGCCCGGGGTGCGGCCGGTGTCCGACGGGCTGGTGGTTGCCGGGCGGCGGGCGGCAGCGCAGGCTGGAAGGTACCGATGGCCCGGGTGGCCGGGCCGGGAGGCGAGGCTTCCGATGAGCAGGCTGGAAGAGCAGATCAACATCGATGTCCCGGCGCAGGAGGTCTGGGCACAACTGCACCGCATCGACGAGTATCCGAAGTTCGTGGAGGGTGTGAAGAGCGCCGCCGCGCACGGCAGCAGCCGAGCCCATCTCGACGTCCGGATCGGTGACGGCGAGCAGGCATTCGAGACCAGGCTGGCCGACCGCGGCGGCCAGAAGGTCATGGACTGGACGGTGGACAAGCCGGAGCTGAAGTGCGCCTTCGCCGTGAACCCGCTGGACGAGGAGCACACCCAGCTCCAGGTCCGGCTGGAGTACGACGCGGAGGCCGTGCGGACGGCCTTCGGCGGCCCGAAGGGGTTCGCCCAGGTCCATGCGATCGAGGAGGCGGTCCGGACCGACCTGGAGAAGTTCAAGGACCTGCTGGAGAGCCGGAAGTAGCCCTGGACGGCAAACGGCACGGCGCTCTGCCGGACTCCTGGAGGAGCGAGGTCCGAACAATTCGATCACGCCCGCCTTGCGGCCCGGGTGTCGCCGCCAATCCGAACGTCGATCCGAACTTTGATCTGAACTTCGTTCGATTCGGCGACACTTGGGCGTCGGGGTGGGGCGCGATGAAGGCCGGGGACGTGCTGGACGGCCGGTACGAGCTGATCGGCGAACTCGGCCCGGGCGGCTTCGGGGCGATCTTCCGGGCGTACGACCGGCAGTTGGAGCGCGCGGTCGCGGTCAAGCTGCTCACGGGCCGGTGCCCGGACGACGTGGTCGAGCTCGAAGTGGAGGGCCTGGGCCGCCGGCACCAGGTGCTCGGCAGCGCGTAGTCCCGAACGAACGCCCGCATCCCGAGGGTCGGCAGCCGACCCGTCCGGCGCGCCCGCCCTCGGCACGGGGGTCGGGAACCGCAACCGACCGCCTCGGCTACCCCTCCGCCCGAGGGCCCGCCCCGGCCGGCCGCGCCGGCTGCGCCAACTGCGCCGGCCGCGCCAACTGCGCCAGCTGCGCCACCAGGGCCGCCGCGGAGCCGTCCGCCGGCTCCAGCGCCAGCAGGGCCGCCAGTGCCTGGGCGGTCTGCCCGTCGTGTCCCGCCGCCGCCACGGCCATCGCCACGAACTCGTCCACCAGCCAGGCGCAGAGCGACTCCTGCGGGATCTGCCGCCCCTCGTCGAGCCAGCTCAGCGCGGACGCCTCCACCACCGAGATCCACGCCCGCACCAGCAGCGTCAGCCGGGGGCCGGCCTCCCGGACGCCGAGGTAGCGCAGCGTCTGCCGGAGCGCCGCGCGCCGTACCTCGTCCACGGTCGCCGAGGTGCGCGCCGTCTCCACCACCGAACCGCCGCGCAGTAGTGCGGCATATCCGGTGTGGTGCTCGGCGACGAAGCCGAAGTACCGGTTCAGCACGGCGGCCAGCCGCTCGGTGGGGGTGCCCTCGGCGGGCACCGAGAGCCTGCTGGTCAGCTCCTCGGCCGCGGTGCGCAGCGCGGCCTCGTACAACTGCTGCTTGCCGCCCGCGAAGTAGCGGTAGACCAGCGGCCGGGACGCCCCGGCGGCCTCCGCCACGTCGTCCAGGCTGACCTCCTCCGGCGGCCGGTTGCCGAACAACTCCAGTGCCACCGCGATCAGTTGCTCGCGCCGCTGCTGCACCGGCAGCCTCCGGTAGCCGGAGCGCCGCGCCCTGGGCTCGCCCGCCGCGGACGTCGCGGTGCCGAAGGCCGGGGAGGCGGCCTCGGGCACGGGGTCGGGGGTGATCGCTGAGCTGGTTGCCATGCGCGCCAGCGTAGTGGCCCACCCGCCGTTCGGCTCCGGTGCGCGGTCGCCTCCTCCGCGCGGCCGCCGGTCTGACCATCCGACAGGCGATGCTGCCTCCAAGGCTTCAGCGGTCGGACATCCTCCACCCCAGCGGTCAATCATCCTCCGAAAGACCCTTGAAAACCGGCCCAGCTGCGAAAAGATGGCTGAATGGTTGAAGAACTGATCAACTCTCCCGCGGACGGCACCACCCCTCGCCGTATCGCCGACGCCTATGTGCACGCGCTCGCCGACCTCGACCCGGTGACCGCGGTGTACCTCGGGCTCAACCCCGAGGACGACCGGCTGCCCGACCTCTCCCCGGCCGGCCAGGAGGAACTGGCGGACCTCGCCCGCCGCACCCTCGCTCAGCTGGACGAGGCCGAGGGCGCCGCCGGCGAGCTGGACGAGGCCGAGCGGCGCTGCGCCCGGCTGCTGCGCGAGCGGCTCACCGCCGACCTCGCCGTCCACGACGCGGGCGAGAACTTCCGCGCGGTGCGCAACCTCGGCTCGCCGCTGCACAACGTGCGCGAGGCCTTCACCCTGATGGCCACCGACACCGACGAGCAGTGGGAGATCATCGGCCGCCGGCTGGCCCGGGTGCCGCTGGCCGTCCGGCAGTACCGCGAACTGCTCGCCGAGGGCATCGAGCGCGGTCTGCTGTCCGGCCCGCGCCAGGTCACCACGGTGATCGGGCAGATCGCCGAGTGGGCGGAGGGCGAGGTGCCCGGCGGCTGGTTCGGCGCCTTCGTCCAGGGCGCCCCCGAGGCGCAGCGCGAGGCCCTGGGCGCCACCGCCGTGGCGGCGACCGGGGCCATCACCGAGCTGGCCGACTGGCTGCGCGACGTCTACGGTCCGGCCGCCGCCGAGACCCCGGACACCGTCGGCCGTGAGCGCTACCGCCGTTGGGTGCGGTACTGGACGGGCGCCGAGCTCGACCTGGACGAGGCGTACACCTGGGCCTGGGGCCAGTTCCACGACCTGGACGCGCAGATGCGCGCGGAGGCGGAGAAGGTGCTGCCGGGCGCCACCCCGATGCAGGCCATGAAGTGGCTGGAGACCGACGGCCCGGCGATCAAGGGCGAGGAGGAGGCCCGCGCCTACCTCCAGGGCCTGATGGACCAGGCGATCAACGACCTGCAGGGCAAGCACTTCGACCTGGCCGACCCGCTGCTCAAGGTCGAGTCGAAGATCGCCCCGCCCGGGAGCGCCGCCGCGCCGTACTACACCGCGCCCTCGCTGGACTTCTCCCGCCCGGGCCGCACCTGGCTACCCACCCTGGGCAAGGACAGCTTCCCGGTCTGGGACCTGGTCTCCACCTGGTACCACGAGGGCGTCCCCGGCCACCACCTGCAACTCGCGCAGTGGACGTACGTCGCCGACCGGCTCTCCACCTACCAGGTCACCCTGGGCGGCGTCAGCGCCAACCTGGAGGGCTGGGCGCTGTACGCCGAGCGCCTGATGGACGAGCTCGGCTACCTCACCGACCCCGGCCACCGCCTCGGCTACCTGAACGCACAGATGATGCGCGCGCTGCGGGTGATCGTGGACATCGGCATGCACGCGGACCTGGACTTCCCGGCCGACTCGCCGTACAAGCCGGGCGAGCGGATGCTGCCGGACGACGCCCGGGAGTTCTTCGGCCGCTACTGCGGGCTCTCCACCGACTTCCTGGACAGCGAGCTGGTCCGCTACCTCGGCATGCCCGGGCAGGCGATCGGCTACAAGCTCGGCGAGCGCGCCTGGCTGCGGGGCCGCGCCGAGGCCAAGGCCAGGGCCGAGGCGCGCGGCGAGGAGTTCGACCTCAAGGCGTGGCACATGGCGGCGCTCTCCCAGGGCTCGCTCGGCCTGGACGACCTGGTCGCCGAGCTCAGCGCGCTCTGACCCGCGGGCGTGAGGACCCGCGCGACCGGCCCCGACACCTTCGCGGGGGCGCTCGCGCGGCTCCCCGCGCCCGGAGGAGGACCGCCGGGGCGCGGTGCGACCGGCCGCCCCGGCACCCGACTGATGTAACGTCAAAAATCTTTTCGAAAGGAGCCCGGTCGGGCCGCCGGGCCCCTGTGGCGGGCGGCGCCGGGCCCCGATTCTCACGGCTTTCCCAGCATAGGATCACGCGATTTCCAGTTGATCACCGCATAGTCGAAGGTACGCACTGAGATCCGAGCGTGTGGCGAACCGTATGCTGGGCAGGAGTGACCAACCTGATGAGCCGTCATCGAAGGACAGGCCGGCGCATGAACCGTCGCCCCTGGGCGCTGACCACCCTCCTCATCCTCGGTACGGCCGCTGCCATAGCGGGCGCCACCACCATCACCACCGAGACCACCGCCTTCGGCCACCACCTCACGGCCTCGAACCACGTCGCCGCCGGTCACACCACACCCTCCGCCTCCGCGGCCGGTGCGCCGAGCGTGCAGGTCGCACCCGACGAGTCCGCCGCCGCGGGGCCGTCGCCCAGCAAGGACCCTTCCGACCTGCCGTCCCTGCGCCCCGCCCCCGGGACGACCGGCGTCGCCCCGGTCAGCGACGAGTCCTCCCGGGTGGGCGCGCTCTACAGCGGCTCGGCGCCCAGCGGCAACCACTTCTGCACCGCCAGCGTGGTGCACAGCGGCAGCAAGAACCTGCTGCTCACCGCCGCGCACTGCGCGTCCAACACCGACAACCTCTACTTCGCCCCGGGCTACCGCAACGGCCAGAGCCCGTTCGGCACCTGGCGGGTCACCAAGCTCTACCAGACCACCGGCTGGACCCAGAACGGCAGCCAGGACGAGGACTTCGCCATCCTCCAGGTCGCCCAGAACAACGGCCGCTCCATCGAGGACGTGGTCGGGGCGAACAACCTCGCCCTCAACGTGGACTTCGGTGCCCGGGTCCGCCTCTACGGCTACCCCGCCAACACCGAGGAGCCCATCCTCTGCACCAACGACACCACCAAGCAGAGCGACCACCAGCGCCGGATCGACTGCCCGTCGTTCCCGGGCGGCACCAGCGGCGGCCCGTGGATCGACACCGACACCGACAAGGTGATCGGCGTCATCGGCGGCTACCAGCAGGGCGGCGACACCGACGACATCTCCTACAGCGCCACCTTCGAGAAGGTCATAGGGGACCTCTACAACCAGGCCGCCGCCGACAACGCCTGACGGCCCCGCCGGTCGGTCCCCGGTGTCACCAGACGCCGGGGACCAACCGCTTCGTCCGGGCCGCGTACGAGGCGTAGGCCTCGCCCAGCGCGGCGGTCAGCACCCGCTCCTCCACCCGGATCCGGTACCCGACGGCCGACCCGAGGCAGACCGTCACCAGCAGCCAGGACGCCACGTTGCCGAAGGAGGCCGTGAGCGCCGCCGAGGCCAGCAGGGCGCCGGTGTAGGCGGGGTGCCGCAGCCGGCGGTACGGCCCCCGGTCGACCACCCGGTGGCCCTCCTGGATGTGCACGGTGCCCCGGAAGTACCGGCCGAGCGTGTGGATCGACCACAGCCGCAGCCCCGTCCCGGCCCAGGTGAGCACCAGTAGCACCGTCGAGGTGGCCGGGCCCACCGGGTACGACAGCGCGGGCAGCGCCCGTCCGAGCGGTACGGCGAGCCCGAAACCCGCGACGGACAGCCCGGCGAACACCAGCAGGCTCCGCCACTCGTGCTGCCTGGTCCGCCCGCTCCGCAGCAGCTGCCGGATCTGCAGCACCCCCTCCGCGCCCAGCCAGACCCACATCGTGCCGTCGAAGGCCGTACGCACCCAGTCCGCCATGGCCGAACCCCTTCCAGGAGCTGCCCGCACCCGCGTGCGCGGGCTGCCTCGAAGGTCCCACCGGGCCCGGGTGGAGCGACTCCACTCCGGGGTGGACCTCCCGGTGGAGCCGCCGCGTTGCCGCCGCGCTCAGTCGCGGACCTTGTGCAGCCAGAGCCCGACCCCGACGCCGTTGCGGGTCAGCACGCAGACCCAGTGGTCGTAGCGGCCGCCACTGGAGTTCACCCGGCCGGGGCCGGCGTTGTTGCAGTTCTCGTACGTCCAGTACCAGGTCTGGTACTCCCAGCACGGGACGGTGTTGTTGTTGTCGTTGCAGCTCGGTGCGGGCTCGGTGTCGGCCGGCCCGGCGGCGGCCCGCACGGCAATCGGGACGGCCCGGTGGGCGGGGGCCGCGACGGCGTCGGTGAGTCCGGGGCCGGCCAGGGCGGCGGTGACGGCGAGTGCGGTGACGGTCCTGCGGACGGGAGAGCGCATGGGAGCTTCCTTCCTGGTTCCCGGCGGCGGATCTCGCCGATGCCCGGTGCTCCAGGTCTGGCCATGGCGCTGCGCACTCACACGGGTTGACCGTTTCCCGTCCGCACGGTCAACGGGAAACCCTCTGGAGCGGCTCCAACTCGCCTTCGGCGCCCGGGGTTCGGATGAGGGAAAGACGAAGGCCCAGGTCTGCGGAGTAACTCCGCCACCTGGGCCTTGCCGCACTTCTCGCGAAGTGCCCCCGGTAGGATTCGAACCTACGCACCCGCCTCCGGAGGGCGGTGCTCTATCCCCTGAGCTACGGGGGCTTGCTCGGTGTCGCGTCCTGCACGCTGCGACGTGGAGAACATTACCAGGCTCAAGGAGTGCTCTGTGCACGGGTTTCGGTTCGAGGTGGCGACGCGGGTGGCGAACGGCCCGTGAGCGGGTGGCGTGTGGGCGGCCGAGGGGTGGAGCAAGTCGGGAAAAGCGCGGACGGGCGGGTACGGGCGCGGCTACCCTCGGTGAGGTGGTGTCCGGGACGTCCGGGCGGGTCCTCGTGGTGGATGACAGCGAGGTGATCCGCCAGCTGATCAGAGTCAATCTGGAGCTCGAGGGCTTTCAGGTGGTGACCGCCGCCGACGGGGCCGAATGCCTGGAGGTGGTCCGCCGGGTGCGGCCGGACGTGGTGACGCTGGATGTGGTCATGCCCCGGCTGGACGGTCTGCGTACGGCGGCCAGGCTGCGGGCGTCCACCGCGACCAGCCGGCTGCCGATCGCGATCGTCAGCGCCTGCACCCCGGCCGATCTGGCCAGGGGGGAGTCGGTGGGGGTGGACGGCTACCTCGGCAAGCCGTTCGACCCGGCGGACTTGGTGGCGCTGGTGCGACGGCTGATGGCGCTGCGTGACACCGGCGGGTCGGGGGGTCGGCGCCGCTTCGCGTACGGCTTCGGCGAGGGTTCCGCCGGATTCCGCCCTCAGCGAACAGACCTCCCCTGAGTGAAGGACGGGCGCCCGATGGGCGCGGCACGGGTGTCCCAACCGGTAAACCGGGTGCGGGCGCGCCGCCCCTCTCGCCTAGGCTTGGCGTCGTGACCCCCGCAGAGCTTTCCCAGGCAGTCCAGGCCGCAGTGAGCGCCGCCGTCGAGGCCGGCGAGCTGACCGTCTCCGTGCCCGAGCACGTGACGGTCGAGCGGCCCAAGAACAGGGACCACGGCGACTACGCGACCAACGTGGCCCTCCAGCTCGCGAAGCCGGCCGGCAAGCCGCCGCGAGCCGTGGCCGAGCTGGTGGCCGCCCGACTGCGAGAGGTCACCGGCATCGCGAAGGTCGACATCGCCGGCCCGGGCTTCCTGAACATCACCCTGGACGCCGCCTCCGCCGGCGAGCTGGCCCGCACCATCGTCGCGGCGGGCGAGGCCTACGGCCGCAACGAGGCGCTCAAGGGTCTGAAGATCAACCTAGAGTTCGTCTCCGCCAACCCGACCGGCCCGATCCACATCGGCGGCGTCCGCTGGGCGGCCGTCGGCGACTCCCTCGCGCGCATCCTCCGGGCCACCGGCGCCGACGTCACCACCGAGTACTACCTCAACGACGCGGGCGTGCAGATCTCCAAGTTCGCCGCCTCGCTGCAGGCCGCCGCCAACGGCCGGCCCGTCCCGGCCGACGGCTACGTCGGCGAGTACATCGGTGACATCGCCAAGGCGATCACCGACGGCGCGCCCGGCCTGCTCGACCTGCCCGAGGACGAGCAGTTGAAGGTCTTCCGCGAGCAGGGTCTGGCGCTCATGGTCGCCGAGATCAAGCGTTCGATGGAGGAGTTCGGCACCCACTTCGACGTCTGGTTCTCGGAGAAGTCGCTGCACGACTCCGGCGCGGTCGGCAAGTCGATCGAGCGGCTGCGCGAGCAGGGCCACGTCTTCGACCAGGACGACGCGATCTGGCTGCGCACCACGGACTTCGGCGACGACAAGGACCGCGTCCTGATCAAGGCCGACGGCGACACCACCTACTTCGCCGCCGACGCCGCCTACTACCTGAGCAAGCGGGACCGGGGCAGCGAGGTCTCGGTCTACATGCTCGGCGCCGACCACCACGGTTACGTCAACCGCCTCAAGGCCATCGCGGCCTGCGCGGGCGACGACATGAACCGCAACATCGAGGTGAAGATCGGCCAGTTCGTGAAGATGCTTCGCGACGGCGAAGAGGTCCGGATGTCCAAGCGGGCCGGCAACATCATCACGATCGACGACGTGGTCGACTGGATCGGCGTGGACGCCGCCCGCTACACGCTGGCGCGCTCCTCCACCGACTCCACCATCACCCTCGACATCAACCTGCTGACCAGCCAGACCAGCGAGAACCCGGTCTTCTACATCCAGTACGCGCACACCCGGATGTGCGGTGTGCAGCGCAAGGCCGAGAGCATGGGCATCACCAAGGGCTCGGCCGAGGACTTCAAGCCGGAGCTGCTGAGCACCGAGTGGGAGTCCGAACTGCTGGGCGCCCTGGCCGACTTCCCGCGCGTCCTGGCCAAGGCCGGCGAGCTGCGCGAGCCGCACCACGTCGCGCGCTACCTGGAGGAGGACGTGGCCCGGAAGTACCACCGGTTCTACGACCACTGCCAGATCCTGCCCAAGGGCGACGAGGAGGTCACCGACCTCACGCGCGCCCGCCTCTGGCTGGCCGACGCCACGCGCACGGTGGTGGCCAACGGCCTGGCCCTGCTGGGCGTTTCCGCGCCCGAGCGGATGTAGCCGAGGTCCCCGCGCTGCCGGGGGGGGGGGGGGGGGGGGGGGGGGGGGAACCGCCCCCCGCTGGCAGACGAACCAAGCAGGCAGAGAGAGGAAAAGAAGAGTAGAAAACACCCCCCCCCCACCCCGGCGGTCCCCCCCGGGG
>NZ_JBVIMH010000008.1:0-83720 GCF_055579945.1 Kitasatospora sp. NPDC032150 | reverse complement strand
GCGCACGGTGGGGGCAAACCGCTTGTTCTTGTTGTTTTTTTCCGCACCCAAGCGGAGGTAGCGGGGGCCCCCGCGCTGTGGGGGGGGGGGGCTCGTCTGCCCGCCCCCCCACCGCCCCCTTCTGCAAGTACCAGCCGTAAGTGCCAGGGAGAGAAGCCAGATGAGCCGCTCCGCCCACCCCGCCGGGCCGCGCCACGGCGACGTGCTGCCCGAGGGCCACTACCAGGCACCGCCGAGTGACCTGAACGCCCTCGATCCCAAGGTCTGGTCCCGTACCGTCGCCCGCGACGGCCGGGGCGTGGTCACCGTCGGCGGGCTCGACGTCCGTTCGCTGGCGGCCGAGTTCGGTACCCCGGCGTACGTCATGGACGAGGCGGACTTCCGCGCCCGCGCCCGCGCCTGGCGGGAGGCGTTCGGGGACGGCGCGGACGTGTACTACGCGGGCAAGGCGTTCCTCTCCAAGGCGGTGGTCCGCTGGCTGTACGAGGAGGGGCTGAACCTCGACGTGTGCAGTGGCGGCGAGCTGGCCGTGGCGCTGGCCGGCGGGATGCCGGGGGAGCGGATCGCGCTGCACGGCAACAACAAGTCGGTGGGCGAGCTGGAGCAGGCCGTCAAGGCGGGGGTCGGGCACGTGGTGCTCGACTCGTACCAGGAGATCGAGCGACTGGCCGCCGTCGCCGAGCGCCACGGGATCAGGCAGCCGGTGCTGATCCGGGTCACCGTCGGCGTGGAGGCGCACACCCACGAGTTCATCGCCACCGCGCACGAGGACCAGAAGTTCGGCCTTTCGCTGGGTTTGGCAGCGCCGCGAAGCGGCTCGGTTGAGGGTGGTGGGCGACGGGCGGGCGCGGCGGCCGAGGGTGTCCGCCGGGTGCTGGCGCAGCCGAGCCTGGAGCTGCGGGGCATCCACTCGCACATCGGCTCGCAGATCTTCGACACGGCCGGTTTCGAGGTGGCCGCCCGCCGGGTGGTCGGCCTGCTGGCCGAGGTCCGCGACGAGCACGGGATCGAGCTGCCGGAGATCGACCTCGGCGGCGGCCTGGGCATCGCGTACACCAGCGAGGACGACCCGCGCGAGCCGGCCGAGATCGCCGCCGCGCTGGCCGCCATCGTCCGCCGGGAGTGCCGGGCGGCCGGACTGGAGGTGCCCCGGCTGAGCGTGGAGCCTGGCCGCGCGATCGTCGGCCCGACCGCGTTCACGCTGTACGAGGTGGGCACGGTCAAGCCGCTGGAGGGCCTGCGCACCTACGTCAGCGTGGACGGCGGGATGTCGGACAACATTCGCACCGCGCTGTACGACGCCGAGTACTCGGTCGCGCTGGTCTCGCGTGCCAGCGAGGCCGAGCCGATGTTGGTCAGGGTGGTGGGCAAGCACTGCGAGTCGGGTGACATCGTGGTGCGGGACGCCTTCCTGCCCGCCGACCTGGCGCCCGGCGACCTGCTCGCGGTGCCGGCCACCGGGGCGTACTGCCGCTCGATGGCCAGCAACTACAACCACGCACTCAAGCCTCCCGTGGTGGCCGTCGCGGACGGTTCGGCCCGGGTGATCGTCCGCCGGGAGACGGAGCAGGATCTCCTGCGGCTCGATATCGGCTGACGAAATTCTTGTCTCAGATCATGGACTCGCCGTAGATCGGTGCGGAAAGTCCCCGAGACTGGTATGGAACGAATACCGTCGGGCATCGGGAAAGGCCCGGCGGAGACCGAGCATGCAGAGCGGAGTCGGATGATGCGTACGCGCCCGCTGAAGGTGGCGTTGCTGGGCTGTGGTGTGGTGGGCTCCGAGGTGGCGCGCATCATGACGACGACGGCCGACGACCTCGCCGCGCGGATCGGCGCACCGGTCGAGCTCGCCGGTATCGCCGTCCGCCGCGCCGGTCGGGTCCGGCCCGGAGTGCCCGAGCACCTGATCACCACCGATGCCGAGGCCCTGGTGGGCCGGGGCGACATCGACGTCGTCATCGAGGTCGTCGGCGGCATCGAGCCCTCCAAGCACCTGATCCTGTCGGCCTTCGAGCAGGGCGCCTCGGTGGTCAGCGCCAACAAGGCGCTGCTCGCCAAGGACGGTGCCGAACTGCACCGGGCCGCCGCCGAGGCCGGTGTGGACCTGTACTACGAGGCCGCCGTGGCCGGCGCGATCCCGCTGATCCGCCCGCTGCGCGAGTCGCTGGCCGGCGACAAGGTCGACCGGGTGCTGGGCATCGTGAACGGCACCACCAACTTCATCCTCGACAAGATGGACTCCACCGGCGCCGGGTACTCCGAGGCGCTGGAGGAGGCCACCGCGCTCGGTTACGCCGAGGCCGACCCGACCGCCGACGTGGAGGGCTTCGACGCCGCCGCCAAGGCCGCCATCCTGGCTGGGATCGCCTTCCACACCCGGGTGACCGCCGCCGAGGTCTACCGCGAGGGGATCACCGAGGTCACCGCCGCCGACATCGCCTCGGCCAAGGCGATGGGCTGCGTGGTCAAGCTGCTGGCGATCTGCGAGCGCGCCGCCGACGGCGCCTCCGTCACCGCTCGGGTCCACCCGGCGATGATCCCGCTGAGCCACCCGCTGGCCTCGGTGCGCGAGGCGTACAACGCGGTGTTCGTCGAGGCGGAGGCAGCCGGCCGGCTGATGTTCTACGGCCCCGGCGCCGGCGGCTCGCCGACCGCCTCGGCGGTGCTCGGCGACCTGGTGGCGGTCTGCCGCAACAAGCTGAACGGCGCCACCGGCCCGGGCGACTCGGTCTACACCAGGCTGCCGGCCAAGCCGATGGGCGAGGTCGTCACCCGCTACCACGTCAGCCTGGACGTCGACGACCGCGCGGGTGTGCTCGCCCAGGTGGCTTCGGTCTTCGCCGAGCACGGCGTCTCCATCGACACCGTGCGCCAGCAGGGCCGCGACGGCGACGCCTCGCTCGTCGTGGTGACCCACCGCGCCACCGACGCCGCGCTGTCGGCGACGGTCGACAAGCTGCGCGCGCTGGACAGCGTGCGTGACGTGGCCAGCATCATGCGGGTCGAAGGGGAGTAAGTCAGAGATGAACGCAGCGACCGCCGACCGCCCGAGCGGGCGGACCGCATCCCACACCCACCAGTGGCGCGGCCTGATCGAGGAGTACCGCGACCGCCTGCCGGTGAGCGACACCACCCCCGTGGTCACCCTGCTGGAGGGCGGCACGCCGCTGGTCCCCGCCCAGGTGCTCTCCGAGCGCACCGGCTGCGAGGTCTACCTCAAGGTCGAGGGCGCCAACCCGACCGGGTCCTTCAAGGACCGCGGTATGACCATGGCCATCTCCAAGGCCAAGGAGGACGGCGCACAGGCCGTCATCTGCGCCTCCACTGGCAACACCTCGGCCTCCGCCGCGGCGTACGCGGTGCGGGCGAAGATGGTCTCGGCGGTGTTGGTGCCGCAGGGCAAGATCGCGCTCGGCAAGATGGGCCAGGCCCTGGTGCACGGCGCCAGGATCCTCCAGGTCGACGGCAACTTCGACGACTGCCTGACGCTGGCGCGCGAACTGTCCGAGAAGTACCCGGTGGCGCTGGTCAACTCGGTCAACCCGGTCCGGATCGAGGGTCAGAAGACCGCTGCCTTCGAGATCGTGGACATGCTGGGCGACGCCCCCGACATCCACGTCCTGCCGGTCGGCAACGCGGGCAACATCACCGCGTACTGGAAGGGCTACCGGGAGTACGCCGAGGACGGGATGTCCTCCCGCAAGCCACGGATGTGGGGCTTCCAGGCCGCCGGTTCGGCCCCGATCGTGGACGGCGCCCCGGTGCTGCACCCGCAGACCATCGCCACCGCGATCCGGATCGGCAACCCGGCCTCCTGGGACTACGCGCTGGCCGCCCGGGACGAGTCCGGCGGCCTCATCGACAAGGTGACCGATCGTCAGATCCTCTCCGCCTACCGGCTGTTGGCCTCCCAGGAGGGCGTCTTCGTGGAGCCCGCCTCGGCCGCCGGCGTGGCCGGCCTGCTGGCCAAGGCGGAGGCCGGGCTGGTGGACCGGGGGCAGCGGATCGTCTGCACCGTCACCGGCAACGGCCTGAAGGATCCCGACTGGGCGGTGGCCGGTGCGCCGCAGCCGCAGGTCGTCCCGGTCGACCCGGAGGCGGCGGCCCGCCACCTCGGACTGCTGGACTGACCGGCTTTGCCCCGCAGTGGGGTTGACATTATGTCAGCAGTGGGCCGGCCCTTGTGGGGCCGGCCCACTCGACGTCTCGACCTGACACCTTTTGTGTCAATTGGCCGACCCTTTTCGTCCCCTTTTCCGTGCACTTTCCGGCCAGAACGGGCAACACGGCAGATCGGGGCCTGTTGGGTGTACCACTGTGGAACCTCTCTTCGATAGTCTGGACCTGGCGGGTCGCGCCCTGACGTGACCGCCCGGCTCGCCGGGGCTCGTCGCCCGGGCCCCGCCCGGGTACCCCCACCAAGTCGGCCCGACGCGACAGGGCCACACACCGACGGCCGCACGAGGCGCCTCGCGCCCCGCGCGGCAACGCCCGAGTTTCCCCCAGGAGAGTCCGAACACATGGCTGGTCCTGCGTTCCGTGCTGCCGCCGTCCGGGTCCGAGTCCCGGCCTCCAGTGCCAATCTCGGCCCCGGATTCGACGCCTTCGGACTCGCCCTGGGGCTCTATGACGACGTCGTGGTCCGGGTCGCCGAATCCGGTCTGAGCGTGGACATCGCCGGTGAGGGCGCCGAGACGCTGCCCCGGGACGAGAACCACCTGCTGGTCCGCTCGATGCGGGCGGCCTTCGACCGGCTCGGCGGCCAGCCGCGCGGCCTCGAAGTGGTCTGCGCCAACCGGATACCGCACGGCCGCGGCCTGGGCTCCTCCTCCGCCGCGATCTGCGCAGGCATCGTCGCGGCCCGCGCCGTCACCATCGGCGGCCCGTCCGCCCTGGACGACGCGGCACTGCTGGCCCTCGCCACCGAGCTGGAGGGGCATCCCGACAACGTCGCGGCCTGTCTGCGCGGCGGGTTCACCATCGCCTGGACGGACGAGGAGCGGGCCAGCGCGATCCGCCTCGACCCGTCCGAGCAGGTCGTCCCGGTCGTCTTCGTGCCGTCCACCGAGGTGCTCACCGAGACGGCCCGCGGCCTGCTGCCCAAGACCGTCCCGCTCGCCGACGCGGCGGCCAACGCCGGGCGCTCCGCGCTGCTGGTCGAGGCCCTCACCCGACAGCCCGAACTGCTGCTCGCCGCCACTGAGGACCGGCTGCACCAGGACTACCGCGCCTCCGCGATGCCGGACAGCGCCGCCCTGGTCGCCGCCCTGCGCGCCGAGGGCGTCCCGGCCGTCATCTCCGGCGCCGGGCCGACCGTGCTCGCCCTCTCCGACGAGGCGGGCGCCGACAAGCTGGCGGAGTTCGGGGGTACGGCGTTCGCCGTCCACCGGCTCAAGCTGGACCGCGCCGGTGCCGCGGTACTGCCGCTGGACCTGTGACACGTTTCCCACGGGTGGCACGTTGAACGGCGTGAATGCGGCAATTCAATGGGCACGGGGGCGCGATTCGTGAGAGGGACACGATTCGTGGGACAGACACGATTGACGAGATCAGGGCTGGGGAATGTGTCAGGGGGTCGGTAGTGTTAACCTCATTGCTGCACCAGATGCCCTCCGGGGCGCGGTGCGCCGCGTCCCGAGCCCGCCCCGGCACTGTGGAGCAGTCCGCAGTAGCAGGAACCGGAAGTACGGGACCACGATTCTCCGGGAGCCCGCCACAGCGCGTACGCAGCCTGCCTGCGCGATTGCGGCCGCATCCCGAAGCCGTGACGGTACCTGACCCGCTTTTCCGGCCTCGTCCTTAGTGGCACGGCCGAGCGGGGCCCGTGGTACCGCCGCGCGACGGGGGCCCGGGTATCGCAGGCAGCGAGGTCGGCGGGAGATCGACCCGCAGCCCACTTCGCACCACAGTGCACCGCACATCGCAGCTCCCCGGACTGGCTCCGCCATTCGGGGGATCACCGCCTCGGACCGACGCAGTCGAGCGTTGGTCAGGACAGCACAACCGGTCGCCGAGCCAGACAGGCCGACGTCCGCTCCAGGGAAGGACCCTTAGTGAGCGACACCACCGATCTGATGGGCGCGCGCCCGGACGCTGACGCGTCGGACGCGGCCGCCGCCGCCCCCGCGGCCCCGGCGCGACGTCGCCGTACCGCCGCCGCGGGCCTGGACGGCCTGGTCCTGGCCGAGCTGCAGAAGCTCGCCTCGACCCTCGGAATCAGCGGTACCGGACGCATGCGCAAGAGCCAGCTGATCGAGGCCATCAAGGAGAAGAGCGGCGGGGACCCGCTGCTCGCCGGTGCCGCGGCCGCGCCGGCCAAGCGGACCGCCAAGGCGGCGCCCGCCGCCGCTGCTCCGGCCGCCGAGGAGGCGAAGCCCGCGCGCCGTACCAGGGCCGCCGCTGCTGCGACCGCCGAGCCGGTCGCGCAGATCGAGATCCCGGTCCAGGCCGCCGCCGAGACCGCCACCGCGCCCGCGCGCGCCGAGCGCCCCCGTCGCCGGGCCACCGCGGCCGCCGGCGCCCCGGTCGCCGAGGCCGCCGCCGAGTCGACCGCCGCCGTGGTCGCCGAGGCCAAGGCCGAGACCCGCACCGAGACCCGCACCGAGACCCGGACCGAGGGCAAGCCCGCCGAGGGGCGCGGGTACGACGGCGAGGGCCGCTCCGAGGGCCGCCGCGAGCGCCGCGAGCGCCGCGAGCGGCGGGAGGGCGTGGAGGGCGGCGAGGCCCAGGCCGCGCAGGACGGCGACGGGCGGGATTCGCGCCGCGAGCGCCGCAGCCGCCGGGACCGCCGCGAGGGCGGCCAGCAGGGCCAGCAGCAGGCCGTGCAGGAAGGCGGCCAGGGCCGTCAGCCGGCCGTCCAGCCGGCCGTCGGCGGCTTCGACGAGGACGAGTACGGCGACGGCCGCCGCGGCCGCCGGGGCCGTTACCGGGACCGCCGTGGCCGCGGCCGCCGCGAGGGCTTCGAGGGCGGCGCCGTCGAGCCGCAGATCGGCGACGACGACGTCCTGATCCCGGTCGCGGGCATCCTGGACATCCTCGACAACTACGCCTTCGTCCGGACCTCCGGCTACCTGCCGGGCCAGAACGACGTCTACGTCTCGCTGGCCCAGGTCCGCAAGCACGGTCTGCGCAAGGGCGACGCCATCACCGGCGCCGTGCGCCAGCCGCGTGACGGCGAGCGCCGGGAGAAGTTCAACGCCATGGTGCGGCTGGACTCCGTCAACGGCATGGACCCGGAGAGCGGCCGCAACCGCCCCGAGTTCGGCAAGCTGACCCCGCTGTACCCGCAGGAGCGCCTGCGGCTGGAGACCGACCCGGGCGTCCTGACCACCCGCATCATCGACCTGGTGTCGCCGATCGGTAAGGGCCAGCGCGGTCTGATCGTCGCCCCGCCGAAGACCGGCAAGACGATGATCATGCAGGCGATCGCCAACGCGATCACCCACAACAACCCCGAGTGCCACCTGATGGTCGTCCTGGTCGACGAGCGTCCGGAGGAGGTCACCGACATGCAGCGGTCGGTGAAGGGCGAGGTCATCTCCTCGACCTTCGACCGTCCGGCCGAGGACCACACCACCGTCGCCGAGCTCGCCATCGAGCGCGCCAAGCGCCTGGTGGAGCTGGGCCACGACGTGGTGATCCTGCTGGACTCGATCACCCGCCTGGGTCGCGCCTACAACCTGGCGGCGCCGGCCTCCGGCCGCATCCTGTCCGGTGGTGTCGACTCGACCGCGCTGTACCCGCCGAAGAAGTTCTTCGGCGCCGCGCGCAACATCGAGAACGGCGGCTCGCTGACCATCCTCGCCACCGCCCTGGTGGAGACCGGCTCCCGGGCCGACGAGGTGGTCTTCGAGGAGTTCAAGGGCACCGGCAACATGGAGCTCAAGCTCGACCGCAAGCTCTCGGACAAGCGCATCTTCCCGGCCGTCGACGTCGACGCGTCCTCCACCCGTAAGGAGGAGATCCTGCTGGGCAACGAGGAGCTGGCCATCACCTGGAAGCTCCGCCGGGTGCTGCACGCGCTGGACTCGCAGCAGGCGATCGAACTGCTGCTGGACAAGATGAAGCAGACCAAGAGCAACGCCGAATTCCTGATGCAGATCGCCAAGACCACGCCGGGCTCCGGCGACTGACGATCCGTCCGACCGTAAGCCCCGGACCGCTTCGCGCGGTCCGGGGCTTATGCGTTTCCAAGGGAAATTTAAGAAATCGCCTTACAATCCTCTGCTTCGCTTATGCTCGAAAAGGCGTTCAGGCCGAAATGACGTGCAGGTGGAGGAGCGGGGGCAATATGGTCGACCATCGCAGGAATGGTGGCCGGTGGCTGCGGATCACCGTGTTCACCCTGGCCGGTCTGCTCGTCCTCGGCGGCGCGGCCGCCGGATACGCGTACTGGAAGCTGAACCGCAACATCAAGGGCGTGGACATCAACGCCCAGCTCGGCACCGCCCGGCCGCCCGCGGCCACCGACGGCTCGTTCAACGTGCTGGTCCTGGGCTCGGACTCGCGCAGCGGCAGCAACGGCAACCTGGCCGGCGGGAACACCGACGGCACCGCGCGCTCGGACACCGCGATGGTGGTGCACGTCAACCAGGACCACACCGCGGCCGGTGTGGTGAGCATTCCCCGCGACACGCTGGTGCCCCGTCCCGAATGCCTCACCGCCGGCGGGAAAACCGTTCCCGCTGCGCGGAGCGTGATGTACAACTCCGCGTTCGAGACCGGTGGTCCGGCGTGTGCGGTGAAGACCACTGAGCAGCTCACCGGGATGCGGATGGACCATTTCATGGAGATCGACTTCTCCGGTTTCGCGAATTTCATAGACGCGATCGGCGGGGTGGACGTGACCACCACCGTGAACATCAAGGACAAGGACAGCGGCCTCGACCTGCCGGCCGGCGACCACCACCTGGGCGGCACCCAGGCGCTCGCCTTCGTCCGCACCCGGCACGGCGTCGGCGACGGCAGCGACCTCGGCCGGATCGAGCTGCAGAAGCAGATGGTGAAGTCGATCACGAAGCAGATCGGCGGCATCGGGCTGACCTCCGACCCGACCCGGCTCTGGTCGGTGGCCGACGGCCTCACCAGGAGCCTCACCACCGACTCCGACCTGGCCTCGGTCAACGCGCTGGTGGGCATGGCCGGCACGCTCAAGAGGATCGGCCCGAACGAGCTGACCATGGTCACCCTGCCCGTGGGCACCGCTCCCGGTGACCCGAACCGGGTGGTGCCGCAGCAGCCGCAGGCCGACCGGCTCTGGACGGCGCTCAGGGCGGACCAGCCGGTGCCACACTCGATAGTGACCACCCAGCCCGCCAACCCGGCCGATGCGAGCCCCAGCGCGAAGGCGGGCTGAGGCCCGGAATAACCGGAAGCCCAACCCGGTTTGGGAAGAAGCGGCCAGTCCTGGCAGACTGGTCCGTCGGTCCCGGTTCACGAGCAGCTCCCTGCTGCCGACCCGGTGCCCTCCCGAACACTAGGAGAACCCCTTGAAGCCCAACGTTCACCCCGAGTACGTGGTCACCAAGGTGACCTGCACCTGTGGCAACGAGTTCACCACCCGGTCCACCGAGACCAGTGGCGAGATCCGCGCCGAGGTCTGCTCGCAGTGCCACCCGTTCTACACCGGCAAGCAGAAGATCCTCGACACCGGTGGCCGCGTGGCCCGCTTCGAGGCCCGCTTCGGCAAGCAGCACAGCGCGAAGGCCTAGCGCTCACTCGGCGCCGGTCTCCGGTGCCCCCGTACTCGGCGGGGGCATGGGGACCGGCGCCGTTCGTGTCTCTCCCCCGCAGCCGTCACTCGCGCGTCACCCACGGCGGCGCGTCTCTCACGGAAGTAGGCCCATCCCATGTTCGAGGCAGTCGAAGAGCTCCTCGTCGAGCACGCCGACCTCGAGAAGAGGCTGGCCGACCCGTCCGTCCACGCCGACCAGGCCAACGCCCGCAAGCTGGCCAAGCGCTACGCCGAGCTGACCCCGATCACCCGGACCTACCTGTCCTGGAAGCAGGCCGGCGACGACATCGAGGCCGCCCGCGAATTCGCGGCGGAGGATCCGGACTTCTTCGCCGAGGTGAAGGACTCCGAGGCCCGCCGCGAGGAGCTGACCGAGGAACTGCGGCTGCTGCTCGTTCCCCGCGACCCCAACGACGACAAGGACGTCATCCTGGAGGTCAAGGCGGGCGAAGGCGGCGAGGAGTCCGCGCTGTTCGCCGGCGACCTGCTGCGGATGTACCTGCGGTACGCGGAGCGGGTCGGCTGGAAGACCGAGATCATCGACGCCAACGAGTCCGACCTCGGCGGCTACAAGGACGTCTCGGTCGCGGTGAAGACGAAGGGCGGTACCGAGCCCGGCAACGGCGTCTGGGCCCGGCTGAAGTACGAGGGCGGCGTGCACCGGGTGCAGCGGGTGCCGGCCACCGAGTCGCAGGGCCGGATCCACACCTCGGCGGCGGGTGTGCTGGTCACCCCCGAGGCCGAGGAGGTCGAGGTCGAGATCCACGCCAACGACCTGCGGATCGACGTCTATCGCTCCTCCGGTCCCGGCGGCCAGTCCGTCAACACCACCGACTCGGCGGTCCGGATCACCCACCTGCCGACCGGTATCGTGGCCTCCTGCCAGAACGAGAAGAGCCAGCTGCAGAACAAGGAGCAGGCGATGCGCATCCTGCGGTCGCGCCTGCTGGCCGCCGCGCAGGAGGAGGCCGAGCGGGAGGCCTCCGACGCCCGCCGCAGCCAGGTCCGCACGGTGGACCGCTCGGAGCGGATCCGGACGTACAACTTCCCGGAGAACCGCATCTCCGACCACCGCACGGGCTTCAAGTCGTACAACCTGGACCAGGTCCTGGACGGCGATCTCAATGCGGTGATCCAGTCCTGCGTGGACGCCGACGCGGCAGCCAAGCTGGCCGCCGCCCAGGAGAACTGAGTACCTAAGGGGTCGGTCGGATGAACCTGCTGCTCGCCGAGGTGGCCCAGGCCACCCAGCGGTTGGCCGCGGCCGGCGTGCCGTCGCCGCGCTTCGACGCGGAGGAGCTCGCGGCGTACATCCACAACGTCAAGCGCAGCCAGCTGCACACGGTCAAGGACGCCGACTTCGACGCCCGGTACTGGGAGGCGATCGCGCGCCGGGAGGCGCGCGAGCCGCTGCAGCACATCACGGGGCGGGCGTTCTTCCGCTACCTGGAGCTGGAGGTGGGCCCCGGGGTGTTCGTACCCCGGCCGGAGACCGAGACGGTCGTCGAGTGGGCCATAAACGCCGTGCGCGACATGGACGTCGCCGAACCCCTGGTGGTCGACCTGTGCACCGGCTCCGGCGCCATCGCGCTGGCGCTCGCCCAGGAGCTGCCGCGCTCCAACGTGCACGCCTTCGAGATGGACGAGAAGGCGCTGGAGTACACCCGCCGGAACATCGCCGCCAGTTCCGACCGGGCGCGCGTCACCCTGCACGCCGGGGACGCCACCCGCGCCTTCGAGGACGACCGCTCCTGGGACGGCCGCTTCGACCTGGTGATCAGCAACCCGCCGTACATCCCGCTCACCGAGTGGGAGTACGTCGCCCCCGAGGCCCGCGACCACGACCCGGAGCTGGCCCTGTTCTCCGGCGAGGACGGGTTGGACACCATCCGCGGCATCGAGCGGGTCGCGGCCCGGCTGCTGCGGCCGGGCGGCGCGGTGGTCATCGAGCACGCCGACACCCAGGGCGGCCAAGTGCCGTGGATCTTCAACGAGGAAGCCGGCTGGACGGACGCGGCCGACCACCGGGACCTGAACAACCGGCCGCGCTTCACAACCGCCCGGAGGGCGTCGTTGTGAACACCCGGCAGAGCACGACCGCCCGGAGGGCGTCGTTGTGAGCACCCGGCAGAGCACGACCGCCCGGAGGGCGTCGTCGTGAGCCGTCGAGCAGAGCACGACCGCCCGGGCGCGTCGTGGTGAACGACCGAGCAGAGCACGACGGCCCGGAGGCGTCGCCGTGATGCACGCCGTCCGGACCGACCTGAGCCATCCTGGAAGGGGACCGTACCGATGAGCCGCCGATACGACTGTGCCGATGCCGGTGACCGGGCCACGGGCCTGCGCGAGGCCGCCTCGGCGATCCGCCGCGGCGAGCTGGTGGTGCTGCCCACGGACACCCTGTACGGCATCGGTGCCGACGCCTTCAGCCCGGAGGCCGTCGGCGGGCTGCTGGCCGCCAAGGGGCGTGGCCGCAACATGCCCTCGCCGGTGCTGGTCGGCTCGCCGACCACCCTGCACGGCCTGGTCACCGACTTCTCCGAGCAGGCCTGGGAGCTGGTCGACGCGTTCTGGCCGGGCGGTCTGACCCTGGTCGCCAAGCACCAGCCCTCGCTGCGCTGGGACCTCGGCGAGACCCGGGGCACCGTCGCGGTCCGGATGCCGCTCCACCCGGTCGCCATCGAGCTGCTCAACAACACCGGTCCGCTGGCCGTCTCCAGCGCCAACAAGAGCGGCAGCCCGGCGCCCGCGACCTGCGACGACGCCTTCGCCCAGCTCGGCGAGTCGGTCGCGGTCTACCTGGACGGCGGTACGGCCGAGCACGCCACGCCCTCCACCATCGTGGACGTCACGGGCAAGGTCCCGGTCCTGCTGCGGGCGGGCGCGGTCAGCGTCGAGCAGCTGAGGGAGGTCGTCCCGGACCTGGAGGCCGGCAGTTGACAGCGGCCTCGCTGCACGGCGCCGGTCCGGCCTCCGGCATACCCGAGTACCCCGGGTACCTCACCGTCTCGCCCCGGCCGCTGGACACCTTCCGGATCCTGTTCGTCTGCACCGGCAACATCTGCCGGTCGCCGATCGCCGAGCGGCTGACCCGGCACGAGCTGGACGTCCGGCTGCGCGGGTCCGCCGCCGACCGGATCCTGGTCGAGAGCGCCGGTACCTGGGGGCACGAGGGTGCGCCGATGGAGGCCCACGCGGCGACGGTGCTGGACGAGTACGGCGCGGACAGCGCAGGCTTCGTCGGCCGTGAGCTGCTGGACGAGCACGTGGTCGAAGCCGATCTGGTACTCACCGCGACCCTGGACCACCGGGCGCAGGTCATCTCGATGGGCCACACCGCCGGGCTGCGGACCTTCACGCTGAAGGAGTTCACCCGGCTGGTGCGCCGGATCGACCCGAGCACGCTGCCGGACCCGCGGCAGGGCGCGGACGTCACCCAACGGGCCCGGGCGCTGGTCCGCTCGGCGGCCGCGCTGCGGGGGTGGCTGCTCGCCGCCTCGCCGGAGGCGGACGAGGTGCACGATCCCTACGGCGCACCGATCGGGATGTTCCGCAACTGCGGCGAGGAGATATTCGACGCCGTCGAACCCGTGGTCACCGCCCTCACCGGCGTGTCCGGACACGCGGCCTGAACCGCGGGGGTGCTCGGCGACGACGAGGCGCCCCCGACCCGGCTGATCGCCCCGGGCCGGGAGGCGCCACCGCCCCGTGCGTCGTACCGGCGCGTTGACGCACGGCGTCCCCGGGGCCGGAGCAGTGCCCCGGCCCCGGGCGGTAGCCCCGCTCCCGAGCAGTCCCCCGACCGGCTCGGGAACGGCGGGACTCATCCCCGCAGGTGCCCCAGCACCGACCGCATCGCGTGCTCCACGGCGGCGCGGGCCTCGTCGGTGTGGTCGAGCGTCTCGAACCCGTGGTGGCCGAGCGGCACGTCGATCACCTCGACATCGGCCCCGCAGTCCTTGGCGGCGGCCAGGAACTCCTCGGCCGTCGCCGCGATCTCCGGGATGTCCAGCTCCACCCGGGTCAGCACGATCGGCAGCCGGCCCGCGGAACGCACCGCGGCCGCCGGACGGAACCGGGACTCCCCGAGCCCCCAGGCCGGCATCGGCGCGAGCACGGCGTAGGTCGCCGCCACGCACCGCAGCCACGGCGGCGGCGTCGCGAGCCAGTCCGCGGACAGCAGTGCGCCGCCGGAGAAGAACCACAGGGCGATGCGTTCCCCGTCGACGCGCGGATCGGCTCGGACGAGCTCGACCGCCGCCGCGACGTCCTCGGCGGACTGCTCGTAGGAGCCGATGCTGTGGAACCGGTGCTCCACCGTCACGCCGACCGCTCCCAGACTCGCCGCGTACCGGCCGTAGCCCACGAAGGCCGGCCACTCCCGCGGCCCGGGCTGCTTGTCGGGGGGAACGGGGCCGCCGTGGACGAACACCACCGCCGGCCTGGGGCCGTCGGCGTCGGGCAGGTAGAGGTCGACGTGTTCCACCCGCTCGCGGGGACGCTCCGGTACGTCCAGCACGAAGGGCTGGTGGAGTGCGGGCCGCCCCGGTGCGGACAGCCGGTGCCCTTCGCCCGCGGCGGCCCTGAGCAGTACCTCGGCCAGCTCGTCGGGGCAGGACAGCATCGGCCAGTGCCCGGTCGCGAGTTCGAAGATGCCCACCCGGGGGTCGAGGAGCGGCTGGAAGCGCGGCTCTCCCATGCGCACCACGGTCTCGACCATGGCGATGCTCAGCCCGTTGGCGGTGCACAGGATGCCGGACGTCGGAATCCCGGAGGCCGCCCCCGACAGCCGCAGCGGCTGGGTGAACGTGCCCGGCGGCTGCGGTGCGGCAAGCTCGACCAGCCGGGCCAGCGAGTCCGCCGGGACGCCGGCGGTGCTGCCCAGGGACGGCCAGTCGTCGAGCGACGGCGGGGCGATCAGCCCGCCGTCCTCGGCCTGCCGCACCAGCCGGTCCCGGACCGCCGGGTCGGCCAGCAGGTCGAGGACCGACTCACCGTCCAGGACCAGGCCCGCGTCCAGGTAGACGATCCGGGAGATCCGCTCCGGGCGCCGGTCGGCGGCGCCCAGCACCGGGTGGATGCCGTAGTCGTGGCCGACGACGACCAGCTCCGGCGCGTCCACCTGGTCGATCAGCCGCACCAGGTCCTCGACGTGAGTCTCCAGATCCGTGTCGGGACCCGCGAGATGACGGCGGTCGCCCATGCCGGTGAGCGTCACCGGGTGCACCTCGGCCCCCGACTCCCGCAGCCGGGCGGCCACCTCCTGCCAGATCCAGCCGCCGGTGTAGCTGCCCGGCACCAGCACGAACGCAGTCATGATCGTCTCCTTGCGCGTCTCGGTCCGCACGGTCGGCCCCGGAGGGCGCCCGCGCTCCCCGGTACGGTAGGAACTCCCCCTGAGGGAGGTTCAAGCCTTGGATGCCGAAAGCACGTTGAGTATCGGAGAGCTCGCCGAGCACGCGGGCGTCACCGTCAAGACCGTCCGTTTCTACTCGGACCGAGGTCTGCTGCCCGAGGCCGGCCGCAGCACCGGGGGGCACCGCCGGTACGCCCCCGAGGCGCTCGACCGGCTCCGCCTGATCCGCTCGCTGCGCACCCTCGACCTGCCGGTTCCGGAGGTGGGCCGGGTCCTGGACCGGGAGGACGTGCTGGAGGACGTCATCGCGGGGCAGCTGAAGGAGCTCGGCTCGCAGCTGGCCGCCCTGCGCTGGCGGGAGGCCGCCCTCCACCTGCTCCGGGACTGCACCCCCGGGGAGCGCGCCGACCGGCTGCGTCTGATCGGTGCCGTGGCCACTCCGCCCAGCACGGCCGCGATGGTGCGGTTCTGGCGCCATGTGCTGCCCGCGCGGCTGCCGGACCGGCTGTTCTCCTCGATCGTCGAAGCGGCGGTTCCGCAGCCGCCCGCGGATCCGACCCCGGCCGAGGTGCTGGCCTTCGCCCGGCTGCACGCCCTCACCTCCGACGTCCGCCTGGGCCGCTGCCGGCCGGAGTCCCACCCCCACGGCAAGGACCCGGCCGTGCTCTACGACGGCCTGGCCGAGGCGTACGGGCTGGCCGCCCCGGACCTGCGGGCACAGGCGCGGCCGTACGAGGGCGAGGCGCTCGACTGCTTCGTCGCCGCCCACGCCCACTACCACCGGACGCGGGACACCCCGGCCTTCCGCAGCCGGCTCAGCGGCCTGCTGGCCCAGGCCGCGGACTCCGTCATGGACGGCTACTGGCAGCTCAGCGCCGAGCTCTCCACGTCGGCGGAGCCGACCCTCGGTGCCGCCGACGACTGGCTGCGCGCCGCCCTGGACGCCCAGGTCGTCCGGGCGGAGCTCTGACCCCTCCGGAGCGCGGGCCGGCGCGGGAATCCGCCGGACAGGCCCGGAAGGGTGCCTGCCGGCTCGCGTCGGCGGGCCGGAAGCGGGGCCCGGTCCTACGCTGGAGGGGATCCGCCCGCCGCTGCCCGGGAGTCCGTCATGACCGTCACCGATGCCGCACAGGCGCGCTGGGAGGCCGCAGCGGCCCTGCGGCAGGCCGACCCCCAGCTGGCCGACCTGCTGGCTGCCGAGGCCGCCCGCCGGGCCGAGAGCCTGCAGCTGCTGGCGGGGGAGAACGTCACCAGCCCGGCGGTGCTGGCGGCGCTGGGCGGACCGCTGATCGACAAGTACGCCGAGGGCTATCCGGGGCGGCGGCACCACGCGGGCTGTGCGCTGGCGGACGCCGCCGAGCTGCTGGCGATCGACCGGGCCAGGCAGCTGTTCGCCGCCGAGCACGCCAACGTCCAGCCCCGGTCGGCCACTTCGGCGATGCTCGCGGCCTACGCGGCACTGCTGCGGCCCGGTGACGTGGTGCTGGCGATGTCCCTGCAGCACGGCGGGCATCTCAGCTGCGGCTCGCGGGCGAACTTCTCCGGCCGGTGGTTCGACTTCATCGGTTACGGGGTGCGCGAGGACGACCAGTTGATCGATCTCGACCAGGTGCGCGAACTGGCGAGGCTGCACCGGCCGAAAGCCATCATCGCGGGCGGAATTTCCTATCCCCGGCATCTGGACTGGGCCGGATTCCGGAAGATCGCAGACGAAGTGGACGCCTATCTGATCGCCTCCGTCGCGCAGGTCACCGGGCTGATCGCCGGGGGAATGGCCCCCTCGCCGGTGCCGTACGCGGATGTGACCGTGGCCGCCACGCACAAGCTGCTGCGCGGCCCGCGCGGCGGGCTGCTGCTCTGCTCGGCCGAGCTGGCCGAGCGGGTGGACCGGGCGGTGTTCCCGTTCAGCCAGGGCGGGGCGGCGATGAACGAGGTGGCGGGCAAGGCGGTGGCCTTCGCCGAGGCCGCGACGGCGGCGTTCGCCGAGTACCTGCACCGGGCGGTGGACGGTGCCCGCGCCCTGGGCGAGGTGCTGGCGGCCGCGGGGGCCCGGCTGCAGACCGGCGGCACCGACACCCACCTGGTGACCGCCGACGTCAGCCCGCTCGGGCTGACCGGCCGGGAGGCCGAGCAGCGCTGCGCGGCGGCCGGGCTGATGCTCGGCAAGTGCGCACTGCCGTACGACCCGGCGCCCGCGGCCGAGGGGTCGGGCATCAGGCTCGGTACCGGCGCGCTGGCCGCCCAGGGCCTGGGGCGGAGCGAGTTCGCCGAGGTCGGGGCAGTGATCGGGCGGCTGCTGACCGACGGCCCCGACCCCGGGACCGGCGCCCGGGTGCGGGAGCTGGCGGCGGCCTTCGGGGTGCGCTGAGCGGGGCCGGGGCCGCGTCGGCGGCGGCGAAATCGGGGGTGAGGCGAACCGCGGTGCGCACCTGCTCGTCCGACTCAATAAGGTGTGCACCGTGGCGTCGCACCTCGAACCCCTGACAAGCACGGGAGTACCTTCGGTACTCGACCGTCGGACCGTCGCGCTGGAGGCCAGTGGTGCGTGAGTATCTGCTGGTGCTGTTCGTCACCGCGGCCGTCACCTACCTGCTGACCGGTCCGGTACGGAAGTTCGCCATCGTCGCGGGTGCGATGCCGGCGGTCCGCGAACGCGACGTGCACCGGGAACCGACGCCCCGGCTCGGCGGGATCGCGATGTTCGGCGGTCTGTGCGCCGGGCTGCTGGTGGCCTCGCAGCTGACCAACCTGGGCCACCTGTTCATCCAGACCGCCGACGTGCGGGCGCTGCTCTCCGGCGCCGGGATCATGTGGATCCTGGGCGTGCTGGACGACAAGTGGGGCGTGGACGCCCTGGTGAAGCTCGGCGGTCAGATGATCGCCGGCGGTGTCATGGTCTGGCAGGGCGTGACCGTGATCTCGATTCCGGTCCCCGGCTTCGGCACGGTATCGGTCACCCCGACCATGGGGATGATCATTTCGGTGACCCTGGTCGTCGTCATGGTGAACGCGGTGAACTTCATCGACGGCCTGGACGGCCTGGCGGCCGGCATGGTCTGCATCGCCGCGACCGCGTTCTTCCTGTACTCCTACCGACTCTGGTACGGGTACGGCATCAACGACGCCGCCCCCGCCGTTCTGTTCAGCGCGGTGCTGATCGGGATGTGCCTGGGCTTCCTGCCGCACAACCTGCACCCGGCGCGGATCTTCATGGGCGACTCGGGCTCGATGATGCTCGGACTGATGCTCGCCGTCGCGGCTATTTCGATCACCGGTCGCGTCGACCCCGATCTGATCACCGACCAGACCGGTTCGCAGACCACCACCGTGCACGAACTGGTGCCGATCTACATTCCGCTGCTGCTGCCGCTGACCGTGATCGCGCTGCCGCTGGCCGACCTGCTGCTCGCCGTGGTGCGCCGCACCTGGGCCGGCAAGTCGCCGTTCGCGGCCGACAAGCAGCACCTGCACCACCGCCTGCTGGAGGTCGGCCACTCGCACAGCCGGGCCGTGCTGATCATGTATTTCTGGGCCGCGCTGATCGCCTTCGGCACCGTGGCCTTCTCCTCGATGCCGGGCGCCGGCCGGGCGGTGGTGCTGAGCATCGCCGGGCTCTGCCTGGTCGGCATCGTGGTGCTGCTGATGCCGCGCTTCCGGCCGCACGCCCCGCGCGCCGTACAGGCGTTCGTGCCGCCGCGCTACCGCAAGGCCGCCGGTCGCAGGGCCGAGGCCGAGCTGCCGGCGATGGCGGAGCTGTCCGCCGAGGACAAGGAGCTGCTCGGCCGGATCGGCACCGGGGCCACCGCGGCCGGCGGCCGCGGTGACCGGAACAGCTGATCGACCGTCAACTGCCGTTCACTCGATGGACGGTACTGTTGAATCATCGGTGTGACAGGGGCCACACCTTCATGGTAAAGCTCTAATCAAATAGTTTGTGATACCGTTCACGAGTACCGAGAACACGCCGAAAGATCTGACAGCTGTAGGACTTCTGTCCCTGGTCGGTCTGCCTCGACGGTCCCGCCGTCGAGTGGCCGGACTCCGGCGGACGTTCTCGGTGCGGTGTCATCACCGCGTACTCTGTGCCCGTCCCCATTTCGCCGACATGCCGCCGGAGCTGCCGACATGCCGTCCCACGACGCCCGGATTCCTCTCCGTGGCGCCGCAATCCCCACTGCGGTCGCCGGAGTTGTCGCCCTTGCGATCTCCACCGCACTGGTGGGGTCCAAGGGGCTGATCGGTGCAATCTTCGCAACCGTCCTGGTACTGGCCTTCTTCGCCTCGGGACAGATCGCCCTGGATCGGCTGACCAGGAACAATCCGCAGATGCTGCAGGCCGGCGGGCTGCTCGTCTACATGACGCAGATCCTGCTGGTGGGCATCGTGCTGGCGGTGTTCAAGGACACCACCCTCTTCGACACGAGGGCCTTCGGCCTCAGTCTGCTCGGCTGCGCCCTGACCTGGACGGGCTTCCAGGTGCGCGCCGCGATGAAGGCCAAGATCTACTACGTACAGACCGACTCCGACGAGAAGCAGAATGCGCCGTCGGGGCGTCAACCGTGACAGGACCAGGCTGTCCCCCGAGCGAGGGGGGCGGTGTTTATGCGGTACTGACGGACTGCTATCGTCCGTCGCAGCAGCGGAGTGCGGGATGCGGCCAGGTCCCTCCGGAAGTCGGACGGATCGCCCCCCGGACTCGTGAAGTCTTCGAAGGCCCCGCAGCGTCAACCGCAGCGCCGGGCCGGCGAGAAACCCAACTAGTTCCAGTGCCGCTCCGTGGCCCGAGGCCACGCCGACACACCGAGGTTGCCGTAACCATGCGTCATGACGAAGGAGTCTGTGGTGGGTGCTGACGTACAGCTCGCCTCTGAGGCCGGGTGCCACCTGTTCTCCGGTTGCGGCTTCCCCGCCCCTGGCCTGAACGAGTTCCAGTTCAAGCCGATCTTCTCGATCGGCGGCGTCGACTTCAGCAAGCCGATGCTGCTCTCGATCGTCGCCGCTCTGCTGGTGGTCGGCTTCTTCTGGGCCGCCTTCGCCAAGCCGAAGCTCCTTCCCGGCAAGATGCAGCTGGTCGGCGAGATCGCCTACGACTTCGTCAAGCGCAGCATCGTGCTGGAGACGATCGGCAAGCAGGGCGAGAAGTACGTCCCGATGCTGGTCTCGATGTTCTTCTTCGTCTGGTTCATGAACATCATGTCGATCGTCCCGTTCGCACAGTTCCCTGTGACGGCGGCGATCGCGTTCCCGGCGGGCCTGGCGGCCATCGTCTGGATCACCTACATGACCCTGACCTTCAAGAAGCACGGCTTCGTCGGCGGTCTGAAGAACCTCTGCTGGCCGTCGGGCATCCCCGGCTGGGTCATGTTCATCCTGGTGCCGATCGAGTTCTTCTCCAACATCTTCGTGCGCCCCTTCACGCTCGCGGTCCGAGCCTTCGCGAACATGTTCGCCGGCCACCTGCTGATCGTGATGTTCTCCGTCGCCTCCTGGTACCTGCTCAGCCCGAGCATCGGTGCGCTGTACGGCAGCGTCTCCTTCGTGGTCGCCGTCGGCCTGACCGCCTTCGAGCTCCTGGTCCAGTTCCTGCAGGCCTACATCTTCGTGATGCTGGCCAGCAGCTACATCGCCGGTGCGCTCGAGGAAGCGCACTGAGCCCGCTGAACCACCCGCTTCACCCCTAGTCGTCCGGTGGCCAATCACCACCGGGTTCCACCCCCCTGAAAGGGACAGCTGAAAATGAGCGCTCTCGCCGCCTCCTTTGGCGTCTACGGTTCCGTCGCCTCCATCGGTTACGGCCTCGCCGCGATCGGCCCCGGCATCGGCGTTGGTCTGATCTTCGGCAACGGTGTGCAGGCCATGGCCCGCCAGCCCGAGGCTGCCGGTCTGATCCGCTCCAACATGTTCATCGGCTTCGCCCTCACCGAGGCGCTCGCCCTGATCGGCATCGTCATGCCGTTCGTCTTCGGCAAGGGCCCGCAGTAAGCCCGCTTAGACCCTTCAGAGGGAAGGTCCAGATATGAGCATCGCGACTCAGCTCGCGGAAGAGGCGCAGATGAACCCGCTTCTTCCGGACACGGTCGAGATCATCATCGGCCTGCTCTGCTTCTTCATCGTCTTCGGCATCCTCGGCAAGAAGCTCCTCCCCAGCATTGAGAAGGTGCTGTCGGAGCGCCGGGACGCCATCGAGGGCGGCATGGAGCGTGCGCAGACCGCCCAGGCCGAGGCTCAGGCCCTGCTTGAGCAGTACCGCGCCGAGCTCGCCGAGGCGCGCCACGAGGCCGCCCGCATCACCGAGCACGCTCGCGAGCAGGGCGCCGTCCTGATCGCCGAGATGCGCGAGGAGGGCCAGCGCCAGCGCGACGCGATCGTCACCGCCGGCCACGCCCAGATCGAGGCTGACAAGAAGCAGGCGACTGCCGCCCTGCGCCAGGACGTCGGTTCGCTCGCCACCCAGCTGGCGACCCGCATCGTGGGCGAGTCCCTGGAGGACCACGCCCGCCAGAGCGGTGTGATCGACCGCTTCCTGGACGAGCTGGAGGCCAAGGCCGCCGTTTCCCAGGGCGCGGCCAAGTGATCGGCGCCAGCCGCGAGGCCCTGGCGGCCGGTCGCGAGAACCTGGAGAGCCTGACCGACAACACCTCGGTGGACTCGGCCAAGCTCGCCGAGGAGCTCGCCGCCGTGACCGCCCTGCTGGACCGCGAGGTCTCGCTGCGCCGCGTGCTGACCGACCCCTCGCGGTCGGGCCAGGACAAGGCCCAGCTGGCCTCCTCGCTGCTGTCCGGCCAGGTCACCGGCGAGACGGTGGACCTGGTCTCCGGACTGGTCCGGTCCCGTTGGTCCGGTTCCCGTGACCTGGTCGACGCCGCCGAGGAGCTCGCCGCCTACGCCGAGATCATCGCGGCGGAGAAGGCCGGCTCGCTGGACGACGTCGAGGACGAGCTGTTCCGCTTCGGGCGCGTGGTCGCCGGTTCGCACGAGCTGCGGTCCGCGCTCACCGAGCCCAAGGCCGGTGCCGCCGAGAAGACGGCACTGATCAAGAAGCTGCTGGGCGGCCGTGCCAACCCGGGCACCGTCCGCCTGGTCACGTCCCTGGTCACCAACCCGCGTGGCCGTAGCCTGGAACAGGGCCTGGAGTCCTACTCCAGGCTGGCCGCCGCCCGGCGCAACCGCGTGGTGGCCCTGGTCACCGCCGCCGTCCCGCTGTCGGACCGCCAGAAGGAGCGGCTCGCCGCAGCGCTGGGCGGGCTGTACGGCCGCCAGGTGCACCTGAACATCGACATCGACCCCGAGGTCGTCGGCGGTGTCCGGGTGCAGATCGGTGACGAGATCATCGACGGCACCGTGTCGAGCCGCCTCGAAGGCGCTCGCCAGGCCCTCGAGGGCTGAGCACCAGCACCATCCGACCCTCGGTCGGGCGCCGGCTCAACAAGAGCCGGTAAATCGTACGGCCGGTTCATACGACCCGGCCGAGAGTCGAGTACTTGCGGCCCTCAATGGCGGGCCGAGGATCGCAAACTAGGAGAGCAGGGAAGCCTGATGGCGGAGCTTACGATCCGTCCGGAGGAGATCCGGGACGCGCTGGCCGACTTTGTCCAGTCGTACCAGCCGGACGCCGCCTCGCGTGAAGAGGTCGGCACGGTCACTGACGCGGCAGACGGTATCGCCCATGTCGAGGGTCTGCCCTCGGTCATGGCCAACGAACTGCTGAAGTTCGAGGACGGCACCCTCGGCCTCGCGCTGAACCTCGACAGCCGTGAGATCGGTGTCGTCATCCTCGGCGAGTTCGGCGGCGTCGAGGAGGGCCAGACGGTGCGCCGCACCGGCGAGGTCCTCTCCGTCCCGGTCGGCGAGGGCTACCTCGGCCGCGTCGTCGACCCGCTGGGCAACCCGATCGACGGCCTGGGCGAGATCGCCTCCGAGGGCCGCCGCGCCCTGGAGCTGCAGGCCCCCGGCGTCATGGTCCGCAAGTCGGTCCACGAGCCGATGCAGACCGGCATCAAGGCCATCGACGCGATGACCCCGATCGGCCGCGGCCAGCGTCAGCTGATCATCGGCGACCGCCAGACCGGCAAGACCGCGGTGGCGATCGACACGATCATCAACCAGAAGGACAACTGGCGCTCCGGCGACCCGAAGAAGCAGGTCCGCTGCATCTACGTCGCCATCGGCCAGAAGGGCTCCACCATCGCGTCCGTCCGCGGCGCCCTGGAGGAGGCCGGCGCGCTGGAGTACACCACCATCGTGGCTGCTCCCGCCTCCGACCCGGCCGGCTTCAAGTACCTCGCCCCGTACACCGGTTCGGCCATCGGCCAGCACTGGATGTACGACGGCAAGCACGTCCTGATCATCTTCGACGACCTGTCGAAGCAGGCCGAGGCCTACCGCTCCGTCTCCCTGCTGCTGCGTCGTCCGCCGGGTCGCGAGGCCTACCCGGGCGACGTCTTCTACCTGCACTCCCGCCTCCTGGAGCGCTGCGCCAAGCTCTCCGACGAGCTGGGCGCCGGCTCGATGACCGGTCTGCCGATCATCGAGACCAAGGCCAACGACGTCTCGGCGTACATCCCGACCAACGTCATCTCCATCACCGACGGCCAGTGCTTCCTGGAGTCCGACCTGTTCAACGCGGACATCCGTCCGGCCGTGAACGTCGGTATCTCGGTCTCCCGCGTCGGTGGCTCCGCCCAGATCAAGGCCATGAAGTCGGTCGCCGGCCGCCTGCGCCTGGACCTGGCCCAGTACCGCGAGCTGGAGGCGTTCGCCGCCTTCGGTTCCGACCTGGACGCGGCCTCCAAGGCCCAGCTGGAGCGCGGTGCGCGCATGGTCGAGCTGCTGAAGCAGGGCCAGTACCAGCCGTTCCCGGTCGAGGAGCAGGTCGTCTCCATCTGGGCCGGCACCACCGGCAAGCTGGACGACGTCCCGGTCGCGGACATCCGCCGCTTCGAGCGCGAGTTCCTGGACCACGTCCGCATCGAGCACAAGAACCTGCTCGCGGCGATCGTGGAGACCGGCAAGCTGGAGGACGGCACGATCGACGCGCTGACCACCGCGATCGACTCCTTCAAGCTGGGCTTCACCACGGCTGACGGCAAGCTGCTCTCCGAGCAGGCCTGAGTCCGGTAGCGAGGGAAAGGACGTAACGACCCATGGGAGCACAGCTTCGGGTCTACAAGCGCCGGATCCGCTCTGTCACCGCGACGAAGAAGATCACCAAGGCGATGGAGATGATCTCCGCGGCGCGCATCGTGAAGGCGCAGCGCGCGGTGGCCGCCTCCACCCCGTACGCCGATGAGCTCACCCGGGCGGTGACGGCGGTGGCCACCCGGTCCAACGCCAAGCACCCGCTCACCACCGAGAAGCCGGACGCCAAGCGCGCCGCGGTCCTGCTGGTCACGGCCGACCGTGGTCTGGCGGGCGGTTACTCGACCAATGCCATCAAGCAGGCGGCCGCTCTGACCGAGCGGCTGAAGGCCGAGGGCAAGGACGTGGTGACGTACATCGTCGGCCGTAAGGGTGTCTCGTACTACGCGTTCCGCAATCTGGAGATCGCGAACTCGTGGACGGGGTTCTCGGACAAGCCGACGTACGCGGCCGCCAAGACCGTGGCGAGCGAGCTGATCGAGGCCTTCACGGCCGAGACCGGCAGCGTGGACGAACTGCACCTGGTCTCCACCAAGTTCGTGTCCATGCTGACGCAAGCCCCGGTGGACGCCCGACTGCTGCCGCTGAAGCTGGACGAGGTCCAGGTCAGCGACGAGTCCGCGGCGAAGCACGAGATCTTCCCGCTGTACGACTTCGAGCCGTCGGTGGAGGGCGTCCTGGACGCCCTGCTGCCGCGGTACGTCGAGAGCCGGATCTACAACGCTCTGCTGCAGTCGGCCGCTTCGGAGCACGCCGCCCGCCGGCGTGCGATGAAGAGCGCGACCGACAATGCCGGCGAGCTCATCAAGTCGCTGACGCGGCTTGCCAACTCGGCCCGCCAGGCCGAGATCACCCAGGAAATCAGCGAGATCGTCGGTGGCGCCAACGCGCTCGCTGACGCGAGCCGCGGGAGCGAATGAGAATGACCACCACTGTTGAGCCGACGGGCGCCGGACTGGCCACGGGCCGCGTCGCCCGGGTCATCGGCCCGGTCGTCGACGTGGAGTTCCCCGTCGACGCGATCCCCAACATGTTCAACGCCCTGCACGTCGAGGTGGACAGCCCCGACGGCACGGGCAAGAAGAAGCTGACCCTCGAGGTCGCCCAGCACCTCGGCGACGGCCTGGTCCGCGGCATCTCGATGCAGCCGACCGACGGTCTGGTCCGCGGCGCCCAGGTCGTCGACACCGGTGCGGCGATCTCCGTCCCGGTCGGTGACGTCACCAAGGGCAAGGTGTTCAACGCCCTCGGCGACGTGCTGAACGTCGACCAGGACGAGTTCAACGCCCAGGTCACCACCCGCTGGCCGATCCACCGCAAGGCCCCGAACTTCTCCGAGCTCGAGTCCAAGACGGAGATGTTCGAGACCGGTATCAAGGTCATCGACCTGCTCACCCCGTACGTCCAGGGTGGCAAGATCGGTCTGTTCGGTGGTGCCGGTGTCGGCAAGACCGTTCTGATCCAGGAGATGATCTACCGCGTCGCCGAGAACTTCGGTGGTGTGTCGGTCTTCGCCGGTGTCGGTGAGCGTACCCGTGAGGGCAACGACCTGATCGACGAGATGGTCGGCTCCGGCGTTCTGGACAAGACCGCCCTGGTCTTCGGCCAGATGGACGAGCCGCCGGGCACCCGTCTGCGCGTGGCGCTGTCCGCGCTGACCATGGCGGAGTACTTCCGCGATGTGCAGAAGCAGGACGTGCTGCTCTTCATCGACAACATCTTCCGGTTCACCCAGGCCGGTTCCGAGGTGTCGACCCTGCTCGGCCGCATGCCCTCCGCGGTGGGTTACCAGCCGAACCTGGCCGACGAGATGGGCCTCCTGCAGGAGCGCATCACCTCGACCCGCGGTCACTCGATCACCTCGATGCAGGCGATCTACGTCCCCGCGGACGACCTGACCGACCCGGCCCCGGCCACCACCTTCGCCCACCTGGACGCGACCACCGTTCTGTCGCGCCCGATCTCGGAGAAGGGCATCTACCCGGCCGTCGACCCGCTGGACTCGACGTCCCGCATCCTGGACCCGCGTTACATCGCGCAGAACCACTACGACTGCGCCGTGCGCGTCAAGGGGATCCTGCAGAAGTACAAGGACCTCCAGGACATCATCGCGATCCTCGGTATCGACGAGCTGTCCGAGGAAGACAAGATCACGGTGCAGCGTGCCCGCCGCATCGAGCGCTTCCTCTCGCAGAACACCTACGTGGCGAAGCAGTTCACCGGTGTCGAGGGTTCGACCGTCCCGCTGTCGGAGACCATCGAGGCCTTCAACGCGATCGCGGACGGCAAGTACGACTCCGTTCCGGAGCAGGCCTTCTTCATGTGCGGTGGCATCGAGGACCTCGAGCGCAACGCTGCCGAGCTGGCGAAGAAGTAATCGCCCGGCCGGATGATGGCTGAATGACCGTGAGGGGTGGTCCCCGTCTCCTGGGGGCCACCCCTCACGGCGCAAGCGGCTGTGATCCCGGTCATCTCCGTGTCCTTGGTTTCATCCCGGGGGCGCGGGCCCGTTATTCTTACCGAAACTGCCGAGTAATCGGGGCCTGCTCCGACTTCTCGGCGAGAGCCTAGGAGCCCACGTTGGCTGAGCTGCACGTCGAGCTGGTCGCAGCCGACCGCAAGGTGTGGTCCGGTGCGGCCACCATCGTTGTCGCCCGTACGGCCTCCGGTGACACCGGCATCATGCCGGGACACACCCCGGTGCTGAGCGTGCTGGAGACCGGCCCGGTCACCATCCGCACCACCGATGGCGGCACCGTCATCGCCGCGGTGCACGGCGGTTTCATCTCGTTCGCCAACAACAAGCTGTCGCTGCTCGCGGAGATCGCCGAGCTGGCGGACGAGATCGACGTCGCCCGTGCCGAGCGGGCGCTCGAGCAGGCGAAGCTCGAGCTGGACGAGCACGCCGAGCGCCGCGCCGAGGTCCGCCTCTTCGCGGCTCGCGGCCTGAAGGCCGCCTGAGCGTAGTTTGACCGACGGTCCCGGGGACGCGAGAGCGTGACCCCGGGACTGTCGTATCAGTTGGTAGGTCAGTGCGGTCGCTTGATACGACCGATACGGGGAACGCAGGCAGCGAGGAGGTCGGTGAGCATGGTCCTCGCCCTTGTGGTGTGTGCGGCCGTCGTGGGCCTTGGGATCCTGGGGCTGGTGGTCTTCGCGGTGCGCCGCCGTGTGATCCAGCGCGTGGGCGGGACGTTCGACTGCAGCTACCGCCTCAAAATGCCGGCAGGCGCCTCCACGCAGCCAGACCTCGACGAGACCGGCAAGCCCATCCCAGCCTCCACCCCGAAGTCCGGGGCAGACGGCAAGGGGTGGGTTTTTGGTATCGGGCGGTACAGCGGCGACTGCATCGAGTGGTTCCGGGTCTTCTCCTACGCGCCCCGTCCGCGCAAGATCCTCCCCCGTACCGAGATCGAGGTGCTCGGCCGGCGCTACCCCGAGGGCCAGGAGGAACTCGCCCTGCTCTCCGGCTCGGTGGTGCTCCGCTGCCTCCACAACGGTGCCCCCCTCGAACTCGCCATGAGCGAGGACGCCCTCACCGGCTTCCTCGCCTGGCTGGAAGCCGCCCCGCCCGGGCAGAGGGTCAACGTCGCGTAGCGACGGACCCTCGGGTCGGGGGCACCACCCGCCCGGAGGGTGGGGGCGGGTCAACGTCGCGTAGCGACGGACCCTCGGGTCGGGGGCACCACCCGCCCGGAGGGTGGGGGCGGGTCACCGTCGGGTGACTTTTGATCGCCCGTTCGGGCTGTTTCGTCCGGGTTTTGATGACTGCTATGGCCCTGGAGCCGTGATCCTGCCCGAGGGGCCGGCCAAGGGTTCTGTGATCGGTACCGCAATCACGGGTGGGCCGTGCGAGGCGTGACTAGGCTGCGGACATGGTCAATCTCACGCGTATCTACACCCGTACCGGCGACGACGGGACCACCGCGCTCGGGGACATGAGCCGCACCACCAAGACGGACCCGCGGCTGATCGCGTACGCCGACGCGAACGAGGCCAATGCGGCGCTCGGCGTCGCCATCGCGGCCGGCGCGCTGCCCGAGGACGTGGTCGCCGTGCTGACCAGGGTGCAGAACGACCTCTTCGACGTGGGGGCGGACCTCGCCACGCCGGTCGTCGAGAACCCCAAGTACCCGCCGCTGCGCGTGCAGCAGAGCTACATCGACCGGCTGGAGGCCGACTGCGACCACTACCTGGAGCAGTTGGAGAAGCTGCGCAGCTTCATCCTGCCCGGGGGGACCCCGGGCGCGGCGTACCTGCACCTGGCGTGCACGGTGGTCCGGCGGGCCGAGCGGGCGACCTGGGCGGCGATAGAGGTGCACGGTGAGTCGGTGAACCCGCTCACGGCGAAGTACCTGAACCGGCTGTCGGACCTGCTGTTCATCCTGGCGCGGGCGGCGAACAAGGAGCGCGGGGACGTGCTGTGGGTGCCGGGGGAGAACCGCTAGCGGGGGCGCTTGGGGAAGATCGTGTAGCTGGCGGCGATGACCAGGCTGACGCCGATGACCCAGGCCATGGTGCGGTACCACTGGGTGAGGGCGGCGGTCCTGGCGGCATCGCCGACCAGGGCGGTCATCCCGGCGATCAGGGCGACCGTGACGGCGGCGGAGACCAGGGTACGGGCGAAGATCCTCCACTCGTGGACGGCGCGGGCGCTTCCGTACCGCGGTGGTTTCGCCGGCGGCGGACCGCCCGCGAAGCGGTGGGCGAAGTGGCCGTCCGCCCAGGTCACCAGGTAGTGCCCGTAGCCGACGGAGAAGCCGACGTACGACGCGGCCAGGCCGTGCGTCCAGTCGGCCACCGTGCCGTGCCGCAGGTCCCGCACGGTGGCGGCGAGCAGCATCAGGTCGATCAGCGGCAGGGCCACCAGCAGGGCCGCGCTCACCCGTCGCCACCCGAGCAGGTAGCGTGCGGCCAGCGCGGCCGCGAGAACCACCCAGAAGCCGATCTCGCCGGCGACGATCAGGGAAACCATGCCCTCGATCGTCCGGGAACGGGCGGTGGGCGCGCATCGTCGCGGCTGCCGATCCGCGGCTGCATCCTTCGATGTACGCCTTCTCCGCCGTCCGGCCCTCGGCAGGCGCGGCGGCGGATGGTGTGATGGTGGGGTGCGAAAGATCGCTCTCGGGCCGCGTCAGGAGGACTCGTTCATCGCCGTCGCCGGGCTGCTGGCCGGCGTGGTGCTGACGGCGTTCGACGCGTACGACCACACCGGCGTCCCGCCCGGGGTGAACCTGGTGCCGCTGGCGGCGATGTCCGGTCTCGAACTGCTGCGGCGCACCCGCCCGTGGTGGACGGTGGGCCTCGGCGCACTGCTCTTCACCGCGAACGTCTTCGCCGGATCGAACATGGCCACGGTGGTCATGTACACCGATCTGCTCTACGCGGCCACGCTCTACGGCAGCCGCCGGATGGCCACCGTGCTGCACCTGAGCGGTGCCGGGGTGACGGTGGTGCTGTCCAGCCTGGTGCTCTGGTACGGCTCGGTGGGGCAGGCGCTACTGGTGGCGGGGTTCGCCGGGCTGGTCTTCATCGCCCCGGTGTGGACCGCCGACATCCTGCGCGAGCACCGGGACCGCGCCGACACCGAGCGCCTGCGGGCCGAACAGACCGCGCTGCTCGCCGAGTTGGACCGGCGCGAGGCGGTGGTCGCGGAACGCTCGCGGATGGCACGCGAGTTGCACGACGTGGTGGCCAACCACCTGTCCGCGATCGCGATCCACGCCACCGGCGCCCAGTCGCTGGCCCGTCGGCAGCAGCGTCCGGCGGACGACCCGTTGCTCGCGGCGATGGCGGTGATCCGGGAGAACAGTGTCCAGGGCCTGGCCGAGATGCGCCGGATGATCGGTCTGCTCCGGGAGAAGGACCAGGGCTCGTACGAGGCGCCCAGGCTGGATGCACTGGACTCCCTGCTGACGCACGCGCGGGCGACGGGCAGGGACGGCGGGCTGGTCTTCGAACTGAGCGAGGACGGCGAGCGCGGCGAACTGCCCGCCCCCGTCGAGCTGGCGGCCTACCGGATCGTCCAGGAGTCGCTCACCAACGCGCTCAAGCACGCCGCCCCCGGCACCGTCCGGCTCAGCCTGGCCTACCGGCCCGAGCACCTGGAGATCGTCGCCGACAGCCCGTACCGGGACGGCGGGTGGCCCGCCGCGCCGGGGGCCAGGGCCGGCCTGGTCGGGATGGGCGAGCGCGCCGGGCTGCTCGGCGGCAGTCTGGAGGCCGGACCGGTGACCGGCCCCGACGGCGGGCGGTGGCAGGTGCGGGCGGTGCTGCCCAGGGAACCCAGGGGTGAGGAGGGGTCGTGACGATCCGGGTGCTGGTGGCCGAGGACCAGGCGGCGGTACGGGCCGCGCTGGTGATGATCCTGCGGGCCGACCCCGGCCTCGAGGTGGTCGGCGAGGCCTGTGACGGCGAGCAGGCGGTCCGACTGGCGCTGGAACTGCGGCCGGACGTGGTGTTGATGGACGTGCAGATGCCCAGGCTGGACGGGGTCTCGGCGACCCGGCAGGTGGTCGCGGCCGGCGCGGCGCAGGTGTTGGTGCTCACCACCTTCGACCTGGACGAGTACGTGTACGGCGCGCTGCGGGCGGGCGCCGCCGGGTTCCTGCTCAAGGACCTGGAGGCGGACACCCTGGTCGAGGGCATCCGTACGGTCGCACGGGGAGACGGCATGCTCGCGCCCTCCGTCACCCGCCGCCTGATCGGTACCTTCGCCCGCCCCGACCGGCCCGACCAGCCCCGGGCGAAGGCCGCCGTCGAGGGGCTGACGCCGCGCGAGCGCGAGGTGCTGTGCTGTCTCGGTGCCGGGCTCTCCAACGGTGAGATCGCCGTCCGGCTGGCGATGGCGGAGGCGACCACCAAGACCCATGTCAGCCGGATCCTGGCCAAGCTGGAACTGCGCAGCCGGGTCCAGGCGGCCATCCTGGCCCAGGACTTGGGGCTCGTCATGGAGTAGCCGACCGGCGACGGGATCCGCCGGTCTAGTCGAGGTGGAGCGCCTTGCGGGCGGCGGGGAGGTCGGCGGGCCAGACCATCAGGCGCAGTCCTTCGCTGGTGCGCGCCAGGGTGTACCTGATCCCGGCGGACCTCAGCAGCGCGGCCAGTTGACGGGCCTCGGCCTGGTCGCCGGGGGCGGCCACGGGTACCAGCAGGCCGTACTCCTCCGGCTTGCCGCTGCGTGGCGGGCGGGCCACCAGGGACTTGCCCGAGCCGTACGTCCAGCGCAGCAGCAGGACCAGAACACCGAGCACCGCGAAGGAGATCAGCATCAGCGTCAGGGTGCGCACGGTTCAACCTCCCAGCGGTCGGGCGCAGATCACACCGCACAAGTTCACCACGGAGCGTCCCGGGGCATTAGAGTCCGGCGCGTGAGTGAGTGAAGCGGGCGGCACCCTCGGGGGGAGGCGCGCTTCGCGAAGAGACTGCCGAGCGATGCTGGGCAGCACATGAGCGGTGCGGCTCGCGGGAGGCGACCCCTGCCCTGAGCCGCCATCAGACCGGCACTCGGGAGACAGCCAATGAGCAACGCATCCACCCAGCAGATCGCCGTGATCGGCGCCGGACTGATGGGCGCAGGCATCGCCCAGGTCTCGGCGCAGGCCGGTCACCCGGTGGTGCTGCGGGATGTGACGGACGCCGCGCTGCAGCGGGGTCTGGACGGTATCCGCGCCTCGTACGACAAGTTCGTCGCCAAGGGCCGGATGACGGCCGAGGAGGCGGAGGCGGCGCTCGGCCGGATCACCACCACCACCGACCTGGGCGCGGTCGCCGAGGCCGACATCGTGATCGAGGCGGTGTTCGAGCAGCTGGAGGTCAAGGAGGGCGTCTTCCGCGAGCTCGACAAGCTGGCCAAGGACGGCGCGGTGCTGGCCTCCAACACCTCGGCCATCCCGATCACCCGGATCGCCGCCGCGACCTCGCGTCCGGAGAGCGTGGTCGGCGTGCACTTCTTCTCGCCGGTGCCGCTGATGAAGTTGGTCGAGCTGGTGCGCGGCTACAAGACCAGCGACCAGACGCTGGCCACCGCCCGCGCCTACGCCGAGGGCGTCGGCAAGGAGGTCGTGGTGGTCAACCGCGACGTGGCCGGCTTCGTCACCACCCGCCTGATCACCGCCCTGGTCGTCGAGGCCGCCAAGCTGTACGAGTCGGGCGTGGCCACCGCCGAGGACATCGACACCGCCTGCCGCCTCGGCTTCGGCCACCCGATGGGCCCGCTGCAGACGGCCGACCTGACCGGTGTCGACATCCTGCTGCACGCGGCGCAGAACATCTACGCCGAGACCAAGGACGAGAAGTTCGCCGCTCCCGAGGTGATGGCCCGCATGGTGACCGCCGGGGATCTCGGCCGGAAGAGTGGCCGCGGTTTCTACGGGTACGAGAAGTAGGACGGGAAGCAAGCGGGAAACGGGCCGGAGAACAGGCTGATCGGCCGTCCTGCGGCAGGGGCAGTGGGTGAGTTTGCTCACGCCTCTGCCGCAGACGGGTGATTTGGGCGGTAATCGAGCGTGGGCGTGGGGTCCGACTGCGTATATTCCCTCGGACGAGTGAAGTTGCTTCAGATCTGACAGTGACCAGCAACCTGCACAGCGGCTTCACCGTCAGATGAGGGGGAGTGCAGGCGTGGCCCCCGGAGCACGGCGCGACCGAGGCGTCGGTCCGGGACGGAGCCCCGGCAGCCCTCACCGGCAGAGCGGAGGATGAGAGCGTGCGCATCACCGGCGACCACGGCGGTCTGGCCATTGAGGGCCGCCTCGACGTCCGCAGCGCCGCCGATGCCCGGGTCCGGCTGCACCAGGCGGTGGACGGCGGACAGGGCGACCTGGTGCTCGACCTGTCCGGTCTGGAGTCGTGGGACGCCACCGGTCTGGGCGTGATCATGGGCACGCACCGGCGGGCCGGGCGGCTGGGGCGCAGGCTGGTCCTGCGGGCCGTTCCGGCGCAGCTGCAGCGGCTGCTGGTGGCCACCCGCCTGCACCGCATCCTGGCCGTCGAGGGCACCGTCGCCGACGCGTACGGAACCAGCCTCCCCGCACTCGGCGTCACCCAGCCGAACCCGCTGGTCGCGCCCTACCTCTGAGGGCGTTTCGCGGACGGTGCCGGGCCAGGCGGTGCCGACCTCCCGGGGCGCGCCCCGGAAGGCTCGCCCGGGGCTGCGATCGGGCGGACGAGTGTGGAAAAGTCTGCGCTCAGGAGTTGACGGCAGAGCAGGGGCGGAGCGGAACACGTGGTACAGCCATCCGGAGACCTCCGGCAGGACGGACTGCGGCCCAGGACCGGTGAGGTGGTCTCCGGCAGTCTGCTGCTGACCATCGGCGGCCCGGACGGCTCAGAGGCCCGGCCGTGCCCGGAGGACTGGCGTCCCTCCCCGCGCCGCCGGGGTGGCGCGGGGGCACCGGCCGGCGCGCAGGCGTCCGGCCGCGCCTCGGTCGAGGCGCCGCTGCTGGACCGGGAGACCGAGATCGCTGAGCTGCTGCGGCTGCTCTCCGAGGGACGGTCGGTGCGCCTGGTCGGTCAGCCGGGTTCCGGCCGGAGCGCCCTGCTGGCGGCCGTCGCCGACGCGGCCGCCGGTATCGCGCCGGACGGTGTGGTCCGGCTGAGCGGCTACCGCAGGACCGCTCAGGACCTGCTCCAGGACCTCTTCGCCGTCACCCACCACAACCCCGGCTACCGACCGGACCGCCACCAGCTGCCCGCGTTGCTGGCGCCGGTCGGCGCGATCGTCGTGATCGACGACGTGGAGCCGTCCGGTGAGGAGCTGGAGGAGCTGCTCGCCACCGCGCCCGACTGCGCCTTCTTGATCACCGTCGCCCCGGACGGCCCGCCACCGGCGCCCGGTTCCCGGCTGGAGGACCGACCGGTGGCCGGGCTCTCGCGGCCCGCCTGCCTGGGGCTGGTGGCCCGGCTCGCGGGGCGGCCGCTGGAGGAGCACGAGCGGTCCTGGGTGGTCGACCTCTGGTTCGAGTCGGAGGGCCTGCCGCTGCGCTTCGTCCAGGCGGCCGCGCTGCTGCGCCGGCGCGACGCGGAGGTCGACGGGCTGGTCGCGGCCCGGCAGGAGCGGCACAGCGTCTTCGGGCTGGTGAACGAGCTACCCGAACCGGAGGACCCGGCCGAACTGGAGAGCGAGCTGCGCCGTACCGTCCGGCTGCCCTCGGTCGCGGAGAGCGCCTCGCCCGCGGTACGGCTGGCTGAGGGGCTGAGCGAGCCCGCGCAGGCGGTGCTGCGGCTGGCGGTGGCGTTCGGCGGCGAGCTGCCGACGGCCCCGCACCTGCCCGCGCTGATCGACGAGGACCTGGGCGAGAGCGTCCTGCGGGAGCTGGTCGACTGCGGTCTCGCGGTCCCGATCGGCGGGCACCACCGGCTCTCCTCCGGCGTACTCGACCTGCTGGCGCCGCACTGGGCGCCCGGCACGGTCGCACACGGCGCGGCCCGGCACTTCTCCTGGTGGGTCGGGCACGGCTCGGTGGACCTCGGACAGATCGCCGCCGAGGCCGAGGTGGTGATCGGCGCACTGCTCGCCGACCGGGCCGCGGGCCGGTGGCAGGAGGTGCTGCAGCTCGCCAGGGCGGCGGCCCCGGCCCTCGCGCTGTCGCTGCGCTGGGGAGCCTGGGAGCGGGTACTGGAGCTCGGTCTGGAGGCCGCGCAGTCGCTGGGCTCGACTGCGGACCAGGCCCACTTCCGGCAGGAGCTGGGTGTGCTGGCGTTCTGCGAGGGGGCGCCGGAGCGGGCGCGGGCCGAGCTGGAGACGGCCGTGACGCTGCGGGCGGCCCCCGGCGGGGCGCGCGGGAGCGCGGCGGCCCGGCGGATGCTCGACCTGATGCAGGCGCAGACCGTACAGCTGCCGGTGGTCGAGAGCGCGCCCGAGGCCGACGGCCGGCGCCCCGGGATCCGGGGGATCGCGGTCCCGTGGCGGTTCGGGAACGCCCAGGTGCCCGAGCGCACCCGGCGGGTCGTCCTGACCGTCGGTACGGCGGTGCTGGCGCTCTCCGTCCTCGGTACGGCGGTCGGGCTCAGCCTGGCCGGCTCCCACTCGGACCGGACCAGGACGGTGCAGCCGGGCGGCTCGCTGGAGGAGACCCCGATCACCGACAACCTGCCCACGGCCGGGAGCACCACGGCCGGTCCCCACCGGTCGGCTCCGGCCGGCGGCCGGGCCCCGGCGGGCGGTACGGCGGTTCCCGGGCCCGGCGGGACCGGGGCGGCCGGGACGAAGGGCGGCGGTACGGCCCACGGCGGCAGCCACCGGCCCACGGGCGGGGACGGGCCCGGCCCGTCGGTCACCGACCCGTCCTCGGAGGAGACCTGGGGACCCTCGCCCACCCACCGACCGGGCGGCGGTGGCACGCCGTCTCCGACCGGCGGTCCGTCGACGGGCCCCTCACCGGACCACTCGCCGGACCCGGGGCCGTCCAAGAGCACGTCCGCGCCGCCGTCGACCGATCCCTCCCCCACGAAGTCGCAGACCGATCCGCCGAGTTCGGCTCCGTCGACGCCGAAGACCAGCGGCTCGGCCTCCGGGACCCCGTGAGCCAACCGCACCCGGGGGCGGGCGCGTGATGCCCGCCCCCGGGTGTACGGCCTTTTGGGCGCCTCCGGGGGCCGGGGCGGGGCCGGGCTCACCGGGAGACCCGGCCGCTCTCAGAAGAGCTTGAGCTTGTCGTCGTCGATGCCGCGCAGCCCGTCGTAGTCCAGGACGACGCAGCCGATGCCGCGGTCGGTGGCCAGGACGCGGGCCTGGGGCTTGATCTCCTGGGCGGCGAAGATCCCCTTCACCGGGGCGAGCAGCGGGTCGCGGTTGAGCAGCTCCAGGTAGCGGGTCAGCTGCTCGACACCGTCGATCTCGCCGCGCCGCTTGATCTCGACGGCGACCGTGGTGCCGTCGGCGTCGCGGCAGAGGATGTCGACCGGGCCGATGGCGGTCGGGTACTCGCGGCGGATCAGCGACCAGCCGGCGCCGAGCACCTCCATCCGGTCGGCCAGCAGCTCCTGGAGGTGGGCCTCGACGCCGTCCTTGACCAGACCGGGGTCGACCCCGAGCTCGTGCGAGGAGTCGTGCAGCACCTCCTCCAGGCTGATGATCAGCTTCTCGCCGGCTTTGTTGGTGACCGTCCAGGTGCCTTCGGCCTCCTTGAGGCTGCAGGGCGGCGACATCCAGTTGAGCGGCTTGTAGGCGCGGTCGTCGGCGTGGATGCTGACGCTGCCGTCGGCCTTGACCAGGATCAGCCGGGTGGCGGACGGGAGATGGGCGGAGAGCCGACCGGCATAGTCGACTGAGCAACGGGCAATTACGAGACGCACGGTCCACCACGCTAGCCCACCGGGGCCAGTTGAAGCGATTCCGCGACGGCCGGGTGAAGAAACCCCGGACACGGCGAACCATGGAGTGCGGCACCCGCGCGCCGGCGCACACGGCGCACGCCCTCCGCTGCCCGGGGCCGCTCGACGGGGATGGAGACGTGAGATGAACGGTCCGACGGAATCCGGCCAATCTGGTCTTCCGGGCGGTTAATCCGGTGCAATGCGCCGGATTCGCCAGCCGTGCTGACAATCGCCTGTCACTCTGTGGTGAGCGGTCGTCGCTCGACCCGGTGGCCGCCGGACCGTCCGCCGTCCCGGGGGTCGTCCGGCCCGTCGGGGCGCGGCGCACACCGCCGCGGGCCCGGCCGTGTGCCGGTTCGCACGTCACTCAAGCGTCACCCCAGCGTCAGAGCCCCAAGCGTCACAGCAGCGTTCATGCGTAAGCCCGTCCGAGGACCGGGTCGGGCCCAAGGCACCGTGCGCGACCCTGCACCATCGGGCATCGGCCGAGCACGGCACGGCACCATCCGCACCAACCGCACGACCACCGTGGCGGCCGCGCCGCGGTGGACCGCGAGAGGAGAACCCATGTCGCTCGACGTCTCACCGGCCCTGCTGGAGAAGGCCGAGAGAGGAGAGGTCGACGAGCGGGAGTTCGTGGACTGCGTCCGCGTCTCCCTGCCGTACGCCTGGGAGCTGATCAGCTCGCTGGTCGCCCAGGTCCAGGTCGACGGCACCGACTTCGCCGACAACCAGGTACCGCCGCCCAGCGAGCGGGAGCGGGGCCAGCTGCTGCGGGCGATGGCCAGCGACGCGATCCGGGGCTCGCTGGAGCGCCACTTCGGTGTCCGGCTGGCGTTCCAGAACTGCCACCGGGTCGCGGTCTTCACCTCGTCCGAGGCGAACGAGGAGCGCCACCGGCGCTTCACCTCGATCCGGGCCCAGCTGCTCAACCAGTCGCCGGAGCTGCGGGACTGCTGAACGGAGCCTCCGGGGGGCGCGGGGAGCCGCACGGCAGACCCCGTGCGCAGGTGCGGGGCCGACCGGGCGGCTGCCGCGCCCCCCGGAGCTGCAGCGCCGGGCAACCCGGCGCTCCCGCAAGGGAGTTGCCGGGTGCCGGGCTCAGCTCAGCTGCGGCAGTACCTCGGCGCCGAGGCGGGCGATGTTGTTCAGGGTCGCCGCGCGGTCGCCCGAGCCCTCGGCGAGCAGGGCGAAGCGCCGGATACCGGTGCGTTCGGCGGTGGCCAGCAGCCGGTCCGCGCAGTGCCCGGGCGTGCCCACCGCGTGCAGGTCGCAGAGGAGTTCGGTGTACGCGTGCGGATCGCGCATCCGCCGTTCGCGGCCGTCCACCGTGCGGTGCGCGCCGAGCCCGTACTCGAACCAGCCGGGCATCGACCGCAGCAGGCCGTCGCGGGCGGTCGCGATGCGGTCCTCGATCTGCACCACGCCGACCGCGACGTGCTCCCGCTCGACCCTGGCCAACTGCTCCTCGCCGCGGCCGCAGGCCCGCCAGGCGGTCCGGTAGGCGGCCAGCATCTGCTGCTTGTCCTCGTCGCCGGAGTGCATGCCGAGCAGCATCGGCAGGCCCCGCTCGGCGGCCGTCCGCACGCCGGTGGGGGAGGTGCAGGCGGCGATCACCGGTGGGCCGCTCTGCGGCTGGTCGCCGGGCAGGGAGCCTCCGGTCATGCCGTCGCGGCGCTGGCGGGGGAAGCGCAGCAGGGTGCCCGCCCCCGGGTCCACGCCGAGCCAGTCGGCGAGGTCGGGCACCCGGGCGGCCGTGCCCGGTGCGGGCTCGGCGGCCCGGGGCACCACGGCCACCTCGGGGAAGCGGAACTGCGGTCCGTCCGCACCCACCCGGACGCCGCGCAGCCAGCGCAGCAACAGGTCGAGCCGCTCGGGGAAGCCCTCCTCGTAGGCGGCCAGCCCGGTGCCGAAGACGTCCAGGTCGATCCAGGGGCCGCCGCGGCCGACCCCAAGGGTGAACCGGCCGCCCGAGACCAGGTGCAGCAGTGCGGCCCGCTCGCCCAGCGCCACCGGGTGCGTGGTGGAGAGCACGCTGACCGCCGTCCCGACGCCGATCCGGCGGGTACGGCCGAGCAGCATCGCCGCGAGCGTCGCCGCGTCGGGGCAGACGCCGTACGGCACGAAGTGGTGCTCCGCCAGCCAGACGCTGTCCAGGCCCGCGCGTTCGGCGGCGACCGCGCTGTGCACGGTGCGTTCCAGCGCCTCGGCGTGGCTCTGTCCGGGGAACTGGGCCGAGAGCTGGAAGGTGCCGACCCGGATCGCGTCAACGGCCGCCGGGTGCCCGTCGGAGGGCTCGGGGAGCGGACTGCGGGACGAGCCGGCCGACGGGTGGGGGTCGGCCGGCGGGTGCGTGCCGGGGAGCGGGCTGGTCATGGTCATCGGGTGCCTCCTCGGGGGCCGCAGGGTGTGCGAGCCCCGCGTTGTCCCCCTGTGAGTAACCGATGTCATGTGCCATTGGCACGCCGGTCTCCGAATTTCGCCGGGGAACGGGTGGATCTCGGGGGAAACGCCGAAGTGCCCGTCCCCACCGTGATAGTGGCGTGACCGACGGTATTCGGAGGCTGGGCCGCGCCGTACCCTGGAAGACCGCAGAACGCCCCGAAGACCCCGCGCCGCCGAGAGGTAGTTGACGTGTCGCCTCGCCGTAACCGGATCCCCAGCAGCCGGAGCAGGAGTGCCGCCGAGGAACTGCCGCCGTCCGCGCCGCTCGGGGGTTCGCTGCAGCGGACGGAGACCTTCCAGGGCGAGGAATGGGTGGTGCGGACGGTCGCCGGGACGGCGGGACGGTACTACCGCTGCCCGGGGTGCGACCAGGAGATCCCGCCGGGCGTCGGCCATGTCGTCGCCTGGCCGGGCCACGGCGCCGGGGTGGACGACCGGCGGCACTGGCACCGGGCCTGCTGGAACGCCCGCGAGCGGCGGACTGCCAACCTCCAGCGGGGGCGGGGGGCTCCGCGGTACTGAGGCGCGCGGTGCCGAAGGCCTCAGGTGTCGCGCCTCTCGGGCAGGACGCCCGGCGCCGTGGTCCGGTCGTGCGGCATCGCGGCGGCCTCGGCCGCGAACAGGCGGAGCACCGGGTTCCTTCCGCGGCCACCCACCCGGGCTTCACCCGGGGGAGGAAGTCATAAGGGTGCGTTGGTCGCGGCTACTCGGCGTGCCGCTCTACGGTGGCGGTATGACGTTCCCCAGCACACCGGCGTTCCGCGAGAACGGCACCGGTACCCCGCTCGTCCTGCTGCACGCCTTCCCGCTCTCGGCCCGGATGTGGGAGGCCCAACTGGAACTGCTCCCCGGCCCGAGCGGGGACCGGGCCAGGGTGCTGACGATGGACCAGCGAGGCTTCGGCGGGGCGGAGTTGGGCGATCAGGAGCCGTCGATCGACCTGATCGCCGACGACGTCGCCCGGCTGCTGGACGCCGTGGGGATCGACCGGGCTGTGATCGGAGGTCTGTCCATGGGCGGGTACGTGGCGATGGCCTTCGCCCGCCGCCACGGCGACCGCCTGTCCGGGCTGCTGCTCGCCGACACCAAGGCCACCGTCGACACCGAGCAGGCCCGGGCCAACCGGGAGCGGATCGCGCAGGCCGTACTGGCCCGCGACAGCGTGCGGCTGCTCGCCGAGGAGAAGATCGAGGAGGGGCTGCTCGGGCCCGGAGCCGATCCCGAACTGGTCGCCCGGGTAAGGGAGATGATCGCCGAGTCGACGCCGCGGGCGGTGGCGTGGGCGCAGCGCGCGATGATCGCGAGGGAGGACTCGCTCGACATCCTCGCCTCGGTCGCCGTTCCGGCGGCCGTCATCGTCGGCGAGTTCGACGCCCTCGCGCCGCTGTCCGAGGCGCGGCTGATGGCCGACACGCTTCCGGACGCCCAGCTCACGGTCATCCCGAGCGTCGGGCACCTCAGCTCGCTGGAGGCGCCGGAGACCTTCAACGCGGCGGTACGGGGGCTGCTCCGGCGCGTGGGCCACTGAGGGGCCACTGACCGTCCGCCGGGCGTCCGGGAGGGCCGTGGCGGTGGCCCCTGGGGGCGCTGCGCGGCGCCCGGCGCGGAGCCGGATCCTCCGGCCGGGGCTCCTTCGGCTGGAGGGCCCGGCCACCACGGCGGAAGCGGCCCCGGCCGGATCGGCGGGGGCCGCTTGCGGGACCTGAGGTCAGCGGGACTGCTGGGCCGGGACACCGAGGGTGTCGTCACCCGGGACGCCGGCGGCCGCGACGGCGGCACCGGTGAGGGTGGCGAGCATCTCGCGGACATTGGTGAGCTGGGCGTTGATGGAGTCGCGGCGGTTGGTCAGGGCCGCCAGCTCGCGCTCGGATTCGCTGCGGATCCGGTCGGCCTTGGCGTTGGCGTCGGCCACGATGTCCTCGGACTGGCGCTGTGCCGTCTCGACGGTCTGGCGGGCCCGGCGCTCGGCGTCGGTACGGAGCTTCTCGGCCTCCAGGCGGAGCTGCTCGGCCCGGTGCTCGATCTCGGCGAGCCGCTTCTCGGCCTTGGCCTGCCGGGCGGCGAGGTCGCGCTCGGACTGCTCGCGCCGCTTGGCCAGGTTGGTCTCGAACTCCAGCGCGGCCTGGGCGGCCTTGGTGCGGGTCTCCTCGAAGAGGGCGTCCGCCTCCTCGCGCTTGTTCTGGGCGTCCTTGTTGGCCTCGGCGCGCAGCTGGGCGGCGTCGCCCTTGGCCTTGTCGACGATCCGCATGCCCTCGTCCTCGGCCTTGGCCTTGCGGTCCTTCGCGTAGTTCTCCGCCTCGGTGCGGACCTGCTGGGCGGCGGCCTCGGCCAGCTCGCGGTGCTGCTCGGCGGCGCGGTGCGCCTCCTCGCGCAGGTCCTTGGCCTCCTCCTCGGCGAGCCGGAGGATCTTCTCCACCCGGGCGCCGAGACCGGCGTACGAGGGCTCGGCCTCGGCCACCGCGGCCTGGGCGGTCTGGGTCTCCAGGTGCAGCTCCTCGATCCGCTTCTCGAGGGCGCTGATCCGGGCCAATGCACTGTCACGGTCGGCCACCAGCTTGGTGATCCGCTCGTCGACCTGGGCACGCTCGTACCCACGACGCACCAGGTCGAAGCCGTGAGGGGAGTGACTGTCGCTCATGGGACTTAGGACTTCCTGTCGTCGGACCGCTGAGGTGTTCCGGGGAATCCTGACACGTTACCGGAGTGTCATCCGCGGAATGCCGAACCTTCGCGGACAATGTCCGCTCAATCGGGTGGTGCGCTTCCGGAGCGATTGCCACCCGATCGGGGAGCACCCACTCCAGCCCTGGTCTTCGAGCCGCCCTCGCGGCCGGCGGACCCGGACTTCTTGTTGTTCGATCCCCCGTTGGCCTTCTCCTGCGGCGCAGGTGTCGGTGCCTCAAACGCCTCCAGGGCCGACAGCACGTCCTGCACCCTGGAGATCTCGGTGTTGATGTCCTTGCGGCGGCGGACCAGTTCCTCCAACTCCCGCCGGCCCTGGTCGGTCACGCGCGTGGCCTCGGCCTTGGCCTCGGCGAGCAGCCGCTCGGCCTCCTCCTTGGCCAGGCGCAGCTGCTCGTCGGCGCTCTCGTCGGCGCGGCGCAGCCGCTTCTCGGCCTCGTCGGCCGCCGCCTCGATCTGCTCCTCCGCCTCGTCCTGGGCGGCCTTGAGCCTGGACTCCGCCTCGGTGCGCAGCTCCTCGGCCCTGGCGGTGGAGTCGGCGAGCTTCTGCTCCGCCTCCTTGAGCAGGCCCTCCGCCTTGCGTACGGCGGAGATCCGGACCTTGCTGGCCTCGGCGGACGCCTCCGAGGTGAGCTCGGTCGCGCGCTCCTCCGCCGCCGTGACCAGCGCGGTCGCACGCTCCTCGGCCTCGGCCACGGTGGCGACGGCCTGCTCCTCGGCCTCGGTCAGCTGCTCCTGGGCCGCCGTCACCAGCGCGTCCACCCGCTCGCCGGCCGACTTCATGGCCTGCGCGTTCTCCTTACGGGCCCGCTCGTGCAGCGCCTCGATCTCGGCGTCGGTGCGCTCGCGCAGTTCCTCCGCACGCTCGCGGATCGCGGTGGAGTCCCGGCGGGCCTCGGACAGCAGCGCGTCGGCGTCCGAGCGTGCCCGCTCCACCTCGGCCTGCCCGGCCGCCTCACCGGCCGCGACCAGCCGGTCGGCCTCCTTGCGGGCGGCGGCGACCATTGCGTCCGCCTGCTCCTCGGCGGCGGCGGTGGTGGCCAGGGCGGTCGTCTGGGCGTCCTCGGCCAGCGCCTCGGCGTCCGCGAAGGCCTTCTCCAGCACCGACGTGGCCTTCTGGCGGGTCGTCCTGTCGTAGGACTCGGCGGCCTCGCGGGTCTCCGTGTCGTAGGCGTCCGCCCGGCCCCGGGTCGCGGCCTCGTACTCCTCGGCGAGGGTGCGGGTGGCGAGCGCGTACTCCTCGGCCTCGGTGCGCAGCGCGGCGGTGAACTCCTCGGCCTCCGCCAGGGTGGCCGCCGCCTGCTCCTCGGCCTCGGCGACGGTCTGCCGGGCCTGGGCCTCGGCCTCCGCCCGGTGCTGCTCGGCCCAGTCGTGGGCGCTCTGCCGCTCGGCCTCCGCCTCGGCGCGCAGCTGCTCCTCGTAGGCCTGCGCCTCGGCCCGCTGCTGCGAGATCTCGGCGGCCGCGACCTCGCGGAGGTCGGCCAGCTCGGCGGCGGTCCGCGCGCGCAGTTCAGCGGCCTCGGCGTCGGTCTGCTCGCGCAGTTCGGCGGTGTCGCGCTCCGCGGTGGCGCGGAGTTCGCGGTCGTAGGCCTCGGCCTGTTCGCGCTGCTCGGCGGTGTCGCGGTCGGCGGCAGCGCGCAGTTCGCGGTCGTAGGCCTCGGCCTGTTCGCGCTGCTCGGTGGTCTCACGCTCCGCGGTGGCGCGGAGTTCGGCGATCTGCTGGGCGGCGGCCTCGTGCAGTCCGGCGACGGACCGGCGGACCTCGGATGCCTCGTCCTCGGCCGCGCCGACCAGTTCGGCGGCCCGGCGCTCGGCGGCGGTGATCGCCTGCTCGGCCTCGGCGGCGGCCTTGGCGGCCGTCTCCTCGGCCTCGGCGGCGGCCAGTTCGCGCAGTTCGGCGGTCTCACGGTCGGCGGTGGCGCGCAGTTCGGCGGTCTCGCGCTCCGCGGTGGCGCGCAGTTCGCGGTCGTAGGCCTCGGCCTGCTCGCGCTGCTCGGTGGTCTCACGCTCCGCGGTGGCGCGCAGTTCGGCGAGCTCGGCCTCGGCCTGCTCGCGCAGTTCCCCCGCCTCGCGGCGGAGTTCGGCGGCGTGCCGCTGGGCACCGGCCAGTTCCTCGGCGCCCTCGGCGCGCAGCGCCTCGGCGGCGGTCTCGGCCTCCGTGCGGATGGTCCGGGCGGCGGTCTCGGCCTCGGTCAACCGCTCGCCGGCCTCGGTACGGGCGGCGGCCAGCGCCTGCTCGGCCTCCGTGTGCAGTTCGGCGGCGGCCTGCTCGGCGGTCTCCCGTGCACTGCGGGCGGCGGCGAGCTGTTCGGCGGTCTCCTCGCGCTCGCGCTCCAGCCCGTCGGCGGCCTCCTCGTAGGCCCGGCGGCTCTCCTCGCGCAGGGCGTTCGCGGCGGCCTCGGCCTCGCCGCGCTCCCGCTTGGCCGCTTCCTCGGCCGCGGTGCGGTGCGCCTGGGCCCACTCCTCGGCGGCGGTGCGGTGGGCCTGGACCCAGTTCTCGGCCTCGGAGCGCTGGGCGTGCGCCCAGTCCTCGGCCTCCGCGCGCATCGCCTCGGCGGCGTGCGCGGCCTCGGCACGGACGGCCTTGGCGGCACGGGCGCTGTCGGCGCGCAGTTCGGCTGCGGCCCGCTCGGTCTCGACCCGTACCGTCTCGGCGTGGTGCGCGGCGTCGGTGCGCAGCGCCTCGGCGGCGGCGACGGCCTCGGTCCGGAGCTTCTCGGCCGCGCTGGTGGCCTCGGCACGGACCCGCTGGTCGTACTCGGCGGCCTCGCGGCGCAGTTCCGCGGTCTCCCGCTCGGCGGCGGCGCGGTTCTCGGCGGCGGCGGCCTTCGCGGCGGCGACGGCCTCCTGGTGGTGCTGTTCGGCGGCGGCGGCCAGCTTGGCGGCCTCGGTACGGGCCCGGGCGAGGGTCTGCTCGGCGCGGCCCTGCATCTCGACGGCCTGGGCCTTGGCCTGCTCGCGGATCTTCTCGACCTCGCCGGCGGCTCCGCCGCGCAGCTCGTCGGCGTCGGCCTTGGCCTTGGTGAGGAGCTCCTCGGCCTGCCTGGCGGACTCCTCGATCTGCACCACCGCCTGGCGGCGGGCGTCATTGCGGACCCGCTCGGCCTCGGCGGCGGCCTGGGCGCGCAGTTCCTCGGCCCCGGCCCGCAGGCGGGCGGCCTCGTCGTGCATCCGCTCCATCTCGCGGCGGATTCCGGCGGCGTCGTCCAGGGCGGCGTTCTGGGCCTGCTGGACGGCGGCCTTGGCCTGCTCGCGGAGCAGCTCGACCTCGGCGGCGGCCTCGGTCCGGATCCGCTCGGCCTCGGCGGCGGCCTTCTCGACCGTGGTGCTGGCGTCCGAGGAGGCGCCGGAGAGCATCTCCTCGGCCTGCTTGGCGGCCCTGGCCAGCTGGGTGGTGGCGTCCTTGGCGGCCTCGGCGCGGCCCTGCTCCACGGCCTCGGCCCGCAGCGCCTCGGCGGCGGTCTCGGCCTGGGCCCGCAGGTCGGCGAGCTCGCGTTCGGTCTCGGCGCGCAGTTCGGCGATGGCGGCCTCGGCCTCGGCCCGCAGCTGGGTCGCGACGGACTCGGCGGCGCCACGCAGGCGCTCGCTCTCCTCGGCGGCGGCGGCCTTGGCGGCCTCCGCCTGGGCGGTGGCGTTGGCGGCCTCGGCCTTGATCAGCTCGGCCTCGCGGGTGGCGGCGGCCACCATGCGGGAGACCTCGGCCTTGGCGGTCTGGGCGCGCTGCTCGCTGGCGGCCTCGCCGTCGGCCACCTTCTGCTCGGCGGCGGCGGTCGCCTCCGCCTGCAGCCGGCTGGCGGCGGCCTCGGCCTGGGCGTGCAGCTCGGCGGCCTCCTTGCGGGCCCGCTCGGCCTCGGCCAGCGCCTCGGCGCGCAGCCGCTCTATCTCCGCCTGGGCCTGGGTGAGGGCGGCCTCGGCCCGTTCCTGGTCGGCGGTGGCCCGCCGCTTGAGCTCGTCGATCTCGGCGCGGGCGGCGGCCAGCTGCTTCTCCGCCTGGCTGGCGGCGCTGTCGCGCAGCTCCTCGGCCTGGGCGCTGGCCTGCTGGGCCTGCTCGGACGCGGCGCGCAGCAGGCGCTCGGCGTCGCTCTGGGCGCGCAGCAGTGCCGCCTCGGCGGCGGCCTTCGCCTCGCCCCGGGCGGCGTCGACGTCGGCGGCGGTCCGGGCGCGGGCCTGGTCGGCGAGGGCGGCGGCCTCGGCGCGGGCGGCGGCGACCAGCCGGTCGGCCTCGCCGCGGGCCTCCTGGAGCAGGCGCTGGGCCTCCTGCTCGGTGCCGGCCCGGGTCTGCTCGGCCCAGTTGACGTTCTCGCTGACGTGCCGTTCGGCGCTGCGACGGAGCTCCGCGAGCTCATCGTCGAGCTGGCGTCGGCGGGCGGCGAACTCGGCTTCGAGCCGGGCGGTGCGCTCGGCGGCCTCGGCCATCAGTCGCTGGGTGGCAGCCTGCGACTCGCGCAGCTGGCGCTCGGCGTCCGCGCGCAGCGCCTGCGCCTGCATCTCCGCGTTCTGCAGGATCTGCTCGGCCTGTCCCGAGACGGCGTCGAAGGCGCGCGGCTGGGCGAGCTGCCGCCGGCACTCGTGCAGCTTGGCCCGGAGTACCTCCACCTGGTAGGCGAGATCCTCGGCATGCTGGATGGACTTGTCCCGCTCCTTGCGAGTCCGCTCCATCTCGGCCTCGAACTGGGAGAGGTGATCGTCACCCTCGTAGCGGTCGTAGCCCCGCACTCCGCGGTCCATCCGTCCCCTGGTCGCGTCCTCGACCCGGCCGGCCCGCCCCCTCTGTTGTCGGGGCCGGACCGACTGGTCCTTGCAGCCGCGGCGGGTGCCGCGGTCGGAGTCTTCGGCAGGTGGGTACGCGGATCTCCGCGCTCCGCCGTCCGGGTGGACTCCTGAGCGAACTCTTGCCTAGTGGAGAATGGTGACAGATCCGGACTGCGACTGTTCAGCCCGTGTCCGCGTAGTGGACTCCCCGACAACAGGACCAGCCGTCAGCTGCTCGGCTTCTCCCGCCTTTGGCCGTGCTCTGCGGACCGGTCCTCCCCGGAGCCTCAGTGCACCTGGGCATTGTAGTGTGCGCGGCTCCGGGGGGAACGGGTGCATGGGTCCTTTCCGAGGTTACTGACGAGTCGTTCAGTGTTCGGTGTGCTCCGAGGGCTGTGCGGAGGTGACCAGCTCGGTCAGGACGCCGTGGCAGTCCTTGGGGTGCAGGAAGGTGATCCGGGAGTCCATCGAGCCCCGGCGCGGCTCCTGGTACAGCACCCGGACGCCCTTCTCCCTGATCGCGGCCGCGTCGCCGTCCACGTCGGCGGTGCCGAAGGCGATGTGGTGCACGCCCTCCCCGTTCTTGGCAAGCCACTTGGCGACCGTGGAGTCCTCCCGGGTAGGCTCCAGCAGCTGGAGGTAGGAGGCGCCGCCGTCGTCCGTCTCGTTGATCTTGAGCATGGCCTCGCGCACCCCCTGCTCCTCGTTGACCTCGCTGTGGAACACCTCGAAGCCGTAGGTGTTGCGGTAGAACTCGACGGTCTTGTCCAGGTCGAAGCAGGCGATGCCGATGTGGTCGATACGGGTCAGCACGGCGGGTCCTCCAGGGCGGTCGCGGTCAGGTGGGCACCAGTGCAGCGCATCGGGGTTCGGCGGCGCCAGAGCCGCCCGTGCGAGTCTGCTCACACCGCGTCGCGCCCCGGGGTCCACCGTGCCGCGTCCGGGGTCGCACCGAGTCACGCGCCGGGCGCGCACCGGAAAAACTTCACCCCGGCGCGTGCTGACACGGTGTTGACTGGGTAGTGCCAGTGCTGCTGATCACACCTTCGCTGCGGTGACGCACGGGTTACGGGTCAGTACATTGAGCGGCATCCCCACACGCCCCCGGCCTCCGGCAGGGGGACCCCACCTGGCCTTGACGCGCGAAGGGGCTCGTCTCATGACTACTTCAGTGATCGTCGCCGGTGCCCGGACCCCGATGGGTCGCTTGCTCGGCTCGCTCAAGGGCTTCTCCGGAGCGGACCTCGGCGGCTTCGCCATCAAGGCGGCCGTGGAGCGGGCGGGCATCTCCGCCGAGCAGGTGCAGTACGTCATCATGGGCCAGGTGCTGCAGGCGGGCGCGGGCCAGATCCCGGCCCGGCAGGCGGCGGTCAAGGCCGGCATCCCGATGAACGTGCCGGCCCTGACGATCAACAAGGTCTGCCTGTCCGGCCTGGACGCCATCGCGCTGGCCGACCAGCTGATCCGCGCCGGCGAGTTCGACATCGTGGTGGCCGGCGGACAGGAGTCGATGACCAACGCCCCGCACCTGCTGCCGAAGTCCCGCGAGGGCTACAAGTACGGCTCGATCGAGATGCTCGACGCGATGGCCCACGACGGCCTCACCGACGCGTACGAGAACATCCCGATGGGCGAGTCGACCGAGAAGCACAACACCCGGCTGGGGATCGGCCGCGAGGTCCAGGACCGGATCGCCGCGCTCTCCCACCAGCGGGCCGCCGCCGCCCAGAAGAACGGCGTCTTCGAGGCCGAGATCGTCCCGGTCGAGATCCCGCAGCGCAAGGGCGAGCCGGTCCTCTTCAGCCAGGACGAGGGCATCCGCGCCGACACCACCGTGGAGGGCCTGGCCAAGCTGCGCCCGGCGTTCCCGGGCGGTGCCCCCGGCGGGGCCGGCACCATCACCGCCGGCACCTCCTCGCAGATCTCCGACGGTGCCGCCGCGGTCGTCGTGATGAGCAAGGCAAAGGCCGAGGAGCTCGGCCTGACCTGGCTGGCCGAGATCGGCGCGCACGGCAACGTGGCCGGCCCGGACAACTCGCTGCAGTCGCAGCCGTCCAACGCCATCAAGCACGCGGTGGCCAAGGAGGGCATCGCGGTCGAGGACCTCGACCTGATCGAGATCAACGAGGCGTTCGCGGCCGTCGCCCACCAGTCGATGAAGGACCTCGGCGTCACCGAGGAGAAGGTCAACGTCAACGGCGGTGCGATCGCGCTGGGCCACCCGATCGGGATGTCCGGTGCCCGGGTCGTGCTGCACCTGGCGCTCGAGCTGCAGCGCCGCGGTGGCGGCGTGGGTGCGGCGGCGCTCTGCGGCGGCGGCGGCCAGGGCGACGCCCTGATCGTCCGGGTCCCGCAGGCCTGACCGGACGGCACAGCGTCTGACATGGCGTCGGGGCTGTCGGCCGCACCGGCGGCCGGCGGCCCCTCCCGTCTGCGGTCCGCCCGCCGGGGCGGAGCCGCGGCCGGGCTCTTGAGCGAGGAGCGGACTGAACATGGTCGATGTGCCGACGCTGGTCGAGCAGGCGCGGCAGGGCCGGCCGCGCGCCGTCGCCCGGCTGATCACGCTGGTGGAGAACGCCGCTCCCCAGCTGCGCGAGGCGATGGCCGCGCTTGCCCCGTACACCGGGCAGGCCTACACGGTCGGGTTGACCGGCTCACCCGGGGTGGGCAAGTCAACCTCCACCTCCGCGCTGGTCACCGCCTACCGGCGGCTAGGCAAGCGGGTCGGGGTGCTCGCCGTCGACCCCTCCTCGCCGTTCTCCGGCGGGGCGCTGCTCGGCGACCGGGTACGGATGCAGGAGCACGCCACCGACCCCGAGGTGTTCATCCGCTCGATGGCCACCAGGGGCCACCTCGGCGGGCTCTCCTGGGCCGCGCCGCAGGCCCTGCGGGTGCTGGACGGCGCCGGGTGCGAGGTCATCCTGGTGGAGACCGTCGGCGTCGGGCAGTCCGAGGTGGAGATCGCCGCGCAGGCGGACACCTCGGTGGTGCTGCTGGCCCCCGGTATGGGCGACGGGATTCAGGCCGCCAAGGCCGGGATCCTGGAGATCGGCGACGTCTTCGTGGTCAACAAGGCCGACCGGGACGGTGCGGACGCCACCGCGCGCGAGCTCAACCACATGCTCGGCCTCGGCGAGGCACGCGAGCCCGGTGACTGGCGGCCGCCGATCGTCAAGACCGTCGCGGCGCGCGGCGAGGGCATGGACGAGGTCGTCGAGGCACTGGAGAAGCACCGGGCCTGGCTGGCCGAGACCGGCGAGCTCGCCGTCCGGCGGCGCCGCCGGGCTGCGGACGAGATCGAGGCCATCGCGCTCGCCGCCCTCCGGGCCCGGATCGGCGACCTGCACGGCGACCGGCACCTGGGGGCGCTCGCGGAACGCGTCGCCGCGGGCGAGCTCGACCCGTACGGCGCGGCGGACCAGCTCGTCGCGGACCTGACGGGGGCGTAGGGCCGCCGGGGCAAGCCTCCTGGGGAGGAACCCCGCACGGGGCCTTCAGCGGTGTGAATCCTCACCGGGAGGTGTGAACCCTTTCGGCTTTCCCGAGGAGGAGTTCACTGCGCCCCTGGAGCACGCCCGAGTGCGTCGGGGCGGGTCGGAGCCGGTCCTGAGTGCTGACGGGACGGCGCGGGCCCGCCCCGCGAGCGGGCGCCGGGCTCAGGCGCGGCCGCGGAGGTTGCGCAGGTGCTCGGCGACGGGGGCGAGGGCGGCGTACATCGCGTCGATCTGCTCGGGGGTGAGCCGGTCGATGAAGTGGTGGCGCACGCTGCGCACATGGTCGGGGGCGACTTTCTGCATGGTCTCCCAGCCCAGTTCGGTCAGGTGGGCGTAGAGGCCGCGGCGGTCGCCGGGGCACTCCTGGCGGAGCACCAGGCCGGCGTTCTCCATCCGGGTGATCTGGTGCGAGAGCCGGCTCTTGGACTGGAGGGTGGCGGTGGCCAGGTCGGTCATCCGCATCCGGCGGTCGGGGGACTCGGACAGGGCGACCAGGATCTCGTAGTCGTTGCCGGCCAGGTTGTGCGGCTGGAGCTCACGGCCCAGTTGGTAGTCCAGCAGTTTGGCCACCTCGAGATGGGCACGCCAGAACTGCTGCTCCTTGGCCGTGAGCCAGGGAGTCTCCTCCTTGCGGGGGTGGGAGGAGGCCTCGGTGTCGGTGCTGCGCATGTCCATGGGACAAGCATAGCCGAGGTTGTTAAATGTTGTACAAACTTATAAGTAGTCCAAGCCGGGCTGTGGTCACAGCCCGAAGCGCCGCCCCAGCTCACCGAGGTTGCCCAAGCCGGGGAGGCCCGGCAACTGCTGCCCGCCGTGCCCCGGTTGCTGCGGCACTCCGCCCCCGGGTACCCCGGGCTCGCTCTCCACGACGCCCACCGAGCGCTCCGCCATCAGCTTCTCGCTGGACTGCACCAGCACCTGCCCGGCCCCGATGAATTCGAACTGGTGCTCCTCGCCGGAGGCCCCGCCGAGCCCGGTCAGGTGCCGGATCCCGCCGATCACGCCGTGCAGGTAGCTGTGGTCGTAGTGGTGGCAGGGGGCCGGGCAGTCCGCCCAGCCGACCAGCGCCTGCGGGTCGACCCGGATCGGCGGCTCCACGAAGTGCACCGGGCCGTTGGAGGCGGCGACGAACTTCCCGGTACCGATCAGGGTGAGGAACCCCGGGATGATCGACTGCTTGAGGGCAAGCGAGGGCTCGAAGGCCAGCAGGTTGCCAGAACGGACCGTCAGGTTGCCGTTCTCCAGGTCGTAGGAGTTCAGGTCGAACGCCCGGTCGGCGAGCAGCAGCTTCCCCCGGCCCTCGGCCACCACCCAGTCCGAGGCGTGCAGCGGGGAGTTGAAGTTCCGCTCCAGTACCTGGTCGAGCACGCCCCGGCCGATACCGGAGAAGCGGACGTCGCCGTAGTAGGCGATCATCTTGCCCTTCTGCAGGTAGTACGGGCCGTTGAGGTCCACCGAGAAGGCGTACGGGTTGACGTTGTCGTCGACCGGAAGGGTGTGCGGGTCGTACACCACCGGGCCGCCGCCCTGCTGCTGCGGCTGTGCCGAGGGCGCTGCGGGCGGCACCGGCGGCATCCGCATCCCGGGCTGGGTCGGCTGGTAGGACTGCTCGTACTGCTGCTGGGAGTAGGGCTGCCCGGGCTGCTGGGGGTACGGCTGCCCGTACGGCGGCTGCTGCGGAGGGTAGGACATCAGAGCTTCTCCTCGCTCGCCTGCACGAACACCACGCCCTGGCCGGACAGTTCCAGCTGGAACGCCTCGCCGGAGCCCCGTCCGATCATCTCGCGCCAACCCAGCGCGGTGGACAGCTTGTTGCGCACGTCGCCGCGGTGCGCCACGTACGCCTGCGGGTCCACGTGCACCGGCTGGCCCTGGGTGATGGGCAGTTCGATCACTCCGCCGTGGGCCAGTACCGCGACCGAGCCGTGGCCGGTCAGCTGGGTGGTGAACAGGCCCTGGCCGGTGACCTGGCCGCGGACGATGCCCATCACGCCGCCCTGGGAGCCCATGAACATGGTGGACTGCTGGAGCGAGCCCTCGAAGGCGAGCAGCCGGTCGGCCTCCACGCAGAGGGTGTCGCCGGCCAGTTCGATCACGTGGACGTGGTGGCCGCCGTGGCCGAACAGCACGCTGCCCTGGCCCTCGACCGTCATCAGCGGGGTGTCCTCGTTCGCCACCCGGCGGCCGATCATCGACATCACCCCGCCCTGGCCGCCCATCAGGTTGGGCCTGAAGGTGACCTCGCCGGTGTACGCGACCATCGCGCCGCGCTGGCTGAACAACTGCCGTCCGGGGACCACCCGGGCCTCGACCAGCTTGCTGTTGATCTTCGTGAAGGGCATCAGACGTCGCCTCCGAAGGTGGTCTTCTCGGACGGCTGGACGTAGACCAGACCCTCGCCGGTGAACTCGACCTGCATCGCCTCGCCGCCGCCCTCGCCGATCAGCGTGGTCCAGCCGGCGCCCGACTTCAGATGCCGGCTGAGGCTGCCGGTGTGCGCGACGTACGCGCCCGGGTCCACCCGCAGCGGGGTGCCCTTGGTGACCCGCAGGATGATCGCCGGGCCGTTGGAGGTGAGCGCGGCCCAGCCGCTGCCCTCGACCTTGGTGGTGAACAGGCCGTTGCCCGAGGCCATCCCGTTCAGCCCGGTGAAGCTGGTGCCGGTGTGCAGGCCGGCCTCGGTGCAGAGCAGGTTGTCCGCCTCGACGTACAGCGCCTCGCCGTTCAGCCGGACCAGGTTGATCTCGGTCGCCTTGTCGGCGAAGTAGCAGGTGCCCTGCCCCTTCACCTCCATGACCGCCATCTGCTCGCCGGTCAGGCGGCGGGCGACCATGCCGCGCAGGCCGTCACCGCCGCCGGTGAGCTTCTTGAACGACATCTGGCCGGTGTACGCGACCATCGAACCGTTGCGGGCCTTGACCGCGTCGCCCGCCATGTCGACGGCGAGCACCTTGGAGCCCTGGAGACGAAACTGTGCCACCGGCCGAATGTAGCTGGCGCGGTGGCACAGTGACAGCAAGCAGCGCCCGATTGGTACGAGACTGCGACGGAGCGGGTGCGGATCAGACCGCCACTCGGACGGTCCCGGCCGCCTGCTCGACCTCCAGCAGCGAGGCGGAGTGCCGCTCGGCCTCGAAGGCCACCACACCGCCGCGCAGGCCGAACAGCCGCTTGGAGAGCAGGATCCACACCACCGCGGCGATGTTCAGCAGCAGCGTGCAGATCTTGAACACGGTGACGTGGTGCGACAGCTCGTACCCCTCCAGCGGGAGGAACGCGGCGGTGGCGACCACGGTCAGGTACTCGGCCCAGCGGCGGCCCAGCCAGAGTCCGAACGCCTCGACCACCTCGATCAGCGCGTACGCCAGCAGCGCGCCCGCCACGCCCAGCAGGGTGCTGCGCTTGTAGTCGAAGGTCTTGCGGATGGTCTCCACGATGGGAGAGTTCTCCAGGTCCCAGTGGAAGTGGTCGGTGACCGGCTTGAAGACGGTCAGGTTGTCGTTGAAGAGGTCCCTGACCGCGTCCTGGCTGTTGGAGAACCTCCACACCGCCCAGGCGACCAGGATGATCAGCACACCGCGCAGCAGCCGCTCGATCGCCAGGAAGCGCAGGATGAAGATGTCGCGCAGCGCCTTGCCGCGGGGCACCAGCGGGGCGTTCTCGGCCGGTCCCGAGCCGTGCGGTGCCCCCAGCGCGAAGTCACCGCAGCGCAGGCAGCGCCAGGCGTCGCCGAGCGAGGTCTGCGCGTGCAGCCGCTCCCGCAGCTCGGGCTCGCTGGGCGCGTAGGTGGTGTGGCCGCGCCGGGAGCAGGTCCGGCGGTTCCAGTCAATGGTGAACAACGGTGATTTCCCCCGCGGTCTTCGCCGACCTGACCGTCAGGTCGTGCGGCAGCAATATAGGACCTCCGGACGACTCCGGGCTCCCAAGTCCGGCGGGCGGGTCGTCCGGGCCGGCGGTCGTGCGCGCAGAGCTCCGCGCCCCCGTGGAGCACCCCGCGCCCCCGGAGCTCGCACCGGTGTCGGGTCGGTGATAATGGACCGGCGGCTTGTGCGTCCGTTCACAAGCCCGCCCGCCGACCCCCGACCCGCGAGGTATCCACCGTGAAGAGCAGCGCCGTCCACCGCTTGCGCCTTGTCTCAGGCCCCGAGGGCCTCTCCTTCCTGCTGCTGCTGGTCTGCTCGGTGCTGAAGCGGACCACCAGCTTCAACGCCGTGCCGGTGATGGGCATGGTGCACGGCGTGCTCTTCATCCTGTACGTGGTCTTCCTGGCGCTCGCCGCTCAGCAGCAGCGCTGGCCGGCCAAGCGCAGTGCGCTGCTGTTCGTGCTGTCGGTGCTGCCGACCGGCGGCTTCTTCGCCGAGCGGATGCTGGCCAAGGAGGAGCGCGGCGAGAACGCCGTGCCCGCCACCGCCTGATCCCGGGATCGCGCCGCAGCCGGGCCCCTCGCTCTCCCGACGGAGCGAGGGGCCCGGCTGCTGCTGTCGCCGGTCGTGGAGCGTCAGTTGACGTTCACGGCGGACCAGGCCGCGGCGACCTGCTTGTACTCGGTGGAGGTGGCGCCGTACAGGTCGGCGGCGGCCTTCAGGGTGCCGGTGCGGGCCGCCTTGTAGTCGGTGGTGGAGGTGAAGTAGGTGGTCAGCGCGCGGTACCAGACCTTGAGGGCCTTGTCCCGGCCGATGCCGGCCACGGACTGGCCGTTGGAGGTCGGCGAGTCGTAGCTGTAGCCGTTGATGGTCTTCTGCCCGCTGCCCTCGGACAGCAGGTAGAAGAAGTGGTTGGCGACGCCGGACGAGTAGTGCACGTCCAGGTTGCCGAGCGAGGAGGACCAGGAGTCGGGCGAGGTGCCGTCCTTGGAAGGCTTGTCCATGTAGCGCAGCGGGGTGCCGTCGCCGTTGATGTCGATCAGCTCGCCGAGCCAGTAGTTCGGCTTGTTGGCGGACAGGTTGGCGTACCACTCGACGCCGGTGCCGAGAATGTCCGAGGTGGCCTCGTTCAGACCGCCGGACTCGCCGAAGTAGTCGAGGTTCGCGGTGGCCGCGGTGACGCCGTGGCTCATCTCGTGGCCGGCCACGTCGAGTTCGGTCAGCGGGTGGGTGTTGCTGACGCCGTCGCCGTAGGTCATGCAGAAGCAGCTGTCGTCCCAGAAGGCGTTGACGTAGTTCTTGCCGTAGTGGACCCGGCTGTAGGCGCCGACACCGTCGTTGCGGATGCCGTTGCGGCCGAAGGTGGCCTTGTAGAAGTCCCAGGTGACGGCGGCGCCGTACTGGGCGTCCACGGCGGCGGACTGGGTGTTGGAGGCCAGGCCGTTGCCCCAGGTGTTGGTCGAGTTGGTGTAGAGGGTGCCGTTGCCCGAGGTGCGGCCGCTCAGGTTGGTGGTGTACTGGTTGCCGCGAGTGGCGTCCTTCAACTGGTACTTGCCGCTGGCGGAGTTGGTGGTCAGCGGCACGGTGCCGACGAAGACGCCCTTGCCGCTGCCGGTGGCGTTGGCGGTCTGGATCTCCTCGTGGGTGGAGAGCACCTCGCCCGTGGCGGCGTCGGTGACCAGGCGCTGGCGGCTCGGGGTGCCGTCGGCGCGCATGCCCTCGACGGTGGTCTGGTAGGCCAGGCGCGGGGTGCCGGTGGAAGCCCAGACGACCAGCCTGGCCGGGCTGGTCCGGTCGACCGAGGTGAGCGCGGCGTCGTCGGAGTCCCTGGCGCCGATGGCGGCCTTGACCGTGCCGGCCGCCTTGGCGGCGGCCTGGTCGGCGGAGAGCTTCGGGGTCAGGCTGGTGAGGGCCAGCTTGCTCTCCACCGCGCGGTCCACCGACTTGACGGCGCCCTTGGCGTCCTGGTGCACGATCAGGTCGCCGCCGAGCACCGGCAGCCCGCCGAAGGTCCGCTCGTAGCGCAGGTGCTTGGTCCCGTCGGCGTCCACCACGACGTCCTTGGCCACCAGCTTCTCCTGGCTGCCCAGGCCCAGGGCCTTGGCCGCGGTGGTGGCCTGGGAGTCGGCGAGGGCGATCAGCTCGGCCTGCTGCCGGCCGGCGAGCGTCCCGGCGGCCGGAGAGGGGCTGGCCTGCGCCGTCCCGGCGCCGACCTGTATCACCCCGGCGAGGATCGCCGAGGCGGAGAGAACGGCTCCGACTGTCAGCTTTCGCTTCACGTACGGTTCCTTCCGGTTCAACCGCGTCTGCGCGGTCGCGCCGCGTTCCGGGGCACCGGGGTAGTGCCTGCTGGGGCGGAACGGGCGCTGACGTGCTGCTCCGTGCGGTCAGACGGCATCGGCCGGAAAGGTGGGGCGGCCGATGCCGGTACGGGGCTGGCCAGAAGCATGACAATCGAACTGATGAAATGACAGGTCTCGGGCAACAATTGGCAAACTTCCGCCAACTCCCAGCCATACGTCTGTGGTGAGAATGTGTCAGGCAGATGTCCTCGGGCGCGTGTGTCGGGTGGCCGACGGATGGGTTCCGGCCCGAACCGAGCCCGGACGGTGGCTAGATTCGGCCATGATCCGTCCGTGGGGTGCGCATTGCCGCAACATTGTGAACGTTTGATGTCCCGGTGGGTGGGGTCAGGCCTATGGCGGGACTCCGCCATCGGACCCTCTTGCCCGGCCCGCTCCACCCCTGCTAGCCGTCCCGGGACGCACCGCAGCCGGGCCCCCGTCGGACGGGGACCCGGCTGCGGTGAACAGTCTGCGGTGAACAGGCCGAGCGGAGGTCCTACTTGACGTTCACGGCGTCCCAGCAGGCCGCGACCCGCTTGTACGCCAGGGAGTCGGTGCCGCCGTACAGGTCGGCCGCCGCCTTCAGGGTCGCGGCGCGCGCGCCCTGGTAGTTGGTGCTCGAGGTCATGTAGACGGTCAGCGCGCGGTACCACACCTGGAGGGCCCTGGCCCGGCCGATGCCGGCCACCGGCTTGCCGTCGAAGGTCGGCGAGTTGTACGTGTAGCCGTTGATGGTCTTCGTGCCGCCGCCCTCGGACAGCAGGTAGAAGAAGTGGTTGGCGACGCCGGACGAGTAGTGCACGTCCAGGTTGCCGAGCGAGGAGGACCAGAAGTCGGGCGAGGTGCCGTCCTTGGAGGGCTGGTCCATGTAGCGCAGCGGCTTGCCGTTGCCGAAGTAGTCGATGGCCTCGCCGATGAGGTAGTTCGGCTTGTTGGCGGGCAGGTTGGCGTACCACTCGACGCCGGTGCCGAGAATGTCCGAGGTGGCCTCGTTCAGACCGCCGGACTCGCCGAAGTAGTTGAGCTTGGCGGTGGCCGCGGTGACGCCGTGGCTCATCTCGTGGCCGGCCACGTCGATCGAGGTCAGCGGGTGGGTGTTGCCCCGGCCGTCGCCGTAGGTCATGCAGAAGCAGCTGTCGTCCCAGAACGCGTTCATGTAGTTCTGGCCGAAGTGGACGCGGCTGTAGGCACCGACGCCGTCGTTGCGGATGCCGTTGCGGCCGAAGGTCTTCTTGTAGAAGTCCCAAGTGGCCGCCGCGCCGAACTGGGCGTCCACGGCGGCGGACTGGGTGTTGGAGACGTTCCCGGTGCCCCAGCGGTTGTCGGTGTCTATGTACAGCGTGCCCTTGCCGGAGGTGCCGCCCTTCAGCGTGGTGGTGTACTGGTTGCCGCGGGTCGGGTCCTTCAGCTGGAACCAGGTCCGGTACGGCGTGGTGGTCAGCCGCACCGCGCCGTCGTGGACGCCCCGGCCGATGCCGGCCGCACCAGCGGTCTGGATCTCCTCGTGGGAGGAGAGCACCTCGCCGCTGGCGGCGTCGGTGACCAGCCGCTGACGGCTCGGGGTGCCGTCGGCGCGCATGCCCTCGACCACCGTCTCGTACGCCAGGCGCGGGGTGCCCGAGGCGGCCCAGACCACCAGCTTGGCCTGGCCGGTGCTGCCGACCTCCTTGAGCGCGGGCTCGTCGGCGTCCTTGGCGATGCCCGTGGTCGACTTCACCGCGCCGGCGGCCTTGGCCGCGGCCTTGTCGGCGGAGAGCTGCGGGGTCAGGCTCGGCAGGGCGAGCTTGCCGTCGAGCGCGCGGTCCGCGGACTTGATGGCGCCCTTGGCGTCCTGGTGCACGATCACGTCGCCGCCGAGCACCGGCAGGCCGCTGAAGGTGCGCTCGTAGCGCAGGTGGCGGGCGCCGTCCGGGTCCACCACGGCGTCCTTGGCCACCAGCTTCTCCTGGCCGCCCAGACCCAGGGCCTTGGTGGCGGCCGGGATCTGCGAATCGGCGAGGGCGATCATGTCGGCCTCGGCCGGCTGCGGAGCGGCCGCGGCCACCTCGCCATCGGCGGTGAAGGACAGCGCCTGCGCCGTCCCGGAGCTGACCTGGATCGCGGCGGCGAGGACCACCGAGGCGGAGAGAACAGCGCTGAGCTTGCGCTTCAAGTGGGATTCCTTCCATGTCAACCGCGTGCCCGCGGTCGTGCCGCGTTCCGGGGCGCCAGGAATTGACACCGACTAGGGCGGAACAGGGCAGATGGCATGACCGAACATGCTGATGGAGTGACAAATATTTAGCAGCAGTTGGCAGAACGGTGCCATGGGGTTATCGTGCCCAGGGGGTTGATAGAGCATCAGAATGCCGGAGAAATCGGGCAAATCGCTGGTCCGGTATGGCGTCTTTTGAACAAATCGAGACCTTGTGGTCGGTGAATTCGGGCAGTCGGAAACACTCGCAAAGGAAAGCCGGGACTTTATGTCCTGATTTGCGGCGGTGATGGCCGGCCGTCCCGCCCTGGGTCGAAGGGCCCGCCGCCCGCGGCGGAGCAGCCGCTGATGTGCGGCGCGCGCAAGGGAGGGGTGGCAAGCGTCCGAGGTGCGAGGGAGTGCGGGCCCCTCGCCCCAGCCTTCGGTCCAGGGCGCCTCCCGGCCGGAGGCTGGGGGATGGGTACTCCCGCCCGATGGCGGGAGAGGAGGGCGAGGCGCGGACGTCGACACCGGGCGCGAGGTCCGGAGGTGAGTGGGCGGGCAATGGATGGCCGTCCAGCATCGTGGACGGCCGGTACCCGCCATCAGGCGCGCCGGTACGGTGGGGAGGTGGCCAAGCCCCTAGCTCTCGACTTCGACCCGATCGCCCGCGCCGACGAACTCTGGACCCGGCGCTGGGGGAGCGTCCCCGCGATGGCGGCGATCACCTCGGTGATGCGCGCGCACCAGATCCTGCTCTCCCGGGTGGACGCGGTGGTCAGACCGTTCGGGCTGACCTTCGCCCGGTACGAGGCACTGGTGCTGCTCACCTTCAGCCGGAAGGGCGAGCTCTCCCTCTCCAAGATCGGCGAGCGGCTGATGGTCCACCCGACCAGCGTCACCAACACCATCGTCCGACTGGAGGGTGCCGGCCTGGTCTCCCGCCGCCCCAACCCGCTGGACGGTCGGGGCGTGCTCGCCGCCATCACCGAGCGCGGCCGGGCGGTGGTCGAGGAGGCCACCCGGGCGCTGATGGCGATGGACTTCGGCCTGGAGGGCTATGACGAGAAGCAGTGCGAGCAGGTGTTCGAGCTGCTCCGGCCGCTGCGGGTGGCGGCGGGCGACTTCACCCCGCCCGCCGAGTAGGGGTGCCGCAAATGCACCCTAAGCGGGCGGTTACCCTCGATGGCATGAAGCAGAGTGTGCTGACCCGCTACCGGACGATGGCCTACGTCACGGGTGTCCTCCTGATCCTGCTGACCCTGGGTGTGATCGCCAAGTACGTGCTCGGCATCTCGGGTGCGGCCGGCTTCACCACCGCCGTCGGCATCGCGCACGGCTGGCTCTACGTGGTCTACCTGGTGCTCGCCTTCGATCTGGGCACCAAGGCGAAGTGGCCGATCGGCAGGCTGGCCTGGGTGCTGCTGGCCGGCACGATCCCGACCGCGGTCTTCTTCGTCGAGCGCAGGGTCTCCCGCGAGGTGGCGCCGCTGGTCGCCGTCCCGGAGCCGGCGAGCGCCTGACCCCGCCGTCCGAAGGGCACTCTCTCCCGCGTCGGAGAGGGTGCCCTTTTGCGTGCCCCGACGCCCACGTGCCCCGACGCCGCAAGCCCCGACACCGCGTGCCCCGACGCCCCGGCCGGCGGGCGGCCATCGACAGATACTAGGACGTCCGAGTAAATTGGTAGGACGTCCTAGTAGCTGTGCCGTCCCCAAGCGGTGGCGGCCGTACGGAGTGGAGTTCGGAGTCGATGGACGCCGACGAGATCGAGGCCGGCCGCCGGCGCTGGCAGCAGCGGTACGACAAGGCGCGCAAGCGCGACGCGGACTTCACCACCCTGAGCGGCGACGAGGTCGAACCGGTCTACGGCCCGCCCGCCGGGCAGCCCTACGAGGGCTTCGAGCGGATCGGCTGGCCCGGGGAGTACCCCTTCACCCGTGGCCTGCACCCCACCGGGTACCGGGGTCGGACCTGGACGATAAGGCAGTTCGCCGGCTTCGGTAACGCCCAGCAGACCAACGAGCGCTACCGGATGATCCTGGAGGCCGGCGGTGGTGGCCTCTCGGTCGCCTTCGACATGCCGACCCTGATGGGGTACGACTCCGACGACGCCAAGTCACTCGGCGAGGTCGGGCACTGCGGCGTCGCCATCGACTCCGCCGCCGACATGGACGTGCTGTTCAACGGCATCCCGCTCGGCGAGGTCACCACCTCGATGACGATCAGCGGCCCGGCCGTCCCGATCTTCTGCATGTACCTGGTCGCCGCCGAGCGCCAGGGCGTCGACCAGGGAGTGCTCAACGGCACCCTGCAGACCGACATCTTCAAGGAGTACATCGCGCAGAAGGAGTGGCTCTTCGCCCCCGAGCCGCACCTGCGCCTGATCGGCGACCTGATGGAGTACTGCGCCGCCAACATCCCGGCGTACAAGCCGCTCTCGGTCTCCGGCTACCACATCCGCGAGGCCGGGGCGACCGCCGCCCAGGAGCTCGCGTACACGCTGGCCGACGGCTTCGCCTACGTCGAGCTCGGGCTGTCACGCGGTCTGGACGTGGACGTCTTCGCGCCCGGGCTCTCCTTCTTCTTCGACGCCCACCTGGACTTCTTCGAGGAGATCGCCAAGTTCCGCGCCGCCCGCCGGATCTGGGCCCGCTGGATGCGCGACCGCTTCGGCGCCAAGACCGACAAGGCCCAGTGGCTGCGCTTCCACACCCAGACCGCCGGCGTCTCGCTCACCGCCCAGCAGCCGTACAACAACGTGGTGCGCACCGCCGTCGAGGCGCTCTCGGCGGTGCTCGGCGGCACCAACTCGCTGCACACCAACGCGCTGGACGAGACCCTGGCGCTGCCCTCGGAGCAGGCGGCGGAGATCGCGCTGCGCACCCAGCAGGTGCTGATGGAGGAGACCGGGGTCGCCAACGTGGCCGACCCGCTGGGCGGTTCCTGGTACGTCGAGGCGCTCACCGACCGGATCGAGGCCCAGGCCGAGGCGATCTTCCAGCGCATCCTGGACAAGGCGGTGGCCGACCACCCGATCGGCCCGATGACCTCCGGCATCCTGCGCGGCATCGAGGAGGGCTGGTTCACCGGCGAGATCGCCGAGGCCGCCTTCCAGTACCAGCAGGCCCTGGAGAAGGGCGAGAAGCGCGTGGTCGGCGTCAACTGCCACCCGCGCAGCGTCACTCCGGAGCTGGAGATCCTCCGGGTCAGCCACGAGGTCGAGCGCGAGCAGGTGCGGGTGCTCGGGGCGCGCAAGACCGCCCGCGACGAGGCCGCCGTCCGGGCCGGGCTCGACGCCATGCTGGCCGCTGCCCGCTCGGGGGAGAACATGATTCCGCCGATGCTCACCGCGATCCGCGCGGAGGCCACTCTCGGGGAGATCTGCAACACCCTCCGCACCGAGTGGGGCATCTACCGGGAGGCTGCCGCCTTCTAGCCACCGGGCAGCTCACAAGGGGCACCCGGGCAAGCCTCCAGGGGGGTTGCCCGGGTGCGCTCAGAAAGTGAGGCGGAAGAGTGCGCCGCCGCCCGGCGCGGCCCTGGCGGTGAGCTCGGCACCGTGGGCGCGGGCGATCTGGCGGGCCATGGCGAGGCCCAGGCCGGAGCCGGGGAGGGCGCGGGCGGCTGAGGCCCGGTAGAACCGGTCGAAGACGTACGGGAGGTCCTCCGGCGCGATTCCGGGGCCGTGGTCGCGGACCGTCAGCTGCTCCTCGGTGAGCGTCACCTCCACCGGTCCGCCCGGCGGGCTGAACTTGGCGGCGTTGTCCAGCAGGTTGCCCACCAGCCGGACCAGCCGCGCGGGCACTGCGGGCAGTGTCGGACCACCCTGCGCCGCGTACTCGAAGACGACCGCGGGCCAGTGGTCCCGGGCGGTCTCCACGCAGTGCGCCACCAGCGGTTCGAGCCGGACCAGTTCGACCAGCGCCTGCGGCTCCTCGTCCCTGGCGAGTTCGATCAGGTCGTTGACCATCCCGGTCACCTCGCGCAGCTGCCGCTGCAGCCCGGCCGTCGCCCGCTCCCGCTGCCCGGGCGTCAACCGCTCGGCCTTGGCCAGCAGCTCGGCGTTGGTGCGCAGCGCGGTGAGCGGGGTGCGCAGCTCGTGCGAGGCGTCCGCGACCAGCCGCCGCTGGGCGGTCACCGACTGCTCCAGCTCGCCCAGCATCGCGTTGAACGCCCCGGCCAGCCGGGTCACCTCGTCCGCGCCGGCCGGAGTCCCCGGCGGCAGGTCGATCCGTACGGCTGCGTCCCGGGTGGCCGCGATCCGCTCGGCGGTGGCGGTCAGCCGGGCGAGCGGCGCCAGGCCGGTACGGGCGACCGTGTGGCCGAGCACCCCGGCGAGCAGCACGCCCGCACCGGCGACCGCGGCCATCAGCTCCCCGGCCTGCCGCACTCCCTGCTGGACGGCGTCGGAGCGCAGCGCCACCTGCACGGCCTTTCCGGTGCCCGAGCCGAACGGGGTGGTGAGCATGCGTGCCGGGTGCCCGCTCACCGTGACGGTGCTGAAGTAGCCGCCGCGCTGCCCGGCCGCGACCGCCCGCGCAGCGGGGGTGACCGGGAGCAGGTAGGGCGCGGCGGGGTCCTCGGCCGGGTCGGCCGGAACGATCTGGGTGCAGGCGGGCGCGGCCAGGTAGCCGCACTCGGCGTAGAGCACCTGCGGGCCCTGTCCCCGGTTCTGCTGCTGGACCAGGGTGGCGTGCTGGGTCAGCTGCAGGTCGAGCTGGTGCACCAACTCGTAGCGCATGATGGTGAATCCGGCCACGCCCACCCCGAGGGCGACCAGTGCGACCGCCACCGAGGCGGCCAGCGCCAGCCGGGTGCGCAGCGGCCTGCGGCGGCGCCAGCGGGCGTGCCGGGAGCGCTCGTCGCCGGGCGCGGCGGTCCGGTCGCTCACGGGGCGTCCAGCCGGTAGCCGACGCCGTGCACGGTGTGCACCAGCCGGGGCTCACCGGCCGCCTCCAGCTTGCGGCGCAGGTAACCGATGTACACCGCGAGGGAGTTGGAGTCGGGTCCGAAGTCCGCTCCCCAGACCCGCTCCATGATCAGCTCACGCGGCAGCACCTGCCCCGGGTTCTGCAGCAGCACTTCGAGGAGGGCGAACTCGGTCCGGGAGAACTCCAGCGCCCGGCCCGCCCGGCTGCCGGTACGGCTGACCGGATCGAGGGTCAGATCGCCCAGCACGTAGCCGTGGTCCGCCGCGGCGGGTGCGGCCCGGCGCAGCAGGGCACGTAGCCGGGCGGTCAGCTCGTCCAGCGCGAAGGGCTTCACCAGGTAGTCGTCGGCGCCCGCGTCCAGCCCGTCCACCCGGTCGCTGACCGAGTCCCGGGCGGTGAGCACCAGGATCGGGGTGCGGTCGCCGAGCGCCCGCAGCCGGCGGCAGACCGCCAGGCCGTCCAGCACCGGCATCATCAGGTCCAGCACCAGCGCGTCCGGCTGCCAGGCGGCCACCTCGCTCAGCGCGGCCAGGCCGTCGCCCGCGCCGCGGACGGTGTATCCGGCGACCGCGAGGCCGTCCTCGACGGCGGCCCGCACCTCGGGGTCGTCGTCCACCACCAGGATCCTGGGCGTCCTGTTGTTCTCGGGCACGCTGCTCATGGGGCAAGCCTCTCAAATACGGCTATTAGAACTCTCTTAGACCGACCGGGGCGCGACGTCGAGGCCACGCGGACAACACACCTGTCGGTGGTCATCGGCGCGGGCGGCACCGGAGGCCACATCCACCCCGGCGCGGCGCCTCGCCGGCGCCCGGGTGGCCCGGGGTGCCGCCGGGCGTACCGCAGGGCGCGCAGGTCGCAGCGAGGCCCACGGCACCGCGATCACCGTGCCGATCGGCGAGCGGCGCCCGCTGCAGCCGCAGTCGCCTGCGCCCCGACCGTTACACGGTCTGATCCCCGGTCGGCTGTCGGGGGTCACTCAGGGGTCGCTCAGGGAAGTTCCCTGATGATCGGTCACATCCGGGCGGGGCAGACTCGTGGTCGGGCCGGTCGATCGCCGGTCCGACCACGACCACCTCGGAGAGCTTGACCGTGAACTCCTCTGTCCGCCGCACCCGTTGGTCCACCATGGCTGCCTCCGGCGCTCTGCTGGTCGCCCTGGCCGCGGGTGTGGCCGCTCCCGCCTACGCTGCCACCCCGGCCCCGGCCGCCGCCGCTGCCACCGCCGCGCCGCTGCCGGGGCTCGACCCGGCCAAGCTCAAGGCGGCGATCGGCGGCCTGCCGAATGCGGACGTCACCGGTGCGCTGGTCCGGATCACCGGTAGCGCGGGCCACTGGTCGGGCACCTCGGGCGTGGGTGACCTGGAGACCGGTCAGGGCGTCCCGCAGAACGCGCACATCCGGATCGGCAGCATCTCCAAGGTCTTCACCGCCACGATCGTGCTCCAGCTCGCCGCCGAGCACCGGATCGACCTGGACGAGCCCGTCCAGCAGTACCTGCCGGGCGTCCTGCCCGCCGACATCCCGCCGGTCAAGGTCGGCCAGCTGCTCGATCACACCAGCGGTCTGCCGCGCGGCGTCGCCACCCCGGACTTCGGCGACGGTAGCGCCGAGTGGTTCGCCGCCAACCGCCTCAAGAGCTTCACCCCGCAGCAGACGGTCGACCTGATGGCCGGTCAGCCGATGGAGTTCGCGCCGGGCACCGCGCAGCAGTACAACGGGATGAACTACTACGTCGCCGGCATGCTGGTCGAGAAGATCACCGGGCACACCTTCGCCCACGAGGTGCAGTCCAGGATCACCCGTCCGCTCGGCCTGCACGACACCTACGTCCCGAACGCCGACGACCCGCGCCTGCCCGGCCCGCACTCCCACGGCTACCTGACCGTCAAGTCCGCGGACGGGACCACCCACCCCGTCGACGTCTCCGAGCAGAGCCCGTGGCCCTGGGCCGAGGGCGGCATGATCTCCACCCCCGCCGACCTCGACCGCTTCATCACCGAGCTCTTCCGCGGTCGCTTCCTCCCGCCCGCCCAGCAGGCCAAGCTCTTCACCGTCCCCGACGTCCCCAGCCACCACAGCAGCCAGTGCCGCACCGAGGCCGACGCCGGCCGGGCTTGCATGAGCATGGGCCTGATGCGGGTCAAGGCCTCCAACGGCGTCGTGGTCTGGGGCAAGACCGGCTCCCGCCCCGGCTACACCAGCGGCGTGTTCGCCACCCGCGACCTCGCCCGCAGGATCGTCTACTCCGTCAACCCCACCAACCTCAACGGCACCGAGGCCCCCTTCACCCTGAAGATCGCCGCGGCCTCCTTCGGCCCCGTGATCCCGGCGAAGAACTGATCCTCCGAAAGGGCCCGGTTGACGATTCGCTCACCTGAAGACCCGGCCGGCTGAAGACCCGGCCGGCTGAAGAGCCGGCCACCTGAAGAGCCGGCCACCTGAAGAGCCGGCCGTCCACTGCGGGCCGGGCTCCGGAAGATCCCCCGGAGCCCGGCCCGCACGGTTGCCGGGCCGGCCGGCCCGCGCACGACTCCGCGGGTGTCCGTCGCCCCGGCGTCGCCGGGGTGTGCTCAGCCCGCTTCCTGCGGACGTCCCAGCGGGCTGAGCAACAGGGTGGTGAAGCGGTGGATCCAGGCGGGGGTGATGGGGTGGCCGCTCACCAGCAGGCGGTGTTCGACGGTGCCGGCGATGGTGTCGAAGATGATGTCGATCTCCTCGGCGGCGGTGACCTCGTCGAGATCGGAGCCGAGTTCGCCACGGGACTGGGCCTGGGCGCGGCCCTGCTGGACCAGGTACTTCTGCGGCTCGACGATGCGTTCGCGGATCCGGCGGCGCAGCTGGGCGTCGCGGGATCCCTCGGCGAACAGGGCGAGCAGCGCGGCCTGGGTCTCCGGGCGGGCCAGCAGGGTGGCGAACTGGGCGACCACTGCCTCGATGTCGGCCCGCAGGCTGCCGAGGTCGACCATCTCCAGTTCGTCGAAGAGACTGGCGACCGCGTCGACCACCAGTTCGTTCTTGGACGGCCAGCGCCGGTAGAGGGTGGTCTTGGCGACGCCGGCCCGGGTGGCGACGTCACCCATGGTCAGTCCGCCCCAGCCGAGTTCGGCGAGGGCCTCCCTGGTGGCATCGAGGATCGCCAGGTCGGCGGCCGCGCTGCGGGGGCGTCCCTTGCCTCGTGGGGGCGTGGCCGGGGGGACGGCCTGGTCCGGAGCGGCGGGCTGCTGGGTGGTGGGGGCCACCGAGCCTCCTTGCTAGGGCCGGTCGATGCGCGTCCTTGCGATCTACCGGTGAGTAACGTGGGTGGGTCTGGTAACCGTAGCGATTTGTCCACCCCCTGGCAGCGGCGCGTGCGGGAAAGTGGGACAGCTCACGTCCCGAGTTCCCGAGGGGGTCTTGCGGCACCGGGCCGGGATGCAGATACGCTACGACTCGTAGCGAAAGAGCGGCAACCACGCGCCATGACCCAGGGATCGGGCGGGCGCGCGGCGCGGGTGGGGATCCGCGCCGGCTCTTCGGCACTGCTGCGGTACGGGAGGGGGGAACTCCCGAGGGGTGGGAAGCCGGTCCGGTGCGACCTTCTTCCGCCGGTTGGTGCACGTCACTCGCGCGGACGGGGGAGGATGGATCCATGCAGCCACGGAATTCGCGTCTCAACAGCTCCGCCCTGCGTGGTGCGGTCGACCTCGCCGCAGTGAAGGCGGCCGGTGAGGCCGCGCAGAAGGCCGAGCAGGCCAGGGCGGAGCGGGCCCGCCAGAACGCCGCCGCCGAAGCGGCCGGGATCGCCCCGCAGGGTGCGGCGTACCGGTTCGTCATCGATGTCACCGAGGAGACCTTCGAGACCGAGGTCGTGCAGCGCTCGACCGAGGTGCCGGTGGTCATCGACTTCTGGGCCGAGTGGTGCGGCCCGTGCAAGCAGCTCAGCCCGATCCTGGAGCGCCTCGCCGAGGAGTACGCCGGTCGGATCGTGCTCGCCAAGATCGATGTGGACGCCAACCAGCTGATCGCCCAGCAGTTCGGCATCCAGGGCATCCCGGCTGTGATGGCCGTGGTCGCCGGCCAGCTCGTCCCGCTCTTCCAGGGTGCCGAGAACGAGGCCAACGTCCGCAAGGTCCTGGACCAGCTGATCGCCGTCGCCGAGCAGCGCTTCGGCGTCGTCGGTACCGCCGCAGCCCCCGGCGAGGAGGCCCCCGCGGCCCCTCGCCGGCCGGAGGACCCGGCGCTGTCCGCCGCACACGACGCGCTCGACCGCGGTGACCTGGGCGGCGCCGTCCAGGCCTACCAGAACGTGCTGGCCGACCAGCCCGGCAACACCGAGGCCAAGCTGGGCCTGGCTCAGGCGCAGCTGCTGCTGCGGGTCGAGTCGCTGGACCCGCAGCAGGTCCGCGCGGCGGCCGCCGCCGACCCGAAGGACGTCGCCGCCCAGCTGGACGCTGCCGACCTGGACCTGGTCGGCGGGCATGTCGAGGATGCCTTCGGCCGCCTGGTCGACACCGTCGGCAGGACCTTCGGCGAGGACCGGGATGCCGCCCGGCTGCGGCTGCTGGAGCTGTTCGAGGTGATCGGCACGGAGGACCCGCGGGTGACGAAGGCGCGCAGTGCGCTCGCCCGGGTACTGTTCTGACGCTCGGTCAGGCAGTCGCCCGCGGTGGTCCGGTGGCACGGCGGGTGACCTGCGGTGCCGCCGGAGATTTGGCGACAAGCAGGCAAAAGCTGTGAGCTTTATCAAATCTTGACAATGCCCTCCGGCGGTCACCACGGGTGACCGCCGGAGGTGTTTCGTCCGTGTTTCCGGCGAATTTCACTGACGTACACGCGCTCGATTGTCACTCAGTGTGACATTCTTCTCGATCTCATGATCGATGTCGAGCGCTGTTGGATTACCCGTCAGTAATGAACCCCTTGTGCTTCGCCCTGGTTTCAAGCACGATCAGCCACGCCCGGTCCCCTACAAGGGGATCCCCACCGGGCAGCCGAAGGCCCGGTCCGGAGGCTTGAGGACAGGGGGGTGTCCGCGGATCCCACGCGCGGTTCCTGTCCTTCTCGCGGTCGCGCATCCCCGCGCGGTCGCTGGTTGTCGCTCGGGGGTGATCGCCGGTGTCGTCGGTCGTACCCGCTGTCGCGAAGACAGCCGGTGCCTGGAACGGGTGTGCCGTGAATGCGGCCGGACCCGGGTCCGCCGATGCCCACGGCCTTCTCCGCTACCGAGGACGTAGCTCTCTCCCATCCCAGGCCCAGGCCGGTGCGCCAAGTGCCGGACGCGGTCGGAGATGTACGTCCTAGAAGGAGGACACGCATGTCCCAGACTTACGGCAAGACCCGCTGGAAGCGCTTCGCGCTGGTGATGGTGCCGAGCATCGCGGCCACCGCGGCGATCGGTGTCGGCCTGGCGAACAACGCGCTCGCGGCGTCGTTCAGCGTCTCCGGCCAGCAGTTCAAGGTCAAGGCCGACTACCTGGACGGCAAGGACTTCGCCCAGTACGGCGACTGGGTCGATCACAAGGGCGGCTCGCACGACCTGAGCGACGGCGACCCGAACAAGCACGAGGTCGTGGCCGTCTCGACTTTCAGCCACGCGACCATCCACCACCTGTGCCAGTCCGTGAAGACCAAGATCCCGCTGCTCGGTACCTGGACCCTCCAGCTGAACGCGGGCGGCGACAAGGACCAGGACTACGTCCAGGCGGAGAACCTGGTGCTCGGGCTCAACAGCCTCGACGCGAACGCCCAGTTCGACAACATCAACATCGGCCAGGACGCCTCCACCCTGCCGAGCCCCGCGCAGGGCCAGGTCGGCGCGTTCGGTCAGACCGCGACCCACGCCACGCTGACCGACATCCAGCAGACCGCCTGGTCCACCTCGGCCAGCAAGTTCACGCTCAACAACCTGAAGCTCGGCCTGGTCAAGGGCGAGGGTGCAGGCATCGAGTGCTTCTAGGTCACTGACGGCCGGAGGCGCTCCGCCTTCGGTCAACGGTCCACCGTGGCAGGGGTGGTGGCGATGCTGCCGCCCCTGTCGTACCACCCGTTCGTCCCTCGTTTCCGCAATCGAGGAGCTTGCATCGTGTCCAGCGCAACTGCCATCGAGTGGCCCGAAGGGGCGAGCGGCTTCGGCCGACTCCGGCTGCGATTTAGGGCCTGGCGCCGTACCCGCCCGTTCTGGGGCGGGTTGCTGGCCGTGATCGCCGGTGTCCCGATCCTCTACTTCCCGTACGCGAACCTGCAGTTGGGGCAGCTGACGTTCACGATGGCCACCACGGCCGGCGCGGGCTCGCTGCTCATCGGGCTGCTAATGATGACCCTTGGTGTGACGGCCTGGTTCCAGCCGCTGGTGCGGATCTTCTGCGGGGTGGCCGTCACCATCCTGGCCCTGGTCTCCCTTCCGGTCGCGAACCTGGGTGGCTTCGGACTGGGCCTGATCCTCGGCCTGCTCGCCGGCGGCCTGCTCTGCTCCTGGGCCCCGCTGAAGCAGCCGGCTGCCCAACCGGCCGAGGCGGCGGCGCCCACGACCGCCGAGTACGCCGCCGAGCCCGACCAGGCCACCGCTGTCCCGGCGCAGGAGAAAGCTCCCGCCGAGCAGCCCGCGCCGGCCGTACAGCCGATGGCCGACCCTGGGGAGCAGCGGTGACCGACAGGGGCGAGGCGGCGGCCGCCCGGGTTTCGGGGCCCCGGCACGCCGCACCGAGGGCCAGTGCCCGGACCCGCCTGCGCGGCAAGGCGATCATGATCGCTGCCGTGCCGACCGCCCTGCTGATGGGGACTGTTCCGAGTATCGCCTCGGCCGACGTCCAGCCGGACAAGGCGTGTGCCACCGCCCCCGACACGGTGCTCGAAGAGACGCCGGTGCCGAAGAGCGAGATCACCCCGGTCCCGGACCCCAAGTCGACGTCCACGAAGGCCGCGTCGCCGAGCGCGCAGCCCAAGACGCGTACGCAGCAGCCAGCCGAGGAGCAGACGCCGACCGCCTCGCCGACGGCGGTGCCGACGCCGACCGCGAGCGCCACCGCGACCACGCATCCCAGACCCCAGCAGACGGCGGTGGGCAACTCGCCCGCTCCCAAGGCCGATTCGGTCCGCCCAGCCGGAATCCTGGACGACATCCTCGACCCGATCCTGCACCTCGGCAGCCCTCGCAGCCCGTCGCCGGGGCAGACCCCCGCGCCCAGCCCGACGCCGAGGTCCACACCGACGGTCACGCCCACCTCGACGGTCACGACCACCTCGACGGCCAGGTCCACTCCGGCGCCCGTGAAGACGCAGGCGCCCGCGGTCGGAACCCGGTCCGCCGAGCCGCCGTCCCCGGCCGATAGCGCCTCCGAGTCCCCGTCGGAGAGCCCGACCGCAACGGCGAAGCCCACGTCCACCGCGACCGCTTCGCCCTCGCCGTCCGCCTCGCCCAGCAAGAACCCCAACTGCCAGGTGGACAGCCGGGGCCTGGCCGCCGCTGCGGCGGAACCGGGGCACGTCGTCCCGGAGCAGAACTGGACGCTGCACTCGTCCACCCTCGGCCTGTACGGATCCAAGTTCTACGGCGTGGTGGACGTCCGCACCGCGACCGGTACCAAGCGGGTGCTGAAGTTCAAGGTGGACCGGGTCGACATCGGCGATCTCGACATGTCGACACTGGAGGGCAACGGCGTGACCTTCCACGTCAAGGGCGCCCCCGGCTCGACCTCCACCTTGCGCGACGGCGAGGTGACCATGTACGTGGAGCGACTCTCCGGTCACCTCAGCAAGGTCCTCGGACTGCCCATCCCGATCGACCTCGGCGAGATCACGCTGACCCCGGACACCCTGCCGCAGTGGCTGTACGACCTGATCGGCAGCATCCCGATCCCGCTCGACCTGGAGCTGAAGAACGTCACCGCCGTCCAGGCCGGTCAGTTCGGCGGCACTCTCCGGATCCCCGGCATGCAGATGTACAACGACAAACTGCCCTACGGCCAGTAGCACGCCGAAAACGACCGTGGGGCGCCCCGCCGGTAGAGACCGGAGGAGCGCCCCACGGGTGTTACGGGGCTACTCAGGCGCTACGACTACTACTGCCCCGAGCGAGCACCCAGGTGGTGCACCTGGACCATGTTGGTGTTGCCGGGGATGCCGGGCGGCGAGCCGGCGGTGACGATGACCGTGTCGCCCGTCTTGAGCAGCTGCTTGCTCAGCAGCTCCTGGTCGACCTGGACCACCATCTCGTCGGTGGTGTCGACCTGCTCGGTCACGTACGCCTCGACGCCCCAGCTCAGCGAGAGCTGGTTGCGGGTGGCGGCGTCCGGAGTGAAGGCGATCACCGGGATCGGCGAGCGGTAGCGGGAGAGCCGACGGGCGGTGTCACCGGACTTGGTGAAGGCGACCAGCGACTTGGCGTGCAGGAAGTCGCCCAGCTCGCACGCGGCGCGGGCGATCGAACCGCCCTGGGTGCGCGGCTTGCGGCCCGGGTTCAGCGGCTGGAGGCCCTGCGCCAGCAGCTCCTGCTCGGCCTGCTCGGCGATCCGGCTCATGGTCTTGACCGTCTCGACCGGGTACTTGCCGACGCTGGACTCGGCGGAGAGCATGACCGCGTCCGTGCCGTCCAGGATGGCGTTGGCGACGTCCGAGACCTCGGCGCGGGTCGGCCGGGAGGCGTGGATCATCGACTCCATCATCTGGGTGGCGACGATGACCGGCTTGGCGTTCCGGCGGCAGAGCGTGATCAGCTTCTTCTGTACCAGCGGGACCTTCTCCAGCGGGTACTCGACGGCGAGGTCGCCACGGGCCACCATGACCGCGTCGAAGGCGAGGACGATCTCCTCCATGGCCTCGACGGCCTGCGGCTTCTCGATCTTGGCGATGACCGGGACGCGGATGCCGACCTCGTCCATCACCTTGTGGACGTCCTCGACGTCCGCGGCGTTGCGGACGAAGGACAGCGCGACCATGTCGACGCCCAGGCGGAGCGCGAAGCGCAGGTCCTCCTTGTCCTTCTCGGACAGGGCCGGCACGTTCACGGCCGCGCCGGGGAGGTTGATCCCCTTGTTGTTCGAGAGCACGCCGCCCTCGACCACCACGGTCTTCACCCGCGGGCCGTCGACGCTGACGACCTCCAGGGCGATGACGCCGTCGTTGATCAGGATCGGGTCGCCGGGCTTCACATCGCCCGGGAGACCCTTGTAGGTGGTGCCGCAGATGTGCTGGTCGCCCGGCACGTCCTCGGTGGTGATGGTGAACTCGTCGCCGTTGTCGACGGTGACCGGGCCGTTGGCGAAGGTCGCAAGTCGGATCTTCGGGCCCTGGAGGTCGGCCAGCACACCGATGGTGCGGCCGGTGTCCTCGGACACCTGGCGGACCTTGCGGTACCGCTCCTCGTGCTCGGCGTGCGAGCCGTGGCTCATGTTGAGTCGGGCGACGTTCATGCCCGCTTCGACGATGGCCTTCAGCTGTTCGTAGGAGTCCGTCGCCGGACCCAGGGTGCAGACAATTTTCGCTCGGCGCATATCGGTCAGTCTATCCGTTCGTGTTATAGGCGCATTTAGTGCGATTGCTGAGGTATCGCCAACGAACCATCTCGACGGGCGGGACGCCGGGCTGATAAGCGCTCAGCTCGCAGCGCCCACCAGGGCGAAGGTCTGCTGTGCGATCTCCAGCTCCTCGTCCGTCGGCACCACGGCGACGGTGACCCGGGAGCATTCCGGGGAGATCACCCGGGCCTCGCCGGAGCGGACCGCGTTCAGCTCGGCGTCCACCGCGATGCCCAGTTCCTCCAGGCCCGCCATGGCCGCGGCCCGCACCGGCGCCGCGTTCTCACCGACACCCGCGGTGAAGGCGATCGCGTCCACCCGGCCGAGTACCGCGTAGTAACCGCCGATGTACTTGCGCAGCCGGTGGATGTACGTGTCGAAGGCGAGCCTGGCGTCCGCGTCGCCCTCCTCGGCCCGGCGCATGATCTCGCGCATGTCGTTGTCCCCGCACAGGCCGAGCAGGCCGCTGCGGCGGTTCAGCAGGTCATCGATCTCGTCGATGCTCAGCCCGCCGACCCGGTGCAGGTGGAAGACCACACCCGGGTCCACATCACCGGAACGGGTGCCCATGACCAGGCCCTCCAACGGGGTCAGACCCATCGAGGTGTCCACGCAGACGCCGCCGGCGACGGCCGAGGCCGAGCCGCCGTTACCCAGGTGCAGCACGATCACGTTGACCTCGGCCGGGTCCTTGCCGAGCAGTGCGGCGGTGGCCCGGGAGACGTACTGGTGCGAGGTGCCGTGGAAGCCGTAGCGGCGGACCCGGTGCTCGTCGGCCACCGCCTTGTCGATCGCGTACCGGGCCGCGTACTCGGGCATGTTCGCGTGGAAGGCGGTGTCGAAGACCGCCACCTGCGGCAGGTCGGGGCGCAGCCCGCGGGCCACCTCGATACCGGTGATGTTGGCCGGGTTGTGCAGCGGGGCGACCGGGATCAGCCGGCGGATCTCGGTGAGCACCTCGTCGGTGATCAGCGTCGGGGCGGTGAACCGCTTGCCGCCGTGCACCACCCGGTGGCCGATCGCGGCCAGCTCCGGCGAGTTCAGACCGATCCCGTCGGCGGTCAGCTCCTCGGCGACCGCCTTGAGCGCGGCACCGTGGTCCGGGTAGACCTGCTCGGTCTCCCGTGTCACCCCGCCGCGCGGGGTGTGCACCAGCCGCCCGCCGGCCTCGCCGATCCGCTCCACCAGGCCCGAGGCCAGCCGGGAGCCGTCGAGCATGTCGATCAGCTGGTACTTGACCGACGAGGAGCCGGCGTTGAGGACGAGGACGCGGGTGCCATTGCTCACTGGATCGTTCCTTCGGTGGCAGCGGGCGACTGGGACTGGATGGCCGTGATCGCGACCGTGTTGACGATGTCCTGGACCAGGGCGCCGCGGGAGAGGTCGTTGACCGGCTTGCGCAGGCCCTGGAGCACCGGGCCGACCGCCACGGCGCCGGCCGAGCGCTGCACGGCCTTGTAGGTGTTGTTGCCGGTGTTGAGGTCCGGGAAGATCAGCACGGTCGCCCGGCCGGCCACCGGGGAGCCCGGCAGCTTGGTGGCCGCGACGCGGGCGTCCACCGCGGCGTCGTACTGGATCGGGCCCTCGACCAGGATGTCCGGGCGCAGTTCGCGGACCAGCTCGGTGGCCCTGCGGACCTTGTCCACGTCCGCGCCGGAGCCCGAGGTGCCGGTCGAGTACGAGAGCATCGCGACCCTTGGCTCGACCCCGAACTGGGCGGCGGTCTCGGCGGACTGGACGGCGATGTCGGCCAGCTGCTGGGCGTCCGGGTCCGGGTTCACCGCGCAGTCGCCGTAGACCAGCACCTTGTCGGCCAGGCACATGAAGAAGACCGAGGAGACGATCGAGGCGCCCGGTGAGGTCTTGATCACCTCGAAGGCGGGGCGGATGGTCGCGGCGGTGGAGTGCACCGCGCCGGAGACCATGCCGTCGGCGATGCCCTCCTGCACCATCAGGGTGCCGAAGTAGGAGACGTCCGTGACCACGTCCAGGGCGAGCTCGACCGTCATGCCCTTGTGGGCGCGCAGCCCGGCGTACAGCTCGGCGAACCGCTGGCGCAGCGGGCTGGTCGCCGGGTCGACGATCCGCACCTGGGCGCGGTCGGTGCCGTCGTCCCGCGGGAGGTCGATGCCCAGGCTCGCGGCCTTGCGGCGGATCGCCTCCGGCTCGCCGAGCAAGGTGAGGTCGCAGATGTTGCGGCGAAGCAGGATCTCGGCGGCCCGCAGCACCCGCTCCTCGGTGCCCTCGGGCAGCACCACGTGCCGGCGGTCGCCACGGGCGCGTTCCAGCAACTCGTGCTCGAACATCATCGGGGTGACCCGCTCGGACCGGCTCAGCTCGATCCGGTTGGTCAATTCGGCGGTGTCCACGTGGAGTTCGAACAGGCCGAGGGCGATATCGGCCTTCCGCGGGCTGGCCGGGCCGAGCCGGCCCTCAAGGTGGGTCAGCGCGGCGGCGGTGGGCCAGCTGCCCTCGGGGACCACCGCGACCGGGGTGCCGGGGGCGAGCCGGGCGGCCAGCGCCATCACGTTGGGGCCCGGGTGCTGGCCGAGAGTGAGCAGCACGCCCGCGATCGGCGGGGCGCCGGCGGCGTGCGCGGCCAGCGAGCCCACCACCAGGTCGGCGCGGTCCCCGGGGGTGACCACCAGGGCGCCCTCGGTCAGCGCGTCCAGGAAGGTCGGCAGCATCGCGCCGCCGAAGACGAAGGAGCGCACGTCCCGGGCGAGGCCGGCCGCGTCGCCGAGCAGCACTTCGGCGTCGGTCGCCTCCACCAGCTGCGCCACGGTCGGCGCGGCCAGCGCCGACTCCTCGGGGATCACGTAGGAGGGGATCGGGAGCTTCTCCGAGAGCGCCCGCTGGACCTGCTGCTTGAGGCCGGGCGCGACCCGGTTGGCGATCATCGCCAGGGTCGAACAGCCCAGGTCGAGGTAGGCCCGGTGGGCGCCCAGGACCTCGGCGATCACGGCCTGCGGGTCCTCGTCGTGGCCGCCGACCACCGGGAGCACCCAGGCGCCGAACTCGTTCGCCAGTCGGGCGTTGAAGGCCAGCTCGTCCGGGATGTTGGTACCGGCGAAGTCCGTGCCGAGCACCAGCACCGCCTGGCACTTGCGCTCCACCGCGCGGAACCGGTCCACCAGGGCGGACACCAGTTCCTCCTGGCCCTGCGCGGCCTGCAGGGCGGCGGCCTCCTCGTAGGTCAGCCCGTACAACTCGGTGGGCGACAGGTCCAGGCGGTACCGGTCGCGGAGCAGCTCGACCACGTGGTCGGTGCCGCTCTCGCCGGGGGCCGCGGCGTGCACCAGCGGCCGGAAGACGCCGACCCGGTCCACCTGGCGGGTGAGCAGTTCCATGACCCCGAGTTCCACGGCCTGCCGGCCGTCCCCCCGGTCGATCCCGGTCACGTACACGCTGCGCGCCACGTGGCAATCTCCGTTTCGTCGGCATGGTCAGCAGGAAGAAGACATATCGACCATACCTTCGAGCCCGGCGTGTCCGCCGGGGCCTGCTCCAACCTCCGAACGCAAGGGACCAAGGTCCCGATCCGGATCGTGGCCGGGCGGTCGGGGTGCCGCCGCAGACGCCGCGTCCCGGGGCGCCCCGGCCGGCGGTTCAGCCGGGCCTAGAAGTTCAGCCAGACCAGGCAACCGAGCCCGGCGAGGGTGCAGTAGACCGCGAACGGCGTCATGCTGCGGCTCTCGAAGTACTTGGTGAGGAAGCGGACCGAGACGTACCCGGCGGCGAAGGCGGCCACGCTGCCGGCCAGCAGCGGGCCGCGCACGGCGGAGTTCTCCGGCTTGAGAAGCTCCGGCAGCTTGAGCGCGGACGCGGCCAGGATGACCGGAGTGGCGAGCAGGAAGGAGAAGCGGGCGGCGTCCTCGTGGCCCAGGCCGCGCAGCACGCCGGCGCTCATGGTGACGCCGGAGCGGCTGATCCCGGGGAGGAGGGCGAGGATCTGCGCGGCCCCGATCCAGGCGCCCTGGCGGTAGTTCAGCCGGGCGAGCCGGCGGTCGGACTCCAGCTCGGGATCGCTGTCCGGGGCGTGGCCGGCGGACTGCCCGGCCCGGCGGCGGCCGGTGCCGCCGCGCTTGAGCCGCTCGGCGCCGAGCAGCACCAGGCCGTTCAGTGCGAGGAAGATCGCCGCCGGCGTGGGCTTGCCGAGGGCGTCGCGCAGCAGGTGGTCCAGCGCGAGCCCGGCGATGCCGACCGGGATGGTGGAGATCACCAGCAGCCAGGCCAGCTTCTGGTCCGGAGAGGCGACCTCGCGGTCGCGGATCGAGCTGAACAGGCCCTTGATGATCCTGATCCAGTCCCGCCGGAAGAACACCACCAGGGCCAGCGCGGTGGCCAGGTGCAGGCCGACCAGCACCGAGAGATACGGCGAGCCGTCCGCGGTGACGTCCAGGTCGGTCTTGGTCTGCCCGCCGATCAGCGCGGGTATCAGGATGCTGTGGCCCAGGCTGGACACCGGGAAGAGCTCGGTGACGCCCTGCAGCAGGCCCACACCGACGGATTCCAGGTAGGTCAGGGACGACATCACACACTCTCGGCTCTGAGATCCGGCTCTCGATGGGCACGACCACGCACCTCGACGGGTGTTCAGAGGTCGGCTCCCGCGAACGTACTACAGCGCCGTAGACACCTGGACGTCGTTCCCCGACTGTTTACCGACTGCTCATCGCGGGGCCAATCAGGCGGGCCGCAGCCAGAGGGTGGCCAGCGGCGGCACGATCAGCTCGGCGCTGCGGGGCTGCCCGTTCCACGGGGTGGTCTCGGTCTTGATGGGCTGGGAGTTGGCGGTGCCGCTGCCGCCGTAGACCTCGGCGTCGGTGTTGAGCACCTCGTTCCAGAGCTGGTCGCGGCCCGGCAGCGAGGGCAGACCGACCCGGTGGCCGTGCCGGACGACGGGGGAGAAGTTGCTGATCGCGACCAGCGGAGAGCCGTCGGCGGCGTAGCGGACGAAGGCGAACAGGTTGTCGTCGGCCGCGCCGCCGTCCAGCCAGCGGAAGCCGTCGGGAGTGGTGTCCTGCTCCCAGAGGGCGGGAGTGTCGCGGTAGACCCGGTTGAGCTCGCGCACCAGCCGCTGGACGCCCAGGTGCTCCCCGGCGGCCGGCCACTGCTCGTCCAGCACCCACCACTGCGGTCCGCTCTCGTGGTGCCACTCCGCGCCCTGGGCGAACTCCTGCCCCATGAACAGGAGTTGCTTGCCGGGGTGGGACCACATGAAGCCGAGGTAGGCGCGGTGGTTGGCGCGTTGCTGCCACCAGTCGCCGGGCATCTTGGCGACCAGGGCCTGCTTCCCGTGCACCACCTCGTCGTGCGAGATCGGCAGGATGTAGTTCTCCGAGTACGCGTACACCATCGAGAAGGTCATCTCGTTGTGGTGGTACTTGCGGTGCACCGGGTCCTTGGACATGTAGACCAGCGAGTCGTGCATCCAGCCCATGTTCCACTTCAGCCCGAAGCCCAGGCCCCCGCTGTGGGTGGGCCGGGTGACGCCGTCCCAGGCGGTGGACTCCTCGGCGATGGTGATCACGCCTGGGCAGCGGCGGTAGACGGTCGCGTTCATCTCCTGGAGGAAGGAGGCGGCGTCCAGGTTCTCCCGCCCGCCGTACTGGTTGGGGTTCCAGCCGCCGCCCTCGCGGGAGTAGTCGAGGTAGAGCATCGAGGCGACCGCGTCCACCCGTAGGCCGTCGATGTGGAACTCCTCGCACCAGTACACGGCGTTGGCGACCAGGAAGTTGCGCACCTCGGTGCGGCCGTAGTCGAACTCCAGGGTGCCCCAGTCGGGGTGCTCGGCGCGCAGCGGGTCGGCCGGTTCGTACAGCGGCTCGCCGTCGAAGCGGGCGAGTGCGAAGTCGTCCTTGGGGAAGTGCGCGGGCACCCAGTCGACGATCACGCCGATGCCGTGCCGGTGCAGGGTGTCGATCAGGTACCTGAAGTCGTCCGGGCTGCCGAGCCGGGCGGTGGGGGCGTAGAAGCCGGAGACCTGGTAGCCCCAGGAGCCGCCGAAGGGGTGCTCCATCACCGGCATGAACTCCACATGGGTGAAGCCCAGGTCCTTGAGGTAGCCGGGGAGTTCGGCGGCGATCTCGCGGTAGCCGGTGAGGTCGGGGCGCCAGGAGGGCAGGTGCAGCTCGTACACCGACATGGGCGCGCGGTGGTGCACGGAGTGCGCCCGGCGCGCCATCCACTCGGCGTCCTGCCACTCGTGCCGGGAGACGGTCACCACCGAGGCGGTGTCCGGCGGGCACTGGGCGGCCCGGGCCAGCGGGTCGGCCTTCTTCAGCACCCAGCCCTGCCGGGTGTGGATCTCGTACTTGTACATGGCGCCTTCGCCCAGGTCCGGGACGAACAACTCCCAGACGCCGGAGGAACCCAGCGAGCGCATCGGGTGGCCGGTGCCGTCCCAGTGGTTGAAGTCGCCGATCAGCCGGACCCCGACGGCGTTCGGTGCCCACACCGCGAAGGCGGTGCCGCGGACGCCGTCCACCTCCCGGACGTGCGAGCCGAGCGCCCGCCAGAGCTGCTCGTGCCGGCCCTCGGAGATCAGGTGCAGATCGAGCTCGCCGAGGGTGGGCCCGGTCCGGTAGCCGTCGTGCTGCGGCAGCGGCCCGCCGCCGGGGTAACTGACCTGCAGCCGGTACGGCGGGATGACGCGGCCCGGCAGCAGGCCGGTGAACAGGCCGCCCTGCAGGTGGGTCAGCTCGGCCGGGCCGTGCTCGGTCTCCACCACCACCCGTTCGGCGAACGGGCGCAGCACCCGGATCGCGATCCCCTCGGCGGTGACGTGCGCGCCGAGCAGCGAGTGCGGGTCGTGGTGCTCGCCGCGCAGCAGCCGCTCGATCTCGGCCGGTGGCAGCGGCGCCTCCGGGAGGCGCAGCGCCGCCGGTGCCGCTTCGGGGCGCTCGGCCTGCTCGGGCCGGTCCGGGACGGTGGGGGCCGGAGCGGGCGACGGTGCCCGGTCCGGTGTCGTCGGCCGTGCCGCCGGCGCCGGGGCGGCAGCCTTGGACTGAGCACTTTCGCCGGACCTTCCGGTCCGCCCCGGCAGGAAGGTGGCGGGCACCGCGGGCTTGGAGCGGTCGGGCTTCGGGCCGAGCGGGGTCACGGCGGAGTCCTCCTGGGCATCGGATGTCGGGGGACCGGGCGGGCCGACCCCCGTCGTGGTGTGGGGGATGGTCAGACGGTCAGGGCCAGGCGGTTGATGGCGGCCAGCGGGATGGGCAGCCAGCTGGGCCGGTGCCGCGCCTCGTAGACCACCTCGTAGACCGCCTTGTCGATCTCCAGCGCGCGCATCAGCTCCGGCGAGGCGGACGGGTCGCTCCCGCCGCCCGCGGTGTAGCCCGCGCAGTACGCCGTCCGGTTGCGGCCCGCCCAGGCCGCCGCCAGGTGGGCGAGTTCGGGATCGGGTGGCGCACCGGCCAGCAGATGGGCGGCGGCGTAGTCGAAGGAGCGGAGCATCGCGGCGACGTCCCGCAGCGCGGGCTGCGGCAGCCGCCGCTCGGCGAGCGGCTTGGCGGGCTCGCCCTCGAAGTCCAGCAGCACCCAGCCGTGCGGGGTGCGCATGGCCTGGCCGAGGTGGAGGTCGCCGTGGATGCGCTGCACCGGCAGCCCGTCCAGGTGGTCGGCGGTCAGCTGACGGAAGGCGGTGCGCAGCGCGGCCCGGTAGCGCATCAGGCCGGGGACGGCGGCCACAGCGCTGTCCAGCCGCTCGGCCATCGCCCCGGCCATCAGGCTGATCTGGGCGCGGTCGAGCCGGGCCACCGGCATGGACCTGGCCAGCACCCGGTGCACCTCGGCGGTGGCCCGGCCGAGCCGGTGCGCCTCGATCGCGAAGTTGCCCGGGGACGGGTCGCCCTTGAGCCTGGCGACCTGGTCCAGGGCGAGCTCCCAGCCGTCCTCGGCGTCCGGGAGGTAGCGCTGGAGCAGGCCGAGGGTGGCCGGTTCCGATCGCTCCAGCCGGCACTCGAACCAGGCGGCGACCCGGGGGATCCGGGTGGACCCGGCCCGGGAGAGGGCGAGCGAGAGCTCCAGGTCCGGGTTGGTACCGGGGCTGATCCGGCGGAAGAGCTTGAGGATGAAGGCGGTGCCGTAGATCACCGAGGTGTTGGACTGCTCGGCGGTGGAGGCCCGTCCCGGCAGGTTGCCCGGCAGCCCGGGGCCCGGGGTGCGGCGGAAGGAGAGCGAGCCGAACCGGTCCCCGGTGGCCATGTGTTCGAGCAGGCGGCCGGTCAGCTCGGGGTCGTGCACCGCGTCGTAGACCAGCGCGCCGTCGTGCTGGCCGCCGCTGAGCCGCCCCAGCACCGCGGAGGGGGCGATCGAGTTCGGCGGCTGCGAGCGGATGCCCAGCAGCAGCTGGTAGATGTCGCCGTACGCGGCGGAGCCGTCGCCGGCGTGCTCGACCCTGAGCAGCAGGTGTAGCAGGGTCGGGTCGCCGACCTGGAGCGGCGTGCCCACCACCGGGGTGAGGCCCGTGATGGCACGCCCCTTGCCCGCGTACCAACGCTGACCGGGCAGCCAGGCGGCGATCAGCGGCAGCGCGGCCTGGACCAGTTCGCTGACCCCGGGGCTGGTCCTCCGCACCCCGGTGCTGCGCGTCCCGACGGGCCCGGTGGCCGGCTGTGCGGGATCGCTGTGCACATGGGCTTGAGAACGGGAGGTTTCGGACATGACTCCCTTTCCCCGGAAGCGGGCCGACTGCCCGACGGGTCTGGCCGGGTCCGTCAGTCTTCCGGATTTCGGCGGCGCGGCGGCGACGGCACGCGAGGTGGGCTCGGGTGTCACGCCATAGTGTGGGTGGCCGTTGGGCTGTTAGCCGTACGCGGTGGTGCAGAGAGAATCCGGGGGCGCGGGGGGTGGTTCGCGCGCCCCCGGGGGGTGGAACCTGATGGTTCGTTACTTCCCGGCCGTCTCCCGGCGGCCGCCGCTCCCACCGTCCTTACCTGGTGCGGGGGTTGCGCAGTTGGAACCAGTAGAAGCCGTGCCCCGCCAGGGTGAGCAGGTAGGGCCATTCGCCGATGGACGGGAAGCGCACGCCCCCGATCAGCTCGACCGGGTACCGCCCCCCGTAACGCCGCAGGTCCAGTTCGGTCGGCTGCGCGAACCGCGAGAAGTTGTTCACGCACATGACCAGGTCGCCCTCGTGCTCGCGCACGAAGGCCAGCACCGCGGGATTGCTGGAGGGCAGCTCGGTGTAGCTGCCGAGGCCGAACGCGGGGTTGAGCTTGCGGATCTCGATCATGCGACGCGTCCAGTGCAGCAGGGAGGACGAACTGCTCTGCTGCGCCTCGACGTTGGTCACCTGGTAGCCGTACACCGGATCCATGATGGGCGGCAGACTGAGCCTGCCCGGGTCGGCGGAGGAGAAACCCGCGTTGCGGTCGGGCGTCCACTGCATGGGGGTGCGGACGCCGTCTCGGTCGCCCAGCCAGATGTTGTCGCCCATCCCGATCTCGTCGCCGTAGTAGAGCACCGGTGAGCCCGGCAGCGACAGGAGCAGGGCGGTGAAGAGCTCGATCTGGTTGCGGTCGTTCTCCAGCAGCGGGGCGAGCCGGCGGCGGATGCCCACGTTGGCCCGCATCCGCGGGTCCTTGGCGTACTCCGCGTACATGTAGTCGCGTTCCTCGTCGGTGACCATCTCCAGGGTCAACTCGTCGTGGTTGCGCAGGAAGATGCCCCACTGGCAGCCGGAGGGGATGGTCGGCGTCTTGGCGAGGACCTCGGAGACCGGGTAGCGCGACTCCCGGCGTACGGCCATGAAGATCCGCGGCATCACCGGGAAGTGGAACGCCATGTGGCACTCGTCGCCGCCGGAGCCGAAGTCGCCGAAGTAGTCGACCACGTCCTCGGGCCACTGGTTGGCCTCGGCCAGCAGCACGGTGTCCGGGTAGTCGGCGTCGATCTCCTTGCGGACGCGCTTCAGGAAGTCGTGGGTCTCCGGCAGGTTCTCGCAGTTGGTGCCCTCGCGCGCGAACAGGTACGGCACCGCGTCGAGCCGGAAGCCGTCGATGCCGAGGTCCAGCCAGAACCGCAGGGCCGCGATCACCTCCTCCTGCACCCGCGGGTTGTCGTAGTTGAGGTCGGGCTGGTGCGAGAAGAACCGGTGCCAGAAGTACTGCTTGCGGACCGGGTCGTAGGTCCAGTTGCTGGTCTCGGTGTCGACGAAGATGATCCGGGCGTCGGGGTACTGCTTGTCGTCGTCCGCCCAGACGTAGAAGTCGCCGTACGGTCCGTCAGGATCGTTGCGGGAGGCCTGGAACCACGGGTGCTGGTCGCTGGTGTGGTTCATCACGAAGTCGATGATCACGCGCATGCCGCGCTTGTGCGCGGCGTCGACGAACTCCACGAAGTCGGCCAGGTCGCCGAACTCCGGCAGCACCGACTTGTAGTCGGCCACGTCGTAGCCGCCGTCGCGCAGCGGGGAGGCGAAGAAGGGTGGCAGCCATAGGCAGTCCACGCCGAGCCACTGGAGGTAGTCCAGCTTGGAGGTGAGCCCCTTGAGGTCGCCGATCCCGTCGCCGTTGCTGTCCTGGAAGGAGCGGACCAGGACCTCGTAGAAGACCGCGCGTTTGAACCACTCGGGATCCAGGTTCCTGGGGGAGGTTTCGGCGAAGGTGTCGGCGACGGGCTCGTTGACTGTCACTGAGGGTTCCTCCGAACCGTGAGGATGTGGGCCGGGCCCGTGGCGGGGTCGAGCCGGACGTAGTTGTGCCTGGCCCAGGTGTAGGCGGTGCCGGTGAGTTCGTCGTGCACGCTCAAGCTGTGGTCGCTGTCGAGGGTCACGGTCGCTTCCTGGGCGTGGTGGGGGTCGAGGTTGACCACGGTGATGACGTGGTCGGTCAGGCCGTCAGGGGTGATGGCCTTCTTCGAGTAGGCGAGGATGCGGTCGTTGTCGGTCCCGTGGAAGGTGATGTTCCGTAGTTGCTGGAGGGCGGGGTGGCGGCGGCGGAGCCGGTTGAGGGTGGTGATCAGGGGGGTGAGGGTGTCGGGGCCGGTC